>DATAOU010000001.1:0-3391 GCA_036265575.1 Pyrinomonadaceae bacterium
TTGATCGTGCCAATACAGGTGACCGGTACGCCATCAACTCGCTTTGGTAGTTTGCTGACGTTTTCTGGTTTGACGGTAAAGAGCAACTCAAAATCTTCGCCACCGTGCAGCGCCAGCATCAATGGATCGAGCGCGCGCCGGCCACAAATCTCGGTGACCACCTGATCGATGGGAAGCCGTGCCGCGTCGATTACCGCGCCGACGTTGCTTTCTTTGCAGAGGTGGTTCAGGTCTGAAGAAAGTCCATCGCTGATGTCGATCATCGCAGTGGCCAGTCGTTGTTCGCCCAGGAGAATGCCCCAGCCCACACGTGGATCGGGGCGAAGTTGTCTCAGCAACAAGCGGTCGGACGAATGTTCTTCCAAACGTCTAGGGCCACTAACGGCATGCACGCGCGCGCCGCGTTCAATCAAACGCAACCCAGCGGCAGCATCGCCAAGAAAGCCGGTTACAAAAATCTGATCACCCGGCTCCGCGCCGCGCCGCAACACCGCGCGTCCTGAATCGCACTCGCCGATAAGCATTGAATCAATAACGATCTTTTCTGTGGTTCGTGAGACATCACCACCGGCCAGTTCAACTCCAAACTGCCCGGCCAAACTGAAATAACCATCATAGAGCCGCTCCGCGAAGCCGGCATCCCAAACATCTGGAGGCAGTCCGATAGAGACAAGCCCCCAGCGAGCGCGCGCGCCCATCGCCGCGATGTCTGAGAGTGAAACCGCCAGCGCTTTGTGACCAAGCAGTTCAGGAGTGGTGGTGTCGCGTCCGAAGTCCACTTCCTCAATCAACAGGTCGGTCGTTACGACTAAATCCCTGCCGGCCTGATAACGAATTACTGCCGCATCGTCGCCGATGCCTTGAATAAGTGCTGAGTGCTGAGTGCTGAGTACTGAGGGAGAGTCAGACACCCTCGCGCGTAGTTTGTTTATGAAGTCGAACTCGTTCATGGGACTAGCGGCAAAAAGGTAGTGGCATAAACTTTAGTCTGTGGCCGCGATGGAGCCACAGACTAAAGTCTATGCCACTCAGGCCCGCGTTCATGATTAGAGATTGCGCCGCAGGGAATCGAGACCCGCCTCGATGGTCTCAATGGAGGTGGAAAAAGAGAAGCGCAGGTGCGATTCGCCGTCGGGTCCAAACACAACGCCGGGAACGGTTGCCACTTGCGCTCGATCGAGCAGAATCTCCGCCGCCTCTCGGCTGTCGCGACTGACGCGCGATACATCAGGGAACGCGTAGAACGCGCCGGCCGGATTTTCACAACTCAATCCCAACTCATTCAGCCCTGCCAGAAGGAGATCCCGTCGCTTTTGATAGGCGACTCGATTCGTTTCCAGCATGTCTGTTTCTGTTGTGAACGCTGCGAGTGCCGCCCATTGCGTCGGCGTGGAGACGCCATTGGAAGAGTACAAAGTCGTCTTGCGCATGCCGGTCATCCACGGCTCTGCCGCAACTGTATAACCAAGCCGCCAGCCAGTCATCGCAAACGATTTCGAAAGCGTAAAGATCGTAATCGTCCGTTCAAACATTCCTTCCAGCGATGCAATCGAGCAGTGCTCGCCTTCGTACACGAGATCCTCATACGCTTCATCTGCAAGAACGATCAGATCCCTTTCTTGCGCAAAGCGCGCCACGGCGCGTGCTTCATCTCGCGTGAATACAACTCCGGTCGGATTCTGCGGTGTGTTGTAGTAGATCGCGCGCGTGCGATCGGTCGTGTACTGCGCCAGAGTTTTCTCGAAACCTTCTGAGCGGGCTAACGCAGTGGGAACCAGCACCGGACGGCCCTCGCAGTGCGCGATCAAATCTTTTATCGGCGTCCAGTAAGGAGAGAAGACAAGTACTTCTTCGTGCGGGTTAACGACGGATTGAAAGGCGCCGAACAAACCCTGCATCCCGCCGTTCATAATCATGACGTCGTTTGCCTGGGCAGCGATTTGATTTTTCGTTCGCAGTTTGTCGGCGATCGCTGCGCGCAGTTCGGGAATGCCGGACGAAGGTGCGTAACGAGTTTTGTTCTCGTCAAGCGCGCGCTTCATTGCGTCCTTCACGAAGTCAGGCGTGTTCATGTAAGGCTCACCGCCTTCAAACTGAAACACTTTCGCCCCCTGCTCGCGCAGTTTCATTATGCGATTGCGAATGTTGACGATGTCAGAGAAGCCAATCTCATCAAGCCGGGAGGCCAGACGGAAAACAGTTGGAGACGTGGTCACTGTGGAAAGATTTCCTCTGTGTGTGGAGAATCGAAGGCGGATTATAGCTTGGCGGCTACGGACGGTCTAGCGAGTGCTGCACACTGGGATCGCCGGGCGTCCCGCCCGCAATGAGCGCGCAGCGCGAAAAACGGATTCACCGACGATGCTAAGTAATGTAGCCGGGCGGGCGGGACGCCCGCGGTCCCCGTAAGACTCGGCTCCCCTTAATCCATGCTCTATACTGACCAGGCTGAGTTCGACCCTCAGACAATACTTTTAAGAATCAGTTTTAACTAATCAGGCCTAAGTGCAAGTATTGACACGCCAAAGGCCCCGCAGTAACATGGCGGCCGCGCCGGGTTGCCGCGCAATCTCGCGAACAGTTCTCCTTAATTTCCCGAGCCGAAGTAGCATTCACTTTAGTCTGTGAACCGCGATCCACAGGTCAAGGTTGTGCCATTAAAACCAGCACCGACTGAAGTCCGTGCTACCAGCACCGACAGAGTCCGTCTTACAAAATCATGGCCCGTTCTGCAGTAGCCATCCCTGAAAAGCTCTTCTTTAAGATCGGCGAAGTTTGCGAACTGGCCGGAGTGCAGGCGCATGTCCTGCGCTACTGGGAATCTGAATTTCCGACTCTTGCGCCGCAAAAAAATCGCGCCGGTCAGCGCGTCTATCGCAAACGCGATGTAGAAATGGCGTTGCGGATTAAAGAATTACTTTATGAGGACCAGTACACGATTGCCGGGGCCAAGAAGCGCCTTGCAAACGACTTGCGCGCCGGCGGAAAACTGAAAATAGTTTCACCGGAAAACGGCGAAGAGCATGATGAGGAGTCGGGCGAAAACGCCGTCTCCGCACGCACCGGAATCAAGAGCGAAATGTCGCGGGCAGTCTCGGAAGCCAGGACTGCTGAAGATCGCAAAGCCTTGCGCAAGGTTGCGACTGAGTTGCGCGAATTGTTGGCAATGCTGGAGAGCGAACCGCGCAAGAAGAGTTGAAGCAGCAGGACAGACATTCCTGTCTGTCCACGTCTTCCTAAAACCAGGGGACAAGCAAGAATGCCTGTCCCACAATTGCGTTAGTTGTTTTTTGCGGAGATACTTGCAGTGACGGGACGTGGCGCAGCCTGGTAGCGCGCACCCTTGGGGTGGGTGAGGCCCCGAGTTCGAATCTCGGCGTCCCGACCAGAT
>DATAOU010000002.1:0-22053 GCA_036265575.1 Pyrinomonadaceae bacterium
GTAAAGTCCGTACCGGCTGTAGCCGAGTGCGGCAACAGTCCAGAGCAACGACGTTGCCAGCAGGATCAAGCAAAGCCCGCGAAGCTCACTATTCTTCCTTACGAAAATCAGAGCGGTGATTGCGGCGATCACGCCGAGAGATAAGCGTCCTGAATAAACCGCCAACTCGGAATACCTTTCCGGTTTGAATACGACCATGACTGGCCAGGCGACCGTTTGCCAAAATCCCACCGGCCCCCAGCGATTGTCCCAGCCCCCGTGCGTGGGCCAATACGGCGACTTGAAGAAAATATTAGCGATGGGAAAAAGGGGATTGCCGGTAAGGCGATAGATGTAGATACAGAACGGCAATAGCGGCAACACGAAGATGAGCAACCCCGCTGCAGCAGTTTTGAGTTGTCTGGCCAGCCCACCTGTTTGCCAGAATCTGAAAGCCCAAAGCAATAACAACGGCAGCGCGACCGTGAGGTTGGTAATTTTGAACGCGGTGCTGACGCCGAGCAGTAGAGCGACTTGGCAGAAACTCGCGCGGTAGGACGGACATTCCTGTCTGTTCTTTGCTGAACTTGGATCAGACGGGGGACAGACAGGAATCTCTGTCCTGCTGACGCTCAGCGTGAGATACGTCGCTTCGAGCAGCAAGGGCAGCGTGAGCAGGTCAACCATGTAAGTGCTGATTTCAAAAAGCAGATGTTCAGCTAGAAACACGACTAGCACGCACACTGATCTCAACCACACGCGTTTCACAAAAGAACGAAGAATTCTGTCCGCGACTTGCGCGGCCCAAACGAGCACCAGCCAATTGACGATTGTGCCCAGGCGATAGCCAAGCAGGTGCCGGCTGATTGCGGTGAGTGTGTCGGGCGCTGGATTGAACGGCGTGGTAGTCGGAAAAAAGTCGCCCGGCAGGAAGAGCGTGCCACGGAGCGATCGCTCGCCGTGCAATATGTGGTAATTCAAGACATCAAACGAATGATCAGGGAACGCCGCACGCAGTGCGTAGATTCCGAGCAAAGGCAACGCTGCCAGCAACCAGAAGCTGCGACCATATCTAGCGGCTGGCAATGGTTTACTTGCGACATAAACGTACCAACAGATCGCAGCGAGCGGTATTGTTAGCGTCCAGGCCAGGGCGTTGCTGTTAATGATCCAGAAGTATTGCCGCACGAAGATCGCGAGGTAGAGATAGAGCATTACATCGCCGAGCTCCACGCGCGTGGCGAGCGTCAGGCGGAGGTTGTGAAGGTTTGAATTGGACTGGTTGGTCAAGGCCAAAGAGTCTCCGAGAGACAAAACTCACGAACGAAGCGCGGGGGCAAGCCCACCTTCCCGACCTCGAGCTGATCGAAGTTGAGCTACTACTACTAGGACAGTCCTTCCACCTTGGATCAGCGAACCAGCTGGAATGTCTCCAGGTCGGCAAGGCGGGCTTGCCCCCGCCTCCTCGCTGTTCGATCACTCTCTTCCGCCTTGGCTGCGCAGCTCATCGGCCAAAACCTGAATTTGATATTCCAACTCCTGCGAGCGGCGTGCAATGGAGTGAAGGATTAGGCCAACCGTCATCGAGATCCCGCCACAGAGAATCAGCGCGACCGAGAGCAACGCCGCCGGCAGCCGCGGCACCAGGCCGGTCTTGATGAACTGGATAAAAACCATCCCGCCCGGTATCAATCCGAGCAGGATCAAAATCAAACCCGCGCTGCCGAAAAAAGTGAGCGGCTTGTAATCACGAAACAGCGCGAGCGTCGTGTTAAGAATCAGAAAACCGTCGCGCATAAATTGAATCTTTGAATGACTCCCGGCGGGCCGGTGCGACAGATCCACCGGCATTTCCAGCACGCGATAACCGCGTTGCACGGCTTTAATAGTCAACTCGGTTTCAATCTCAAAACCCCCGCCAAATAAGGGCAGGCCCTTCACGAACCGTCGATTGAAAACGCGGTAGCCTGAAAGAATATCGGTAAGTTGCACGTGAAAGATAAAGTTGAGCAGCGCGCGCACCAGCCGGTTGCCGAGTCGGTTCATTTGTTTAAACTGACTTTGCGAATCTGCGTGCAGTCGCGAACCGATCACCATGTCGACGTCCCCGGACACCACCGGGGCCAGCAGCCCGTGGATCGCAGCCGGAGGATAAGTTCCGTCGCCGTCGACCATGACGTAGAAATCGGCGTCAATTCGACGAAACATTGCCTGCACCACGTAGCCTTTCCCCTGCCGGCGTTCGCTTAAAACTATTGCACCGGCGCGCCTTGCTTCTGCGGCGGTGCGATCGGAAGAGTTGTTATCAAAAACGTAAACTTGGGCGCCAGGCAGCTCCGCTCGGAACTGTTCGACGACCTGCGCGACGGTCGGTTCTTCGTTGTAACAAGGAATCAGGACTGCAATTCTGCCTGGCACTGACTGAAGCTGGGGCGCGGCAAGATCGCTAAGAGGTTCTGTTGACATCAAGCTATTTAGACCAACACAATGCCCGTCTTCAAGGTATTCTCTCTGCAGCCGTTTCTCTGTGTCTCTGTGGTCAATCAAATCTGCATCAACAACCAACACAGAGACACAAAGAACAAAAGCTTGCACAGAGAATATGCAGTTGGAAATTAGGGGCAACGCTAACATTTCGCCGCTGGCAATGACAACCGCGCGCCGTGCAAATCCATCATCGCTGAAACAGCGCGCGGTCGCAGTCGCTCGCCAAATTACTGCGACCAGCAAACGCCTGCCTTTCCTCCGCGAAGTTTTCATCATACTCGCGTTCTGCGCGCTGACTTCGGCCATAACGTGGCCCTACGTGACGCGATTGCGCGATGCGGTGGCCGGACCGGGCGACCCTTACCTCGTTTCCTGGATCATGTGGTGGGATTACCATCAAACGTTCACCGATCCGCTGAATCTATTCCATGCGAATATCCTCTACCCCTACCGCTACACGCTCGCGTTCAGTGAGCATTGTTATGGGTTGACACTGCCGTTCTTTCCGCTGTTTGCGCTCGGCTTGAGACCGCTTACCGTGCATGCGGTGGCGATGTTCTTCGGCTTCGCGCTTAGCGGCTATGGCGCTTTTCGTCTCGCGCGTACGCTCACTAATTCAAACGGGGCCGCGTGGGTAGCCGGAGTCATCTTCGCCTTCATTCCCTATCGCTTTAATTTGATGGCGCAGTTGGTCTACCTGTTTTCAATGTGGATCCCGCTGTTGTTCGAGGCCTTCATATTGTTTGTACGGGCACGCACGCGTAAACGGGCCGCCTGGCTTGGCTTTACATTTTTTATGACAGGACTGACGACGATCTCCTGGCTGTTGTTGGCCATCATTCCACTCGTGGTTTGGGGCGCAATGCTGCTTACGCGTCACGGCCTTTGGCGCGATGGGAAATTCTGGAGGCATAGTGCAGCAGCTTTCGGCGCGGCGTCGGTTGCCCTGACACCATTCCTTGTGCCGTATTACCTGGTCTCGCGCTTGTATGGTTTCAAGCGCCGAATTGATGACGTGCAAGCGCATTCTGCCCACCCAATTCACTGGTTGGTGGCTGAAGGCCGCAACCGACTTTGGCGTGGCTTCGGTGCGCAATTTACCGACGCTGCAAAATTTCAAATGTTTCCCGGCTTGTTGGCGCCGCTGTTAGCGTTAGGCGAACTTTTGCTTAACGGGGCGGACGGGTCGGACAATTGGGATCGGCAAACACGGATCTCCAGAACCGCACTCATGTCCGTTAAAGTCCTGCGCGTGCTTGACGCGACGATCATTTTTTTCCTGGCCCTTGCAATTGTCGCGGTCGGCTATGACCGTGCTCCGGATTTTTACGGTTTATTTGAAGTGATTACCTCGGAACTTGCTCTTTCGCTGCTGTCAGTTGCCGTGATCGTGCGTCTCTGCATCGCCTATCCGCGGTTCTTAAGACGTGAGTCGTTCAATCTCATCGAGACCATTCGTTCCGAGCGACGCACTGACACCTTCTGGCTTGGCGTCATCCTGGCCGTCGTCGGTTTCATGTATTCGATCGGATGGAACTTCTTTTTCTATCGCATCCTTTACGACTTCATGCCGGGTTTCAAAAGCATGCGCGCGCCGATGCGCGGCGCTGTGTTCGCTTATCTCGGCATTGCGCTGTTGGCGGGTTTGGGCAGCATTCGCATCAGTGAACTGATCTCGCAAAGATTTCGTCGTCCGCCCCCGAGCGTGGTTTATGTAATCTTGTGCGGCCTGTTGTTGGTGGAATTCAATCCGGTGCCGCTCTACTTCATACGCGGCGATATTTTTCCGGACCGGGTGACGCTGCGCTTGAAAAGCACGCCAATGCGCGGCGGCATAGCGTATTTGCCGGCCGGTGTGGATTACAACACCCGATACATGCTGCGCGCAGCGGATCACGAGAAACCGCTCATTACTGCAACCTCGGGCTTTGATCCTCCGTACGTCGATCAAATTCAAACCCTGACGCGCGCGGGTTCCATACCGCAGCAATTGATGACGGTGCTCGAAGAGATTCCTGCGTCATACCTCGTGGTAGAAAATGAATTAATCCCGCTGGAACGCCAGCCGGACTTCGCCGGTTTTCTGGGCAGGGCCGTAACGAGCGGACGATTGCGATTCATCAATCGTTTCGACGAACAACACGATCTGTATGCGGTGGTGAAAACTGAACCACAAACGAAGAGCGAGGCCCGTTTGCCCGACACTGTGTCGGTCCGAGAATGGTCGGCGTTGTTGGAAACCGATCCGGTAAATGTGTTGGGAAAATATCAGCCATGGAGCGAGAAATTGGTGCGCCTGCACATCGCATCGTATGGAACGCTGCCGCGTTATGCTGACTTCATGCGCGACGTAACGGAGCTTGGTCGGGGGGTAGTCGGCGGCGATGAAGATAATCAGTTGCTGCTTGCCGAGAATTTTCGTCACTTTGCCGACAAGTGGATCAACCGCCCCGCGTTCGTTTCCGCTTATCGAAACCTAAGCGACGAAGATTTTGTCGCGCGCGTTTATGCCAACGCGGGACTGAAGCCCGATGAGGCCGCGCAAGCGACCGATGCCAGCGAGCTCAAGGAGAAACGAGTGACACGCGCCGGCGTGCTGCTGAAGCTCGTCGACGATGTAGAGTTCGTGGCCCGCGAGAAAAATCGATCATTGGTATTGCTGCACTTCTTTGCATATCTACGACGCAATCCCGACGATCCGCCGGACAACAATATGAATGGACTGCTGCACTGGGTGATAGAGATGGACAAAGGCTACGCGCCTGCTTCGCTGAGTTACGCGTTTGCGAGCTCGATTGAACACCAGCGAATACTGCAGCAGGCCCGATCGGATGTCCCGGCGGAACAGCGAAAATAATTTCCCTGTGACGCACAGAGATTTCAAACCCACCCCTATGACCATTCGATCCAGGCTCGGCGTTTTCTCCCGCGAGGCAGCGGTGTTCGGCGTCTTTTGTTTGCTCACCGCGTTGCTCACCTGGCCTTACGTCCGCTTCATGCGCGACGTAGTTGTCGACGAAGGTGATCCTTATCTTGTTTCCTGGATAATGTGGTGGGACTACCATCAAACCTTCGCTCATCCATTCCAACTCTTTCACGCAAACATTTTCTATCCTTATCCATACTCGCTCGCGTTTAGCGAGCACATGTATGGCATCTCGGTAATTTTCTTTCCGCTCTTCGCGCTTGGCTTCCGTCCGCTGACGGTCCACGCGATTGCCATCTTTGTTGGCTTTGCGCTTTGCGGCTATGGCGCCTTTCGTCTCGGCCGCACCCTGACCGGTTGCCTGACGGTGGCCTGGGTCGCGGGCATCGCATTCGCGTTTACACCTTTCCGCCTGGACCAGATGTCGCAGTTGCCCTACCTCTGGACTGTTTGGATACCACTCTCGCTCGAAGCCCTCGTGCTTTTCGCGCGACGCACGAGCCGGCGGCGCGCGGCGTGGCTCGGCTTTACGGTTTTCATGTTGGGACTCTCGAGCCTGACCTGGCTAAGCTATGCGCTTGTGCCGATGACGCTCGCCGCCATCGTGCTGATGACGAGGCACCGGCTGTGGCGCGAACGGGAGTTTTGGCAGCGTGGCTTGTGCGCGATCGGCGTTGCCGGCGTGGCGTTGTTGCCGTTCACGATTCCTTACTACCTCGTGTCGCGCATTTACGGATTCAAGCGCACCATCCAGGAAGTGAAAGATAACTCCGCCTTGCCCATCCATTGGCTTTCGATTCACCCGCGCATGGCCTTGTGGAGCAAAATTGGACCAACCATCACACCTTATGCACGCTTCCGTTTGTTTCCGGGTCTGCTGCCGCCGGTCCTTTCCGCGATCGCGTTAATTGCGCGCCGGAAAAAAACTGAAACTCCTGACATGGAGAACGACGCGGAGTTGTCTGCGTACCGGAAGCGATGGGTATTTTGGTTAGACGTGCTGATTGCCCTTAGCCTGATACTGTCGGTTCTGGCGACGAAGTTCGAAGGAACTGGCGCTTTTCGCGGTCTATTCAACTACCTCAAGTCGGAAATCGTTTTGACCACGCTGACAATTGCCGTGGTTGCGCGTTGTGGTATCGCCTATCCGCGTTTCCTGCGGCGGCGAAATGCAAATCTCATCGAAACCCTGCGCGGTTGGAATGGCGACGCCCTATGGCTCGGCACGCTATTGACCGTGATTGGGTTTCTTTACTCGCTCGGCTGGAATTTCTTTTTCTACCGAATCTGCTACGACGTGATTCCGCTCTTTCGCGGCATGCGCATGCCGACCCGCGGCGCCGCATATGCCTACCTCGGTTTGGCCATCCTCGCCGGCGTGGGCGTGAAGCGCATCGCGGATGTGTTTAGCGAGCGGCCGTTCAATTGGAACCGCAAGCCGGTAGTGATTTTTATTTGCGCGCTGTTGTTGTTTGAACTGAACGCGACACCGCTGGCGATCATTCGCGGCGACATATTTCCCGACGCGGTTACCATGCGTCTGAAACAAACCCCGATGCGCGGCGGGCTGGTCATGTTGCCGGCGGGTGGCGGCTACAATCATCACCACATGTTGCGCGCCGCCGATCACGGCAAGCCTTTGATCACGGCGACCTCCGGATTCGCGCCGCCTTATGAAGTGGCGATCGAGAATTTAACCAACAGCGGTCCGATCACTTCCGAGTTTCTCGATCTGTTGGAAAAGATTCCGGCGTCCTATGTGGTAGTGATGACTCACCTGGTGCGTCCTGAACGCAAAGCCATCTATGAAAATTTCTTTTCGCGCGCGGTCGCGAATGGCCGGCTGCGTTTCATCAACCGGTTTGACGCGCATGATGATCTTTACGCTGTCGTCAAGACTGAACCTCAATCAATTAGCGAAGCCTCGTTGCCTTTTGCTATCCCACAACGCGAGTGGAGTACGGCGATCGCGGATGATCCGCTGAATTTATTGAGTCATTCCTTTGATTGGACTCGAGCTGTTTACTGCATGTATCTCGCGGCTTTCGGCAGAATGCCTCGTTACACCGAGTTCATCGCTGATATGAGCAACTTAGGTAAGGGCATCGTCATGGGCTCAGCCGAAGCAGATCCGCCGTTGAATGATCGACTGGCGCAACTGGCGAAGTCGCTCGCCCAGCGGCCGGAGTTTCAGTCAAAGTACGGCAAGACTGCTGATGAAGAGTTTGTAAACAGACTACTCACCAATGCTGATTTGAATATTGACGAACCCGAGCGAGCGGCGTTGATAGCTGCGTTGCAAAAGGGCGGCGCGACTCGTGCCGAGGTACTCGAGAAGATCGGAACCGATCCGCGATTGCTGCAGAGAGAACAGAACCGCGCGCTCGTTCTGGTTTACTTTTTTGCTTACCTGCGCCGCAATCCCGACGACCCGCCCGATTACAATCTCGATGGTTTTTTGCATTGGGTGAAGCACCTGGAACAGCACGGCGCAGGCGAGTTGACCACCGCGTTTGCCGGTTCAATCGAACGTGCGCGGCTGTTGGAGCGCGACCATCGCTAGCAGGTTTGGCCGCGGATTAAACGCGGAGACACGCGGATTCGGATTAACAGTTAAAGCTTTATTCAGATCCGTTCTAATCCGCGGAATCCGCGGCCAAACCCTTCCTGGTCACGCGCCGCCAAAAGCTCGAAGAAAATTTTGGATCTACAAAACGCGCGAAGGCTTTCCAGTTAGGAAAGTATTCCTGAAACGCTTCGGCCGACATGCGAGCATCCTTGGCCGGATAGACGGCACCCCGCGCGGCCAGCACAATTTCATCTAATTCATTGAGCAACTCTAATGTCTCGCTTCCTCGAAAAGGGAAATCAATCGCGAGAGTAATCCCCGGGCGCGGAAAAGAAAGCATACCCGGCGAGGTGAGTTCGCCAAAGACCTTCAGCACCGTCAGCACCGCCGCCAGTCCCGAGCGCGCAATGCGCTTGAAGATTTCCTGAACAGCGTCACGTTCCGCATACGGGACAACGCACTGGTACTGCAGGAACCCGCTGCTGCCGTAAATTCTGTTCCAGTTGGGAATGGCATCAAGTGGATAGAAGAACGGGTCGAAATCGATTAGTTCCGTTTTCGGTTGATGGGTCTGCAACTGGTAATAGATAGAATTCATCGCCCTAATAGTGGGCCGATTGAGCAAGAAGTTAGGCACACTAAAGGGCAAGCTGCGAGTCCGGCTCGAATGATCCCGCCGCTTATTCACAACAGCTTCAGCAGAATTGCCACATAGCAGGACGCCTTTGCCAAAATGGCCGCGGCTAAATCGACTATCCAACCATGCGACTGTGTATTCGTAATCACGGTCTGACGTAATGGCCAGGGCGAAAAATTCATCGAGGTTGCCAAAAGGAATCCGCTCTATTGCTATCGCCGGGCCCGGTATTCGCTTCAACTCAAATTCTGCCCAGGTGATTAGTCCGGTCAATCCCATTCCAGCGATCGTGGCGCCGAATAATTCGGCGTTCTCCTGCGCAGAACAAATCACGCGCTCGCCTGAAGATCGCACCAGCTCGAACCGTTTCACATAACGTCCGAAAGTTCCCGCGCGATGATGGTTCTTTCCATGAACATCGTGGGCGATGGCCCCGCCAATGGAAACCTGCTTCGTGCCCGGAGTCACCGGCAGGAACCAATTGTGGGGAACGATCAATGTCAGGATGTCTGCGAGAGTGGCGCCTGCTTCACAGCGCAAGACGCCCAGTTGCTTATCAAACTCCATGACGCTTGCAAGCGACGCCGTATCCAGCAGTGTGGCGCCGTTGTTCAGGCAGGTATCGCCGTAGCTTCGGCCTTGACCAAACGGCAGCACAGAAAGCGGATCGTCACGCCAGCCGTTGTCTTCGCGGTTTTGCAGCGCGATGACTTTGGCGGGTTTCGCAACCGGATAACGCCCCCACGATTCATACCGCTTTGGGCTGTCAGTCATATTATGGGGCAAGCCGGAAAGCCATTTGTTTACCAGAGCGTGGCGGCGACGACTACGGCGACGACCATTAAGCCGACGACGTAACTCGCGGGGTCCTTGACTGTAAACACGATCGGATCGTCATGCATTTTGCCACGATGGGCCAACAACCATACCCGCGTGATCCAATACAAGAGACACGGTCCGACCAGCCATAGGATTGTTGGTTGGCGATAGAGTGAGACTACTTCCTTGCTGTTGATGTACAGGACGAGGACCAGCACGGAAAGATAGCCGCTGACGGTGCCGAAGTTTTTCAGTAGTTCTGTGTCTTCGACTCCATAGTTTCGGCGTGAAGCTAGCGGCACACTTTCGGGTGTCACCGCGCGCAGCTCGGTGTAACGCTTTACAAAAGCCAGACTGAGAAAAAGGAACATCGAGAACGCCAGCAGCCATGGTGAGACCGGGATGCCCGTGGCGAACCCGCCCGACAACACGCGCAGGGTGTAGAGTCCGGCGAGCACAAGCACGTCCACCATCAGTAGCTGTTTAAGGTACATCGAATAGGCGGTCGTAAGAGCCAGGTACAGCACCAGCGCCAGGCCAAACGGTTCGGGCAACAGCAGGAAGCCAATCGCGAGCCCAGCAATCATTAGCAGCGGAATGAGAATCCAGACTGTGGTGGTGCTGATTGTGCCGGCGGCGAACGGCCGGTGTTTTTTGCGTGGATGCAGCCGATCGGTTTTAAGATCGAATACATCGTTGAGAAGATAAATGCCCGAAGCACATAGGCACCACGCCACCAGCGCATAAACCGCACGAACTAGCGACGCCGTATCGAAAATCCTGTGCGCCATCAACAATGGCACAAACACCAGAACGTTCTTTATCCACTGATGGACCCGCAGCGCCTTAATTAGCGACATCAGTCCTCCGGAGGTAGCAACCCCTGAAGTTGCTTCCGCCGCAGAAATATTCGAAGTGGGTGCGCGTAAACTCATTAAGTTTTATTCTTTGATACGCGTCAACTGGAGTTGCTTCACCTCAACCGCACCGTCAGTTTCCGGAAAAACCTCAATCGTTATCGCACCACCTTGCGGTAACTCGAGCACAGCGGGCATGGATGCGTCGAGCAGCATTCTATCAGCTTCGGAGCGGGTGTCATTGGTTGTCGTTGCCGCGTAGCTAAATACACGCACTCGCATTGGGGCTGCCTGATCTTCCAACTGAATGCGCCAGCGTCCGGCCGGTACAGCAAGACTTGTGATTCGCGCAGGTGTTGTGCGGGACGCTGAAACCACAAGTTCACCAGCGGCGTTCAAGTAGGCTGTAGGATCGGCGCCATTCAAAAGGAACGCTGGAACGGTGATCTGATCATTAAGTGCGCGGATACCAATGCGCTCGCTGTATCTCCGAACCCAAATTCGCGAAACGATCTTTTCTGGAGTTTGGAAACGCACCAGAGTGTATTCGCGAAAGAATCGCGGGTCTTCCTGCATCTGTCGACCACTCAGGAAATAGCCGCGATCATTACCGGTGGGCAGCAGAAAGATCACAAGGTCCGGCTGCCGGTTAAGCACGTACTGACCATCTCCGAGTTCGTGACCAATCGCTCCCTGACCAACGCCCGGCGGCGGATGGCGCGGCAGGTAATAGTCGTTAAGCCCCAACATGTCCACAGACCTCAGTTCGGACCAGTAAGGCAAGCAACCTGCCGGGTCAATTGCCATCAATGCATCGTGCTTACCGAACGCCTGCTTCAACAACATGCCAACCGAGCGGCCATCCCATTCCCAGCGCTCGGAGATGGCGCGCCGGTTTTCACTGTCACGCGCCTGAAGGACAATGAAGATACTAAGCAAAACGATGAGCACTGCACTGCTAACGTAGAGATGAACGCGACGCGCGTGACTCGCAATCCAGTCCGCGCCAATCGCCGCCATCAATACAAGCGTCACGATCAGCGGAACAAAGTGGCGCCACGCAGGGAAAATATCGCCACCGATCGTAATGATGTAAGCAGTCCAAGCAACGAGCATGGCCGTCAGCAGGAACATCTGCGCCCGCTTAAACTTCTTCACAAAAGAAATGACAACTGCGGCGCCGGCGACCGCGATGAGCGGCAGCAGCGGAAACGCGCCGGCGCGGATGTATGTCCAACCATCGAGCGCGTGTTTGAGCGACGGCGTAAATTTGACGAGGGCCGTGTTCGGCACCCACTCGCCGTAGTAAGCGCGTCGAAAAGCAATCTGAAGAAGCGTGAACAAGACTGGCAGGGCCGCGAGAGTTACGGCTTGTCGCCAGGCCATTCGATTCGCTTTTCCTAAAATCAAAAGTACTGCCACGGCAACCATCGTAAACAGGGCACCGTCGAGTCGTGTCACACAGAGCAGGGCTAAAAGAAATCCCGCCAACCAAAGCCGCGAACTCTCTGAGGCCCCGGTCCGGACGTTGGACGTTGGACCTTGGACGTTGGACTTTGTTTCGAGCGCTCGGTACCAGAGGACGATGGCCCAGGCGAGCAACCCCGCAACCAGCGGTTGCTCCATTCCGCCTATCGCCCAGACAGCAATCGGCGCAGCCAGCGGCAGAAACAGCAGCACCAGCAGAATGGGTAATACTGTTTTGAAACTCTGCGGGCGGTGAGCATAAGCGACAGCGCCAATCGCTGCCGTGATTCCCGCAAACCCGAGTACTCGCGCGGCGGTGATCAGATCCATGCCGGTTAAACCGAGCGCAGCGCAGCCTAAAACCCACAGGAGATTTGAATAGCCCTCAACCCGTTCGCCCGGGTTCCATGTCAAACCCTGGCCGGCCAGTAGCCGTTGCGAGTAACGCAACGAAATCAAAGCGTCGTCGGCAATGAAAGGCAGGAAACGGTAAACGTGAATTGCCAGCACGGAAATGGCGATGACGAATAGAACTAGGGCAGCCGCGGATTTACGCGGATAAGCGCGAATCTGAGAAAAATCCGAGGATCTGTTGAGAACTGTTTTCACTTTCAGATTCGTGGAATCCGCGTTAATCCGCGCGAATTCTTATTCTACTTTCACTATCGTCCGCAGCGGTGTTGATCCTTTCAAAGCAAACCAGCTTACACCCTCCTGGACCATGTCGATCTCCAACACATATGTGCCGGGCCGCTCGGGTGCAGTGACGGTCAACGGAATTTCAATTTCCTCACCCGGATTGAGATCGTAAAGCAGCCCGCTTCTGCCGTCGTCGTTTACGACCGCTACGTTGTTTTCGCTCAACCAATGGTTTCCCACTGACAGCCGGTAGTTGCCGGTGCTGTCGCCCAATGCCGGCCAAACACTGGCGCTGGCGTTTCGCACCTTCAGGTAAATTGTTTCTTTCAAACCAGCGCGTAGCTGAGGCAATGGACTGGCCAGGTGGATTTCCGCATGCATGTTCTCATCAGCAAGCGGTTTGTTGATGGGTGTAAAGGCAATCTGTTTTCCCGGTTGCGGTTGGTTCGGCTGCAGTACTTCGATAAGAGCCATGTGAATGCGCGTATGATCCGAATAATAGGGCATCACCAGGGGAACGATTTTCCCAGTTGCCAGACCGGCGGTTCGAATACTTTCGACTGCGATGCGAAAGTGTTCGACATAGCAAAGCGAATACATTTTTCTGTCGCCAAGCTGAGAGAGAGAGCGCGCAAACCTGGCTTTAGACTCAGCTGTGCCAAAATATTCGGGCATGTAAAGGCACAACGCCGGCGCGCCGGAATTCAGCTGTACCTCAATACCACTTTCGAGAGCACTGCCTTCCGCCCAGGCGCCGACCGGTGAAAGCATCGTTTTTTCGCGCGACGAAAGAAACGATGCGAGTGAGTAGTCTCGGAAAAAATATTTGGAATCGTTCAGAAACGAACGGGGATTGTCGAAAAAGGTTGGGCGCGACGACCACTCAAACCGGTAGACATAAACACAAGCGACAGCAGCCTGCGTTGCCAGTGTCAGCCACAAGGTTACTGCCGCAAGTCGTTTGAAGATCTGCAAGCGATTGGGTTCTGTCACGCTTTGATAGAGATGAGCGGCCAGCGCCAGAACGATCAAACCACCAACCAGCTCTAGATACGTCGCGTATCGAAGCATGCCGGAGAGCGTGCTCCACAAGATTGCGCCGCTTACGACGATAAAGCACAAAAATCGAAGATCCCGATCAGTAGACTGGGATCGCGGAGACTGGGACCGCAGGCGTCCCACCCGCCCGGTTACGTTATTACTCAATGTTGAGTGGTCGAATTGTTCGCGCTTCGCCCTCATTGCGGGCGGGACGCCCGCGGTCCCAGAATTCGCCGACCCCGTGTGACGTTCAATCTTCCATACCAACCCGATGAGCGCCGCAATAAAGCCGATCGAAATTCTGCCGGCATGTGGTCCAAGATTCGCCGCAGTGTGTTCGATCTTAAAAGGGAGCAAGACCGGCCACAGCAAGACTTCCCACCACTTCATGTGCAGCCAGCGCGGATCATCAACCACCGGCCCCCAGCGCACCCCACCGAGATCGTTGGTGGGCCAAAACGGCGACATGAAGACTTTGTTGTAAAGAGGAAAAACCGGGTTCCCGGTCTGCCAATAGATATATAGCGTGTAAGGAATCAGCGGTAAGAGAAACGCGCCGAGCATCGGCAAGAACTTTTTGATAACTTCCTGCCGCGACGCGATGCGGCTGAGCTGGAATCCGTAAACCAGAAAAATGGGCGCTGCAAAAGCGAGGTTGGTCAACTTAAATGCCGCGCTTCCCCCGAGAAAAACTGCCATCCGAATGGAGTCTCGAGCGGTGCGTTTCTCATCGGCGCGCAAAGCAATCCGCGTTGCCTCCAACAGCAAGGGCAGCGCCAGCAAGTCGACCATGTAGTTGTTGATAATGAAAAGCAGATGTTCGGTCAGCAGCAGTACCAGCACGGCCACGCACAGCAGCCAAACATTTTTGACATATCGCCGCAGGAATTTCAGGAGCAGAGTCGCGATCCAAATAACCACCAGGTAATTGACGATCGTTCCCAAACGATAACCCAGCAGATGGCGCGAAATTCCGGTCACCATATCAGGCGCAGGGTTAAAGGGAAATCTTGCCGGGAAAAAGTCAGCTCCCCTGAATGGCCAGCCTCGCAAGGCGCGTTCAGCATTGATCAGGCGATAATCGAGCACATCAAATGTGGTATCCGGAAATGCCGCTCGCATGGCATAGATCAAAAATAACGGCAGCGCGACAACCAGCCAGAATTGGCGGGGAGTCTTTTGCTCATCGCGATCTTTGCTGCTGAGATAGATGCCCCAGATGATCAGGGAAAACAGGAAGGTGACAATCCAGGCGGCCGGGTTGTAGTTAACGATCCAGAACCACTGTCGCACAAAGGCTGCGATGTAAACGAGAATGACGAGATCGCCAATTTCCAGTTTTTGTGGAAACGATTTCAACTTCTGCGAGAGCAGAGCACGAAAGGTTTCTGCTGCCATTCCTGGTCTGGTTCTCTCTTAGGGTTGGGGCCGAATGAACATGAAGGACGCGTTAGCGAAACAAGATATGATAAAGTCCGCGTCGCCCGCAACAAGGCCTTCACTGGGAGCGCGGGGCGCCCGCCCGCCGCGATTGCGAAGCGCGAGAATGAGATCAGCGTGCAGCTTCTTTCGAGGTACTCGCGTCTTGCAGCCCTCAAAACGGGGCGGGCGCCCGCAGTCCCAGCGAGGAGCCTGATCGATTACTATAGTCAGCTCGATCCAAAGAAATTTAGATGAGTCGGAACGAAATAAATAATTCTGAGTTGACGGCAAACGCTTATCCGGCTTGCCTGTCCGTGGTTGTGCCTGTTTTCAATGAGGCTTCAACCCTGGAAGAGGTGGTCGAGAAATTGCTGAACGTTCCCTGTCTGCTTGAAATCATAATCGTGGATGACAGCTCAACTGATGGAACGGCTGAGGTGGCGCGCCGGCTTGTCGAAATGTATCCGCAAGTGCGCTCGGTCCGTCATCAGCGGAATTTCGGCAAGACCGCGGCACTCAAGACAGGGTTCGCGTTGACAACGGGACAAGTGGTAATCGTGCAGGACGCTGACCTTGAATATGATCCGGCTGACATCTTCGGAGTGATACGGCCAATTCTTGAGGGCCATGCAGATGTAGTCTTTGGCTCGCGTTTCCTGGTGCGCCGGGCTGCACGCGTTCTCTATTTTTATCACTTCCTCGCGAACAAGTTTCTGACTTTCCTTTCCAATGCCCTAACCAACCTCAACATGACCGACGTTGAAACTGGTTACAAAGCTTTTCGCGGCGACATCATTCGCAACATGACGATCGTTTCCAGCGGTTTCGGTTTCGAGGTTGAGGTGGTGGCAAAAATTGCGAAGTTAAAGCTGGCGATTTACGAAGTGCCGATTAGCTATTACGGCCGTACCTATGCCGAAGGTAAGAAGGTTTTGTTCAGGGACGGCTTGATTGCGCTGTGGTTCGTAATCCGGTTCAACCTTTTTTGCAGCCTGCGCTCGTCATTTCGACAGTTGCCCCAGGTTGCGTATAAGCCTGCGAGCGTATCACTGCCACGGTTCGATACAGTGAGTGAACAGGAGCGCAAACCATGACGGACCGTAGCGAAGCTGCACGGAATCCGTCAGCCGAATGCGCGCCCGGCGAAGCACAAGAATACCCGGGAAGAGAATTGGAGGCGATGGACGGCGCTTCCAACTATCACAGTTGGATACTGGAAGTTTTCAAACCATTTCTGGGCCGGCATCTCGTCGAGGTGGGAGCGGGCCTGGGCTCGTTCTCAGGAATGATTCTGAAACAACACTCCTGCGAACAGCTTTCACTCGTCGAACCGTCACACGACATGTATGAACATCTGGTTGCGAACGCGCGTAGTCTGAATTCCGCAACCAGGATCGATACATATAACGGAACTTTCGTGCAGGTGGCTCCCGCCATTAAGAGCAAAGGCGATCCCGACTCGATCATCTACGTCAACGTCCTCGAACATATTGTCGATGACGTATTGGAACTGGAGACTATCCGGGAAACTTTGTCTCACACCGGACATGTGTTTCTTTTCGTGCCGGCATTTTCGTGGTTGTATGGAGCTTTTGACGAGCGAGTGGGCCACTGCCGTCGTTACTCAAAGCCGGAACTGGAAGGGAAACTGCATTCCGCCGGATTCAAAATTATTCTCTCGAACTATTTCGACCTTCCGGGGATCGCGCCGTGGTGGTTGAAATACTGTCTACTCAAATCTGCTGCGATGGAACCCGCGGGGGTCAGGCTTTACGATCGCTTTATTGTTCCTGCCACACGCCGCCTGGAGTCAATCATTTCACCTCCGCTGGGTAAAAACGTAATCGCGATTGCGCAAAAACGCTGAGCTGCTCGAACAAGGTTTGGGTGGTTTATAAATCAGGCAGAACCGATAATGTGCGGGCTCGTTACCGGCTAGATGCTCAGCACGCTCGGTGCCTACTGGCCCCTCTAACGTTGGGAGCGGGTATCATCTTCGCATTTCATTTCTGAATTGAGCGAAGCGACAGCGCTATGTCGCACTTGGCAATCTCTCTGGCGAGGTCTGCAGGTTGGTCGGCCTCTGACTCTTTGAGCGTGTGCGTATTGCGCAAGTCTTCCCAAATGCCGAGACTGCGTTGGTACCAGTTCCGCGCCTCATGCCAATACTGCAGTTGCCGGGTGGAACTTTCACGAGGCGCGCTCGCATATTTAACGCAAGCTTTTCCCAAAGAGGCATACGTTTCCGCGAGATGGTAGCGCATTAAAGTATTCGCAGGGTAAACGAGCAATCGCTTCTCAAACAAGTCTGCCATTGCTTTTAAGTACTCCGTCGCTCCTGAAAAATCACCGGTCCTTTCTCGCAATTCCGAAAGACGGGAACTGGTGTCCATGATGGTTCCCAAATCTTCTATATTTGCCGGGTCGGCCGCATTCAATTGGTCTGCAATCTGAAAGGCTTCCCTCAAATACGCTTCAGCGGAAGACCGGTTACCCACCTGAGCTTGGGCTATACCTATCTTGTCCAGCACGAAACTCATATCACGTCGTGCTTCGGCGTTTGATGGATCAGCAGCAGCATCCTTTTGGAAAATAACCAGGGAGCTGTGGAGCCCGTCGAGCGCTGCAACGGGGTCGTTGTTTGCCATCTGTGCTTCGCTGCAGAGCATATATTGATCGCCCAGATTGCGGCGGTCCCTCGCATCGTCGGGATAAAGGACAGTCATTTTCACGCGTATGGCTAACGCTTTCCGTTGGCATTCCAAAGACTGTCGGAAATAGTCCTTATCGTTGGTATTTGCACCGAGAGCAGTGAGCCGAAAACCAACTCTCGTATAGGCCTGCGCCACATCGCGTTCAGCCTGAGCATCCGCTGGAAATTCCTGCGCCAGCTCCAAACGCATGTCCAGTGATTTCTGCTGACTTGCCAGGGCGGCACGAACTCCCTCGATAGCCGTTCCCACATAAGGGCCATTACTTAAAGCGTCGCCATAGTAGAGGTAGCTATCGGCCAGCTGCCGGCGGTAGCTCACATTTGCAGGATCACGGATGAGCAATGCTTTTCGCATCTCAAACGCTTTACGACCGTTCTCAAGTGAAGCCTCTTTATCTCCCGCACGGTTTTGGATCGTGCCGATCCTCTCGTAGGCAGTAGCCAGGTCATTCTCTAATTTGAGATTTGGGAGACCACTGTGCCGAAGGGGCTCAAGAATAGCGAGGGCCTTCTGGTAACTGGCAAGAGCTTCCCCGGTTTGTCCCAGGTTGAATCTGTACGGGCGTCCTTGCAGGTCTCCCACTTTGATGTACGCGCTCGCCAGTTCCTGTTGCAGCAAACCATCACCGCTGACTTCTTGCGCAAGACTATCCAAATATCCTTTCGCCCTTTCCACTAAAAGAGATCGCGCTTTGGTCGACCCAGGAAGACTCTCAAGTTCAGTATCGAACTCGAAGATGAACGAGTTTGCCAGGTTACGGACATCGTTGAAACGCCGTTCGGCCCGAGCTCTTTCATCGCGCGCGATTCGCGCTTCCCTGATGGTGGCGACGACACCAGCGATCAGCGTTACAAAAATAATTGCCGCCGCCGCGACTCTCAGCTTGTTTCTTTGCACAAACTTTGACGCACGGTACTCGAACGTATCTTTGCGCGCGCGCACCGGCAGGCTTTCAAGGTGGCGGCGAATGTCTTCCGAAAATTGCTCGACTGACTGATAACGCCGCGCCCGATCTTTGCGCAGCGCCATCAACACAATGTTGTCGAGGTCGCCACGAAGACTGCGCCGGAGCTTTGCAAGTTCGCCCGCGCCGGTCTTACCGGTTGATTGCGTCGTGGTAGTAGAGCTCGCAGCTTCAGGCACTTCTTCAACGCGGCTGACGGCGGTACTCGGACGTTCGGGCAGACGCTCGGAAATGATTTGTGCAATTTCGTGGGGCAGGCGGTTCTTTAGGCGATAAGGTCGCTGGCCGGTCAGCAATTCGTAAAGTACGATGCCGAGCGAATAGACATCGCTGGCAGTCGTCATGCGTTCACCCCGAGCCTGTTCCGGGCTCGCATACTCCGGAGTCATAACGCGCAACATAGTCTCGGTCAGCGCTGCTTCATCATCTGCTTTCAATAATTTCGCGATGCCGAAATCGAGCAGTTTCGGTACGCCATCGTCGGTGACCAAAATGTTTGAGGGTTTCAAGTCACGATGGATTACCAGGTTCTGGTGCGCATAACTTATGGCGGAACAAACAGTACGAAAAAGTTTGAGGCGCTCTTCGATGGATAAACCCTGAGCCGCGCAATATTCGTTGATTGGCTTTCCTTCAACGTATTCCATAACGAAAAATGGCAGGCCGCCATCCGTTGTGCCGCCGCTGTAAAGGCCGGCGATATTTGGATGGGTGAGATTGGCGAGGATCTGCCGCTCGTTTCGAAAACGCCGTACGATCTCGTCTGAGTCCATGCCGCGCTTGATGATCTTGATCGCTACCTGTCGCTGGAAATGATTGTCGTTTTGTTGCGCCAGGTAAACAGCGCCCATGCCGCCGCGACCGATTTCGCGTTCGACCTGGAATGGTCCGATCTGCGCTCCCTCCATTTCATCCTGCGCTTCAGCGCCTACCGAGCGTGCAGTGATTTCCAAAGCGGAAGTCTCAATAAAATCTTCATTGCCCTCCTGGAATTCGAGCAACGATTCCACTTCCAGACGCAATGGATCATCTCCGGGGGCGGCTCGGATGAGAAACTCAGCTCGATCTTCGGTAGGTTGTTCCAGAACGGACTGGAGGAGAGCCTTAACCTGTTGCCAACGTTCTGGTGTCATAAGTTTTGCATCACACCCTACTCAGTTCACGCTGCAGCCAAAGTTTTGCGGTGGTCCATTCTCGTTTTACGGTCGCCGGTGAGATGTGGAGTTGCGCGGCAACTTCCTCAATCGTCAGCCCGCCGAAGAAACGTAGTTCGACAATTACACTCTGCCGCTGGTCCATTTCCGCGAGCCTGGTCAGGGCTTCGTCAAGCGCCACCAGGTTCACGTCCCGCTCCTCAAAAAAACTAATCGCATCGTCGAGTGAAACGCGAAGAATGTCAGGCCCACCACGCTTCTCAGCGTGACGGTCACGCGCGTGGTTCACCAGGATGCGTCGCATCATTTGCGCAGCGATTCCAAAGAATTGCGCTCGGTTTTCCCAGGCGAGACTGTTTTGGTCAATGAGACGTAAATAGGCCTCGTTAACGAGCGCCGTAGGTTGCAGTGTGTGATCGGAACGTTCGCGCGACAGGTAAGACGCAGCCAACCGATGAAGCTCCGCATAAACCAGCGGCATTAGTTGGTCTAGGGCGGTTTGATCGCCTTTGCTCCAGTCATTCAGGAGGCGTGTGACTACTTGGGGGGAGGTCATAAAGCTCTTAATTCGAAGCTGGGGCTGCAATCCTACCCTAGAAACCGAAATAACTCGATCCGCTGAGCCCTTTCGCCCGATTACCGTGCGTTAGTAAGTAGAGAATGCCGTTTCCGAAATGCCCGCTCAGTTTTAAGGAGAATTATGAAGAACCTCTATCGCCGTCACGTCATTGGAATCACCATAGTCCTGGTTCTGGCAGTCACCGGTGCGATAGCGCATCGATTTGTCACTCATGCAGCCGGGAAGCCGGCAAACGGCAAAAACCTCGCCCGTCTTGCCGAGCCGATTAGAGCTGCCGAGACTACGGAGGTTGTGGCTTCCCAAACGGTCACCAACGGTAAGATTGTTTTTGTTAGGGACGCGGTGATCTACAAAATGAATGCGGATGGCGGCGCCCAAGTGCCTTTCTTCGCAACGCACCTGGATGAGGAGCGATATCCAGCCTGGTCACCTAATGGCACTAAGCTGGCTTTTGTTAGCAGAGCGAACAACGGCCGGCAGGAAATCTATATTGCAAACTCCGATGGCACCGGGGCGACACGACTGACAACTGATCCAGACGCCTCCGAGCTAAACGACATCGGCCCAACTTGGTCTCCCGACGGTAATAAGATCGCCTGGCAGCGGTGTCCGCTGGGCGGCACCTTTCACGACATTTTCGTAATGGACGCCGTGGACCTTGATAATGATGGGAATGGAGACAATCGCGTCAGACTCACGGATCTAGTTAGCTCAAATATTACGGCGGGTAGGCCTTCGTGGTCACCAGACGGTACGAAGATCGCGTTTACAAGGGGCTTCGCAGGCGGCTCCAACCAAATTGCGATAATGAATGCGGATGGCAGCAACCAAGCCCCGGTTCCCACAACTGGTAGCGGGCCCAATGCGGATGATGATGCGGCCTGGTCACCCGACGGAACGAAGATCGCTTTTAAGAGAAATATTGGTGGCGCGCCTCAAATTTTGGTTGTTAATGTGAATGGCTCGGGATTCACGCAGATCACAAACAACGTGGGCAGTAGTCAGAAGGAACCGTCGTGGTCACCTGACGGCACAAAGCTAGCTTTCAGCAGCGACCAAAGCAACGGCACCCACAAAGAGATCTATGTGATGGACGCTGACGGTTCGAACCAAACGAGGTTAACGAATTACGCGGGTGTGGATGAATGGCCGACTTGGCAACCTGTTCCCGCTCCGGTCACCATCAGCGGACAAGTTCGTAACGCTAATAGCCAGGGTGTGCCCGACGTGACTTTAGTTTTTGAGCAGCAACTGAACAACGGTGGCACTACAATCACAAACTCGATACCCACGGATGCCAACGGGAACTACTCCAAGACCGTCAACTTCACCACGATTTCACAAGGTGGGAAATTTAATTTTCAACCGTTAGTAGAAGGTTATGTGACCACTGACGGGCAACCCCTTTACACGGTTAACCTGACGACCGTGAATGGCAACTTTAGCGGCAAGGATTTCGTTCCCGCGCCTAGTCCATCACCTTCGCCCAGTCCATCACCTTCGCCCAGTCCATCACTTTCGCCAAGCCCATCGCCTTCGCCCAGCCCATCACCCAGTCCGTCTCCGAATCCTAATTGCGTCGCACCGCTTTATACTATGGTCCACTGGTACAGAGGCGAGGGAGATGCGACAGATATCCTTAACCATACTGACGGTACGTTTAACGGCGGTGCCGCGTTTGCAGCAGGCAAGGTGGGACAGGCTTTCAGCTTCAGCGGTGCGGGCGGCTACGTCGAGACTGCACAGACGCAGGTACTGAATAGTCTTCCTGTAACGATTGAGGCGTGGGTTAGACCAA
>DATAOU010000003.1:0-6161 GCA_036265575.1 Pyrinomonadaceae bacterium
CTAACCTGGCCTTGACGTTTACGCAGCCGTTGTGGCGCAACCGTTCGGTGGATAATAACCGCCGGCAAATTCGAATTCAGAAGAAACGGTTGGAACAGTCCGACGCCGACTTTCGGCTGCGCACGATTGACGTGATCACACAAGTGCAGCGGGCCTATTGGGACCTCGTTTTCGCATTACGCGACCAGCAAAACCAATTGGAAAACCTCAATCTGACTCGCGAGAATTTGAAGAACGTTGAGGCTCAGATCGCAGTCGGGGTGAAAGCACCGCTGGAACGAGCCGAAGTGCAGACTGAACTCGCAAATCGCGAATCAGCTTTGCTCGTCGCGGTCCAGACTGTCTCAATAGCTGAGAACAACCTCAAGCAACTTATCGTCAAGGACCCGTCCGCTCCTGAGTGGACCGCGCAGATTACACCTACTGATACGCCGAAATTCGACGCGACACCTATCAATCTCAACAACGCTCTGAAGGACGCGCGCGAAAATCGACCCGAGCTGCGCCGGCTGCAGCTACAGAGTGACATCAACGCGATCGACCTGCAGTATTTCAAAAATCAAACCAAGCCACAGTTTGATTTACAGACCACACTGGCAACCACAGGACTGGCAGGTACGGCGAAAGCTAGCAGCCTTACCCCGGGCACCCTGGTGCCTTTGATTTCGGGTGATCCAAATCTGGTAGCAAACGCTTTCCTGTTAAGTCAGATTCAGGACATTCAGCAGCGGGCTGCTTTTCCGGTAGCTTCGAGTCCGTTGGTCGCAACGCCCAACCTTGCTCCGTCCGATCTGGTCGGCGGCTATGCAAAGACACTTAGCAATCTGTTTAGCTTGAACACCTATAACCTAACAGTCGGAGTCGCGATTCAAATTCCTTTTAAGAATAAGACTGCCAAAGCAAATCTTGCCGGCGCGCGTATTCAAAAAGAGCAACTTGAGGCGTCGACACGTTCACAGGATCAGGTAATTGAAGTTGACGTGCGCAATTCGGCTCAAGCCGTAGAGACGTCGCGGCTGCGCGTAATCTCGGCAAGAGAAGCAAGAATCAACGCGGAACTACAACTCGAAGGTGAGCAGCGCTTGTATCAGGTAGGGCGTTCCACTACGTTCCTCTTGTTCCAACGCCAGAATGCTCTGACCAACGCTCGTAACGCTGAACTACGGGCCGAGACTGACTACAACAAGGCACTCGCGGATTTGCAACGCGCGACTTCGACCACATTGCGGGCGAACAACGTCGTTGTTGATTCAGCCACGCCGTAGTTTCACTTACATTCTCTAGTCCGATATGCGGTTGCCAGCATTCCCGGCAACCGCATTTCTTTGATTGTTGTCCGATAAGCTTTAGCTTGTCGTAACCCTACGCCAAACTAAAGTTTATCGGACCTATGCAACGATGAAATAATATACAATGCTCGCCGCATGCATCTTTCCCTAACAGCGGTCTCCCCGGATTTTAGTCTACTTCCCCAACCATTCTTTTACATCGTCATCGGCATCGTAGGGGCGATCATTGGCAGCTTTCTCAACGTTGTCATTCACCGCGTGCCTCGTGAAGAATCAATCGTTTTGCCCAGCTCAAAATGTCCTGAATGCGGCACGGCGATCGCGTTTTATGACAATCTGCCGGTGCTGAGCTACGTGATGCTGGGCGGCCGCTGTCGCAACTGCAAGACGGGTATCTCGGTGCGCTACCCGGCGGTTGAAGCGTTGACCGCCCTCCTTTTTCTTGCCACCTTCTGGCACGACGGCTTAAGCATCGCGCTGCCTTTCGATCTTATTTTTGTGACGGCCGTCACTGCTCTGGTCTTTATCGATGCGGAGCACATGATTTTGCCGAACGCTATTACGTATCCCGGAATGGTGTTCGCCTTGTTGGCTCGCCTGGCAATTCCCTACCTGACCGGCACGCCGCACTTTGACGATCTGCCAATGTTGCTTGACGGCGTGCTCGCAGGAATGCCGCTTTGGGCTGCGTCGCTGATTGGCGCGCTGATCGGCGCTCTGATCGGCGGCGGATCATTGTGGCTGATGGGATGGACCTGGGAAAAACTGCGCGGCATCGAAGCGATGGGGCTCGGCGACGTGAAGATGATGTTTATGGCTGGCGCTTACCTTGGCTGGCGGCTCACCATATTGAATATTTTTCTCGGTGTCTTGTCGGGCTCATTAATCGGAATCGTGCTGATGGCGCGACAGGGGAAACGGAACCTGCAAATGCTCCTGCCGTTTGGAGTATTTCTGGGAATCGGCGCTATCGCCGCACTGCTTATCGGCCGGCAGATTGTCGAGTGGTATGCAGGGCAATTTCGTTGATGTAAGTCTACACGTTCGAATTGGTCTTTGGTTTTTGGTCTTTGGTTTTTGGTGTTTGTGCTTTGTACTCTGTTCCTTCAGTTGGCAGTAACCTCAAAGCCCAAGGGCTCCAAGTAGTAAGTTCAAGGTACTAAAGACCAAAGTCCCAAGGCCATTACACGCAAAATTCGCATCAACCCCTCATGACAAGAACCCGTAACCAATTTGGACTGTCGCTGCTGGCCGGTTTCTTTTTGCTGGCCACGCTGTTCGCAATTCTCCTTTACTTGTTGGTTCCGGAAACTCCCGCTACGCGCGGTCCACTTCTGCTCGCCGCCTTCGTGGCCATCCTCCTCGGTAGCTTACTGTGCATTATGTTTTTGTTGCGCCGCTTGCTGCGACCTTACCGGCAGTTAGTGGGCGAAGCCGAAAAGGCCTCGCTAACCGCACCCGCCAGTCGCTCGCAGGACGAAGGCGAATTCGTTTTGGAAACTTTCCAATCCGTCGTCGCGCAATTGCAAAAGCAACGCGAAGTGCTTGAAGAGTTGCGCCGCGAAGCCAGCAACCGAGCAGTCTCGGCTGAGCGCTTCAGTGAGCGCATTGTTGCCAGCGTGCCTTCGGCGTTGATTGCCTTCGACGGCAACGGTCGCTCGATCGTAATCAACGAGCCGGGTCGCGCGCTCCTGAAAGTTGATGGCAGCGCGGTGGGCCAACCCGCACGCGCCTTGCTGCAAGACCTGCCGCAACTGGACGAGATGGTCCAGGAATGCCTGCAGACCGGGACTCTATTTCGTCGCGAAGAGATTGAAATAGTGGCCGGCGATCGTCTTACGCGACGATTGGGCGCCACCATCGCTCCTATCAACATTTCGCCCGAGCAAAACGAGCGTGGCGCGCTTTGCCTTTTGACTGACATAACCGAAGTCACGCAGCTGCGTGAGCAGGTCGCGCTTAAAAAGAATTTGGAGAGTTTGGGAGAAATGTCGGCCGGCCTGGCCCATGAATTCAAGAATGCGATCGCGGCGCTTCAAGGCTATGTGCAACTGCTGCAAAACCTTGAGCTTGATGAAAAAGGCGCAACGGTTGCAGCATCATTGCTTGGTGAAGTCAGAAATCTTTCTGAGATGGTGACGTCCTTTCTTAATTTCGCGCGCCCACAGCCATTGCAACTGGATGAAGTGAACGTCGCCGAGCTTGTCGCCGAATGTGGCAAAGAACTGCGCCAACTCTTCTCCGACCATCGCGTTGAGCTCGTCACTACTGAGACCCCCGGCCTCTCGCCCGCTGCTTCGCCACTTATCCGTGCTGACGAACGGATGCTACGCCAGGCTTTGCTCAATCTAATGCGCAACGCTGCGGAAGCAATACCCGAAAGCCAACCCGATCGTCGCGTGCTGGTTTCCGCTGCAACCGAGCGCGATCAGACCGGTAA
This sequence comes from Pyrinomonadaceae bacterium, assembly GCA_036265575.1. GTDB lineage: Bacteria > Acidobacteriota > Blastocatellia > Pyrinomonadales > Pyrinomonadaceae > PSRF01. The sequence goes on from DATAOU010000003.1 coordinate 3,730, forward strand.
AGAATGGGTAGCGATTACCATCAAGGATACGGGGAAAGGCATCGCACCGGCCGACTTGCAGCGGATTTTTATACCTTTCTTCACTACGAAAGCTTCGGGTCACGGTATTGGCCTGGCCCTGGCGCACCGCGTTGTCACTCAACACGGCGGCGAGTTGACGGTGGCGAATGATCAGGGCGCGGTTTTCACTTTACGCCTTCCTTTGTGACCTCTCAAAAGTTAGCGAGATAGATGCACCTTGCCAGCTGAGTTTTTGTTGCCAATGACTCGCCGGTGTTACTAAACTTGCGCCTTCAACACGTCGCTTTTGGAACTCACCTGGCTTTTGAACAACAACCTCGTTGGTAAAGGAGGCCTGCCGATGTTTAAAACCTTGCTCAGTTTGAAAACGATTTTGGTTCTAATTACCGTCCTAACGTTTTCGTCAGTTGCATTTTCTCAAGCCAATCGCACCTGGGTCTCGGGATTGGGTGACGACATGAACGATTGCAGCCGAACAAATCCATGCAAAACTTTTATCGGCGCTCTGACTCACACAAATGCAGGCGGTGAAATCAACGTTCGCGATCCCGGCGGTTTCGGAACCATCACTATCAGCAAATCGATAACAATTGACGGCGGCGGCACTTTTGCCAGCTCGCTTGCGGCAGGGACCAGCGGAATCAACATAAACATCACAAGTTCCGCCGATGTTCAAAAGAGCGTTCGCCTGCGCAACTTGTCTATCAACGGAATGATGACCGGGACGAATGCAATATCCGTAAACGCCGCCAGGCAGGTGTTCATAGAAGATGTCTCAATTGATGGCTTTCAAAACGGCATCAACGTTACGGCGTCCGGAGCCTACCTTTCAGTTAAGAACTCAATCATTCGTAACATTGCTCACTTTGGTATCAGGCTCGATCCAGGTGGCACAACTCCCGGCGGGATTGCGGCGATCGAGGGATGCTCTATCTCGACTACTCAAATCGCAGTCGGTGCAAACCATGGGGTGCACGCGACCATTCGTGATTCGGCAATCCTGCGAAATGAAATTGGAATAGAGGCTGAAGACTCCGATGTCCTGTTGTTGAATTCCCTGGTTGCGCACGGTGGTAGGGGCATAATGGCCCGCGCTCATTCCGTTATTCGCTTGTCGCTATCGACCATTACCAGAAACGACACGGGCCTGGCGCCTAATAACGGCGGCAGGATCATCTCATTCAAGAATAATGTGGTTGAGGGAAATGCGACTGACGGCACTCCTACGAGCACCTCTACACCGACTTGAGTGAGTTGTTATAGAGCGGATGGAAAGTATTCGTCCCAGCGTTTATCGACCAGTTTACGAATGTCGTCGCGCACAATCAGCTCTTTGGGAAAGCCGGGCTTGGTGCGGGCATCGATAACAATTGGTCCCGTGTACGACAGTTGATGGCGCACTACTTTCGTTTCGGCCGCGTAGATATCACTGGCCGGTTCAAAGCGCGTCCAGGTGGACCACAGGAAAGCGGCTGTTGAACGGGCGACCTTCGCATCGTCGTGAAGAATGACCAACGGCCAATCGCGCAACCAGTCTTCTTTCGCGAGCCGCGCTGCTTGTTCCGCATCTTCGGCGTACGACAACCCCTCGAGCACCAGGCAGCCGCCGCAAAACACTTCTGCCGCGGTGACATCGCGCGGCAACTGCCCGCGAAATTCGCGCGGCAGATCTCGCTTCGCTTCACCCAAACCGAGCATCACGGCCTTACTGCCTTCGTTCACCTTCCCACTGGTGTAATCAAGCGTATCCATTGAAACGTTTGCGAAGATGAACAGATCCTTTGCCGGGTCAAATCGTGCCAACACATGTTCCAGCAGGCGCGGAAAGTCGTGCAGGTCCTGCGGCGTGTCGGTGAGCAGCAGAAACTTGGTTAACGAAAGCTGACCCTCGCCAAGAATGCGGAAGGCTGAAACTAACGCTTCGCGACCATAGCGTTCACGCACAACCGCGGCGCACAGCGAATGAAATCCGGTCTCACCGTAGGTCCACAAATCACGCACACCCGGCATCACGAGCGGAAACAGAGGCGACAACAGACTCTGCAGATAGTCGCCGATGAAAAAATCTTCCTGACGGGGCTTGCCGACTACCGTGGCCGGATAAATTGCATCGCGGCGATGAAAGACTGCGTCAACTTCAAACACCGGGTAGTCATGTTGTAGCGAGTAGTAGCCGTAATGATCGCCGAATGGCCCTTCGGCGCGTCTGACGTGCGGCTGCGCTTTGCCGACCAACGCAAACTCAGCAGCAGCCGCCAAACGATGTGGGCCACCCAACGGATCTTGCGTCAGCTTCAACTTTTCACCCGCCAGCAATGAAGCCAGCACAAGCTCGGGAACATCTTCAGGCAATGGCGCAATAGCCGCGAGGATCAACGCCGGCGGGCCGCCAAGAAATACTGTCACCGGCA
>DATAOU010000004.1:0-4576 GCA_036265575.1 Pyrinomonadaceae bacterium
GCGCCTAACGCCGAAGAACTTGGTCGTCCCGCGGAAAAAAGGTTCGTCGTCGGGATCGAGCCCTAAACCTTCGTGGCCGAACAGACGACAAAGATAGAGAAAATATCCGGGGCCGCAGCCTAGATCCAGGATGTCGAGCGGTGGCGAGCGATCAAGCCAGAGGTCCTGTACGCGCTTTACGTTAACGCCAACCCAGTAGTTGGCGTCCTCGTAGGCGTTGATCTTTCGCGCGTTTGGACGATACGGATAATGTTCGCGCAGCCTTACCAATTCCGCTTTATCTATCGTGGCGAGAATCCGTCGAGAGCTTACCGGGTGCGTCCAGCGGCAAGCGTGCTCCCACAGACTTTCCGCCGCGTCGCGGGTAAAGAGCTTTTGAAATTTTTGCGCGAGTCGCACGGCAAAACGATGCAGAAAAGAGGCGCTCTACTCAAGGAACGACGTTTTGGCCTCCGTCACTCCTTGATGTCTACTCGAATCAGACCCGTCGAGCCTTCCCGGGTCATCAATCCGCTTATCCACCCATTACCGGGATAAAAAAATTGCTCGTAACGCCAAAGCATTTGCAGCTTCGCACTAGATGATTTCTTCCATCGAATTTCCTGATAGATGTGTCGTTTCCAAGACGGGGAGTGACCGGTCATGAAATTGAGATCAAGCGGAGTTGGCCAACTGAGGACGCTGTGGCGGATCGCAAGGAAGGCCTGATCGCCTAAAGGTGGCACAGTAGCGAGACGTTCGCCGGTATTCTCGGAGGTGGATGTGAGCGGGCCGAAAGGGAAAACCTTGCCGCTGGTGGCCAATGCAAGTTGGTTGTCCTTGGTTGAGCCAACACTAAGCGACAAATCTGGCCTGACGTCATTCAGACTCAAGCTGACGTCATTGACGATGAGAATTCCCCCGGTGCCACTGCCTTCGTATCCAATGGATTGAATGGGCGCGGACCGGGTTTCCACCGTCCAGTAACGATCGATGAACGATGAGATTTCACGTCCCCTAAAAATCCACAGCGCTGCTAACGCAGTGGCGCCTACTGCAAGAGTTACAAGCGGGATAAGGATTCGTCGCATAGAAGTCCAGATTTATCCGCCATGTCTTTTCAAATGCCCCGCTCGAAGTAACTCTCGATCTATTCTTTTGAAACCAATCCGCTACGATGCGCCACATCATTCCAAGGCGCTTCCACCGCCAGTGCAGGATCCAACAGCATCCGGTGCGCGAAATCCTTCAGTTTGCTGATCGCCCGCCGAAGCCGTCGTGCAGTGAACCAGTCTGTCCGGCGCATCTCGAAATCGTTAGGCATGAATTGTTCGGTAACATCAGCAGCGAAAACGTCGGCCCAGGATTTACCCCAGACTCGCTGCGCGAACACGTCATTATCGGAGCGCAGTTCTTCTTCAACGTGTCGCGCCAACGTGGTACTTAGGCCGCAGTAACCGGTGTCCGTACAATTGTTTTGACGAAGATACTTGGCGAGTTCCACCTTGCATTTCTTCGCCTGAAGCCAGGTCATTTCCTTCCCGATCGAGCGCAATACTTCGCGAGCGACACTGACTGTGAATGGTCCGACCGCTTCATTGCGTCGGACGGCGCGATCTCGAAACTGTGAGGTGCTGATACCGATGCTCTGAAGAAATTCCGGAATCACGCCGCGACGAAGCGTCTCGTTACTGAATGGCCGGGCAATCAGTTCGGCGCCGTGAGTCTCTGCCAACTCGATCCAACGCCAGAACCTGGTGTCTGGAGATTGAGCGAAGCCGAATGCGCACGATTCGAACGAATCGGATCGGCGAAAGGCTGTGACTGTGCTTGCATAACTCGAGTTGATCCATTGCGGCTGGTTGCGCGGAAACAGGATGAGCTTTGGCTCGAGGTTCAGCTCCCTGACTCGGTTGAAGAAAGCTTGGGTATTCTGTCGGTTTCTAAAGAGTCCCTCCAACGCTTCGGAAGAAATGATGATGGCTTGGGCAGGTGTCTCAGCAATTGCCGCGATGGACCTGGCCACCAGCGGCTCACGATGCTCTCCTATATCGAGGCCGGCCAACCCCTCAGCGAGTGCGTGGTGCGCACCTCGCTTGGTCTCGCTCTCCGGCACGAAATAGCCGTGCTTCAGCAACTCCGCTCGGTTCTCCTGCAGGAACCATTGGATCGATGTGGTCCCGGTCTTGTGTGGCCCGACGTGGACATAGCAAACGCGCGTTGTCACCCAAGAATTGTAGTGTTGAGTGGTCGGTGCGAGCAATTATTCAAATTGCTCCGCCTGAATTTCAGATCTTAACGTGCCACTGCGTTCAAATCGTCGGCGCCGCCGGATAGGCCATGGTGTCTTCGACAGAGGCCATGATTTCCTTGACCGTTTGGTGGCGTTGCGTCTGCGTGCGCTCGTCCGGCTTGACGATGTCAAAGTCGTTAGGCGTAAACTCACGGCCTACATCTGCGGCAAAAACCTCTTTCCACGGTTTCTGCCAAACCTGTTGTGCAAACACATCGTTATCTCGTTGCCAATCTTTTTCGATCTGCCGAGCCAGCGCGTTACTCAACCCGCAGTATCCGGTATCGGCTAATCCCTTTTCCTGAAGGTAAAGCGTTAGTTTCCTTTTACATCGCCGAGCCTGCACACCCGTCAGTCGCCGACCTGAGTTAGCGATTAAACGCGACACATCGCGAGCGACGCTCACGGTAAATGGCCCGGCAGTTTGATTGCGCCTGATCTTCGTGCCTCCAAACCTGGACGGATCAAGGCCAATAGCTTGGAGAAAATCCGCCACCACCCCCTCAACAATCATCTGCCCAGTAAACGGTCGAGGGACTAGTTTCGCATCCACCCCTTTAGCCAGCGCAATCAAGTCTGAGTATCTGAAGCTTGGATGATGGATTTCTCCGGGAACAAAAGCTTCAAACGGTTCGGATCTTCGGAAACCTTTGACAACTTCCACATAACGCGAGTTGATCAATTGCGGTTGGTTGCGAGGAAAAACGACGAGCTTGGGTTCTAGATTAAGCTCTCTGATGCGGTTGAAGAATGCGTTGGCATACTCTCTCTTTTTCAAAAGTCCTTCCAAGGATTCAGACGAAATAACGACTGCTTCGCATAACGTGTCGGCAAGTGCTTCGACAAATTTTGCAGCCGCCCACCTGTGCTGGCGCGGCACCTCCTGTCCACAAAGTTGGCGGACAATTGGGTGGTGCCCGCCGTGAACATTTCCACTTTCAGGCACGAAATAGCCGTGGTTCAGCAACTCCGCTCGGTTCTCCCGCAGGAACCATTGGATCGACGTCGTGCCCGTCTTGTGTGGCCCTACGTGGATGTAGCAGATGCGCTTTCTCATGCTCTTAGCTCAGAATGTTATCCCGAACGAAGGCGAGGGAGAGCACATTTGCTGACCGGCCCGGATAAAGCAAGGGTGACGTAGTTCACTCGGCTCCGATGATCGGCGCAGGTATTGATCAGATCGCGAATTTCGTTTATGCGGAAAAACACAAATGCCAGATTACGTTGACAAACCAGAGCCACGCGGACAGACCATAGCCGCGGTTCTCGCCGTTGGCGCTATTTACCTGGCCCTGCCACGCAACGTCGTCGTCGGCCCGATTTGGTTGGTGCCGACTGTGATTGTCGTCTTGCTCGTGCCGACTGTGGTGAGCCATCGCCTAGGAAAACAATCACTCAATCGCCTTCTCGGATTCATTATTAACGGAATCACAACACTGGCGCTGATTGCCTCTGTAGTTTTGCTCGTCCGTCTATTGCCGACGCACCGCGAATCTCCATTGCAGTTGCTCCGGTCCGGCGGGCTACTTTGGCTGACGAATGTGATCGTGTTCGCGCTCTGGTACTGGCGCCTGGACGGCGGCGGGCCAACTCTGCGCCAGAAACAACGGAAATTCGGCAGCAAGAGTTTCCTTTTTCCACAGATGCAAATTCCACACGACGAGCGATCCGAATTTGCCTGTGCACGCTGGCATCCGCGCTTTGTCGATTATCTTTTCGTCGCGTTCACGCAGAGTTCCACATTCGGGCCGACCGACTCGCCGCTGCTGGCACGTTGGGCAAAGGTTCTGGCGATGATCCAGATCTTGATTTCGCTTAGCATCGTTGTCCTGCTGATCTCGGCGGCGGTCGGAGCACTGTAACGCGGCCGATCGGGACCTGTAGCCAGGGCCCTGTGCGCCGTTCAGTTTCGCCTCAGCACTTTTTCTTAGCTGTCCACCGGTGGCGGCGACATCGAAATTGGAAGCCGTGAACTACTTCCCAATTAAAATCAAAATGCCCGCTATGAGCGCCAAGACTCCCATCACGATTGCTCCGATGCCGACGTGAAAGAGCGTAGTGATTCCGACAAGAATCAGATAGATCGCGAGCAGCAGCATTCCGATGTTTTTTGTGATCATGCGTCGGTTTTGAGGCAAGCCGGTTGTCTTTGCACACAAAAACAAACTGCTGCTATGCGGCGTCCGTCGATTTAGCTGCTCGCGAGGTTAGTGGGATCCGGCTTTTCTTATTGCGCTTTTGAGGGAACCAGAATCGCTTCGCTCATGCCGTGTAAAAACTTCTTATCGGCTGGAGCAATAGTAG
>DATAOU010000005.1:0-7046 GCA_036265575.1 Pyrinomonadaceae bacterium
GCCTCGACCAGGCCTTTGAACCTGTACCTCTATTTCCGACTACTATCGGCGAGAAGCAACTTCGCTAGTTTGGCTTCACCAAACTAAAACCATTCGATGAAGCGCGCGCCTCGGCATGAAAAAGATCGTGAGGCCAAGGCCGCGGCTCTGCCGCCTTCCGTGCGGAAAGCGGCGGAGCCGCGGCAGTTGCCTCTCCTTTTTTGCAAGCGCTACTCCAAGTCATCCCGAAAATAAAAAAAGCGCGCTGGTCCATCCAGCGCTCTCCTTACTTTCAAACTCAGTTCACTTACTTAAAAGATAAACCGCGCTTGCAGTTGAAACATCCGCGGCGGGTCAACGTTGGCGAACGCGGGTTGCGCGACAAAGGTGCCGGCCGGAACCGTAACAAGCTGACCAAAGGTGTCCGCCGGTGTCGCGCCGTTTCCAAATACGGTCACGCCGCGACCGAGATAGTTCCCGTGATTGAAAAGATTGAAGCCTTCCAACCTGAGCAGCAGAGTCGTTCGTTCTGAAGTCTTAATTCGACCTTCAACAAAGGCCGCGACCTCAGAAGTTGGCGTTCCGCGAAACGCCGACTTCGGAATTACAACTCCGTTAACAACCGGCCGATCGTTCAGAATTCCGTCGCCGTTATTGTCCACATTTGTCGTACCGTTGAATGGACGCGCCGAAGCAAGTTGAGTCAGCGTTCCGGCGGTAATATTGAATGGGAACCGATAGCTCAAGGTAATGACCGCGCGATGTCGCTGGTCAACCACGCTTGGCCCACGTTCTTCCTCACCGAGACGGAGGATGTTGCTCTGGTTCGGCCCGATGCCGTTGCCGTCCGGTTCGCTGGTATTGGTTGCCTTAGATAACGTGTAACCAACCGACGCATATAGGCGAGGATGCCCCCGGTAACTGACCAGAGTCTGCAGTCCGTCGTAATCGGCGACCCCGAGGTTCATGATCACATTCACCTGCCGCACGCCACCGTTAGCCGGAAGGATTGGACGCGTGCTGTTTGCAACGGCGACAGTCTGGCTCTGTCCAACCGTCGTGCGATCAAAAGGCGCCGGTGCATTCAAGTCGACGGTGCGATCCATTCCCGTCAAGTGTTGATGCACATAGTCGCCGCCGACGAACAGTCCCTTAACTACCTCACGCTCAGCGCCAATCGATATCACCTGGCTGCGCGGGTTCACCAACTTGTCGGGATAGTTGGGCAGACGATCAAAGTTAAGTCCGTACCTTGCGAACTGTACCTGATAGAAGGACCGCAGGCCTGCCCTGATCGTTATATCGCGCGCCGGTAGTTGAATAGCTGGAATAGTCCGCGGATCAACATTCACCGGAACACATGTCAGGCAGGTAGGGAAACCGGTGGCGCCCGGCGTAGCCGTGTAGGTCGTCAATCCATCCAACCCGTTCACGAGATAGCCGGCAACCGCATTTGATCTGATCTGCGTGTAATACATGCCATACCCACCGCGAATCGAGGTGCGCGAATCGCCGCCCGGATGCCAGCCAAAGCCGAGGCGCGGCTCAAAGTTCCTGGTCGCATCCGTTAAGGTCTGGCGGTCATAGCGAAGACCCAGGTCAATTGTTAGATCGGGACGCACGTGAATGCTGTCCTGGACGAATCCTGTGAGCAGCCACTGTGACAGGTCATAGCTATCAATCCCAAAGTTGATGGGCTGCTGATAGTTCAAGACATCAGCGAGTGTCAACTGATTAAACGGCAACGTTCGCGACGCGCCCGTAGTCACAAATGTGAAGGTGCCAAGGATCGCGGTGCCAGGCTCGCTGCCTGTGCCGCCTGAGCTGTGACGAATCACGCTGCCGCCGAAGCGCACGTTGTGCATGCCATGCGACCACGACAACGTATCAGAAAACTGGAGCTGGTGACTCCAGATGTCGGAAACCCGCGACTGACCGATGGTAAAGGGCACCGATCCTCCGGTGGCGGCGCGCGTGTAGGTTGTCGACAGCGTCTGGGCTTCCCATAGCGTTACCGGATCGCCATGCAAATATGAAATGCGCGCCTCGTTCAGAAGAGTGGGACTGACGACCCAGGTGTGGTTAACCTGAGCGGTCCATGATCGTCTTGAATACCTGCGCGCGACGCTGGGCGCGTTAGTTCCACCGACCGCGTCCTGCGGGTTGTCGTCGTAAAACCGATCAACGTTCATGCGAAACATCAAATTCTGGTTCGGCGTTAACTTGTGGTCCAGCCGGCCATCGAACAGGAACTGGCGGTAGTGTCCCGTGTAATCGAGATGGCCATCTGCCGGCAACACGAAGGCAGGCAGCGAGCTGGAGAGGAACGTCGTGCGATCCTGGTGCGTGTAATCAGCGGTGACAAAAAAGAAGGTCTTGTCTTTTACGATCGGGCCGCCCATAGAGCCGGAGACTTGCGAAAGCGCATCGGGAATGTCCACCGGGCTGATGGCAGTAAGTGTGCTGGGCGTAACGCAACTCGTAAGCGAGGAGGGACAGAAGCCCTTGGTTGAGAACGTCTTTGCTTGCCAACCACCGGGACGATTGAGGAACAGTCCTTCGCCGTGAAACTGATTCGTACCAGACTTGGTAACAATGTTCAGGGCTGGTCCAGACGTCCAACCGAACTCAGAAGAGAACGCGTTCGTCAGCACGGCCATTTCTTGAATCGCGCCTATGGGCACAGTGGCAATGGAGGTCTGACGTCCCCAGCCTTCGTCGTTGCTCGCGCCGTCAAGCAGAAATGTCGTAGCCCGGCGCGAACCCACCCCGGTGATAAAGTACGTCGCGTTGACGAATAGATCGCCAGTGCCCTTCCCCTGGCGGAACGCGGAATTGAGGAGCGGCAGCGTGGTGGCCTTGCGGCCGAGAATTGGCGTCTCGTCGATTACCGGGCCGTCGAGTCGAATGCCTATCTGCGCATCTGCGCGGACGCCTTCGGTAGTGCCAAAGACTGTGACCTCTGCTTTCTCAGAGCCGACGAGGAGCGTTACTTTTATGGTCGCGGTCTCACCCGATCGCAGCGTGATGTCCTTTTGCTCTTCGTTGCCAAACCCCGCCATTGAGACGCTGGCCGTGTAGGTTCCGGTCAGCGAGAGCGCGGAAAAAGTGGCGCTGCCATCGCTTCCCGAGACAGCCTCGCGCAAGTTGCCAGTTGCATTGTTCACTACTGACACTTTGGCGCCGGGGACGGCGGCACCGTTTTGATCAGTCACGACAACGATCATCGATGCTGTGTTGGGCGACTGCGCGGCGGCACTAATCATCATCGCGGCAATGAAGGCAAACGCCGCCGTCAGCAGCAAGGGCAAGCGAAATGCATTTCTGTTGGTCAATCGGATCACCTCGTCCTTTTTGAAGTATGCGTACGATCGGTTGTGGCCCAAGAAACCAACCGGTCGGAGGATTGGTGTGACGTGTCGCTCGGCCTTGAAACAGGGGACTTTATGAGCAAAGGGTGAGTTACTACCAGCGCTCGTAGTAAACCCCCGACTCTCTTTCGGTTTGTGATGCGTTCCGGTGAAACCCCCGGTACAATCGGGCGCGATGAAACCAACAATCCTGCTTTTGATTCTCGCAACGATGCTGCTTGCCGCCGAGGACAAGCGAAAGCCTGACGACTGCTCCTGGGAAAACAAGAGCAAAGCACGTAAGTCAGTCAAAACTCGCAGCGCAGAAAGCGGCAAGAGTTACACTAACTATAACGACGGCAAGCCCATCACAATCGCCGAATGGTACAAACTAACTTGCTCGCTGGACGCGAAAGTTCCCGATCAGATTCCCACTGATACGCCGATCCCAGACGCTGAGACCATCCGCGTAACTCTGCGCGGTTATCTGCTTGGCGCTCACTTTGAAAGAGACGGGGACCACGACATGCAGGCCGAGATCGCCGCTGGGCCGCAATGGAATGCCGATCACGTGCTGCTCGAACTGGCACCCGGCGCGGAATTCTGTAAAGCGCGGCACGACCTTTGGCAGCTGGTCAGAAAAGATGGCTGTAAAACAGACGAGTGCTTCATGCGAAAACCTGTCGAAGTTTTGGTTACCGGGTACCTGTTAGTAGGCGGAGCTCAAGGAACAAAAAACTATTGCCAGGCGCCGAGCACTCGTGGCATGCACAAAGGTACTGAGAGCAGCATGATCCGCGGATCATGGAGACTGCAACCGGTCTTTACCGTTAAGAAAGTTTGAATAAGTGCGCACGATCAGCGCAGTGCGGAAACAACCTGCTCAAGCAGAAAATGAACTCTTGAGAGCAGCAAAGGGCTGGTGGCGGAAATGGCGAGGGTCGCCAGCAACATGATCGGCGGAGTCCAAACGAGAAGCTTCTTAATGACTTCGTAGCGCGTGCCACTCTGTGGGTCAGTGGAAGAAAGTGCGATCAGGCGGCGCACACGCGATTTCACACCTTTTGCCTCTTCATCACCCAGCAGAAAAACACCAGCCGGCATTGTCGGTCGCACTCCCGGCGGAATGTTCTTGGCGATCTTGACCAGCGCCGAAGCGAGATCCAGCGCCGCCCCATTCCCCTGGCGCGCGGCATTCTCATCAGCAGCTTCTTCCGATGCTTCCGACCACGCCCGATCAAGCGAGCGACCGCTGGGAATGATCAGCAACGCATCACGACATGCGTGCAGCAAGCCGCGCTTCAAATTGTCGCGAGCTGCCAGATGCCCGTTTTCATGGGCCACTGCAGCCGCGATTTCTTCCGGCGCGAGCAACTCAAGAATCTGACGGGCGATAAAAAGTTTGGGACGCAGGAAGCCGACGATAGCAATCAGCGGAAACGTATGTTCAATCTGATAAGCCCTAATAGTAATGCCACTAATCTCAATCGGCTTTCCTTGCTGCAGCCAATCAGCAGTAAGTTTTGCCGTGGCGCGATGAGTGGCAATCCCGCGATAGATTGAGACAGCAATTCCAGTTGCTGAGAAGAACGCGAGCAAAGCGAGTTTAAAACTAACTCTCTCCGTTGTATGGCGCGGCTCATAAGCAAGGTAAGACGGGACTAGCAACAGTGAAACCGACAAGAAAGCCAGCAGCGCCGGCAGTGTGCGCAAGGAGAAAAGCAAACGGGCACGCGAACTTGCGGTCCAACCACGCGTCAACTTGCCGGCCACTCGCCATAGCCCGGCAATTGCCGACGAGGCCAAACTGTTGAAGGTCAGCAGCGCAGCCAGCAGTAATGAGAATCCCAAAAGTTCGAACATCATTCAGGCTTTCGGTCGGCTTACAGAAAATCTTACTTCTTCAGTTCTTTACGCTTCTCTTTGATCAGGCGGTCCAGCTCGTCGAGCAGTTCGCGGTCTCTTTCACTAACGGTGTCAACAATACATGCAAGCACCGGCTGGACGGATTCAGTTCCGTGGCCCAGCAGTCCTTCAATCAAATCTTCAGTGATCCCCTGTTCAAACTGCGCTGGAGAAACCGCCGGCAGGTAGATGAACGCGCGCCCATCTTTGCGTCGCGTCAGCAACCGCTTCTTATACAGGCGGTCCAGCGTAGTCATCAGTGTCGTATAGGCAATGCTTTCTCCAAATGCGAGGTAGACATCGCGCACACTCGCTTCATCCCGGCGCCAGATTTCGTTTAAGACCTCGCGCTCGAGTTTGCCTAAAGCCTGGGCTGCGACTTCACTCGGCCTGCGGAAGCCCCGAAGCGTAAATTTTGGAATTGGCATAGCGGAAAATATAGAAGCGGGTTTTCGCGCTGTCAATGTTGCAAGAACATGGGGCTGTGGTAAAATCTCGCCACTTTCCAGGGTGAACGGAAGCTAACTTAGGAAAACTTCTCGTCGAGGGACCCCATGCATTCCTCAGGTCGCCAAGGCATCCTTCCAGTCAGCGCTTACAAACGTGAGCAGGCGGGCATTTCTCGACGCAAGCTCTATCCGGTGACGGCTTTTTACACGATCTTTGCCGTAATTATGCTGGTGTTTGGATTACGTAGCGGCCATCCTTATGAAGCTGTTGTTTTCTTGTTGCTCGGCATTCCGCTCTGGACGTTTACTGAATACACCTCGCATCGCTGGGTATTTCACCGGCACTGGCCCATGTCCAACAGGAAGTACAAAAAGTACTTCACCTATTTGTCGCACAAATATCTTGATCCAACTCACTTTGGACATCATGAACGGCCGTTCGATGGTGAACACATCAATGGGCATTTGAAAGATCTGATGCCCGTCTTTTTGGTGACGCTGCCGTTGAGTCTTCTCTTCCCCATCTATACTGCGCCGATGTTGCTGGCCGGAGTGGTGCAATGCTACGTGCTGGAAGAATGGATTCATCACTGCGAGCACTATTATTATTTTCAAAACTCATACTTTCTGCACATCAAGAAATCTCACCTCTATCACCACAGCTCTCGCGGCGTCGATCGCGGCTATGGAATCACAAACGCGTTCTGGGACGTCGTGTTTGGAACTCGTTACCCGCCGGAAATTCGTCGGCGACTCTTCGGCCCGTCGCGCTTGTCGCGACTTCAAAAACCAGCAGCTTACAACGTCGATAGCCGGGGCTTGCAGTGACGAGCGGCACAACGTATGCCCTCATCACCGGCGCTTCCAAAGGTCTGGGGAAATATTTTGCCCGGGCACTTGCGGCGCGTAAGCAGAATCTGATCCTGGTGGCCAGGTCTAAAGACAGGCTGGAGGGATTGGCAAGCGAGCTGCGCGACTCACAAGGAATTCTTGCAGAGCCGTGGGAAACTGATCTGGCCTTGCCCGGCGCCGGCTTCCAACTCGCGGAGAAACTTCGCGCGCGAAATTTTCAAGTTGAATTGCTGGTGAACAACGCCGGCTTTGGTGAACGTGGAAATTTTTGGGATTTACCGCTCGAGCGGCAATTGCAAATGATCCACTTGCAGAATACGGCAGTGGTTGAAATGACCTATCAACTTTTGCCGGCGATGATAAAGGCGGGCCGCGGCAGCATCATCAATATTTCTTCACTGGCGGGCCTTCAACCCGTTCCTTACGCGGCGATCTATTCCGCCACCAAGTCGTTTCTCATAACCTTCTCGATGGCGTTGCGCGAAGAACTGCGGCCGACGGGCGTGAAAGT
>DATAOU010000006.1:0-5921 GCA_036265575.1 Pyrinomonadaceae bacterium
CTCCAGAACACGTAGCGTCAGTTTTTCGGCGCGTTCCTGCGATTGCGCCGGCTGGCTGTCGACAAAAACCCGAAGATCGCGCTTTTGGTTTTCTATGAAGAAATCGAAATCCTCCTTGTCGATCTTTCGTTTTTTTAGGAGAACGAGACGCCGTTCGAGTTCCTCTGCATTTTCCCGGACGAGCTCGCTAGTGTTGCCTTTAGCCTGCGCGAGCAAATCCTGAAATTCCTCCTTTGTCTCTGCGACCGATTCATCGCTGATCTGACCAAGTGCCGAGTCGAGCTCCGATTTTTTCCGCGAAGTCTTCCGGGAAGTTTTCCCGGAAGACTTTTTGCGTTTGGGCCTACCGGCCGAGGGCATGATCGTAAGTCTTGTTGATGTCGTTCTTCATCTCGGTTGCCAGCGCTGGAGTGATTTTACCGCGGCTGGCTTTGCTTCGCAGATGCGCAGCGTCAGCATCGAACTGTCCTTTCAGATTGACGAGGACCGGACGGCGCGCGGTGAATTTCTCATCGGCGATGGCCTGCTGAAATTTTGCGTTGCCTTCGTTCACCTTCGCGGTGAAGGCAGCGGCGTTGAATTTTTTGCCAGGCACAGCAAACTGGTCGATAAAGCCAAGCTCGAAATTGCGCAGGCTTTCGATGGTGGCATCGCTTCCGGTTTTGGTAAACGTCGCGGTGCCGCAACTGGCAATGAAGATTGCGGCGGCACAGATGAAAACATTTCGAGACACAAGCGTTGAATTCATATGGCAGTCCTTTAAGTCGCCGATCTTGCGCCGATTCGGTCCCACGTGTCAAGACTTGAGCCCCGAGGCTTCATCGGTTCCGAATCCGGTAGCTTTGGTGTGAATCTTTAATGCTCGGTAGTTGGCGAAGTCGCCTGTGCTCTCCTGCCCGTACTGGGAACGCCAAATGCCGCCAGGTTCATCACAATCATGACGAGCGCGAAGAGGTACAGCCCCATCATCAATCCTATTGCGGCATGCATCGCCAAAATACAACCAAGCCAAATCCGGCGTGTCCTTTTCAACCAAATGAAAATGGGGTAACTCATCTCGAGCAGACAAATCGAAATGCCAAGGAGCGGTAGAACGTATTTGAATCGAACAAGAATGTCCGGCGCAATAACGCTAAAGGACGGCCTAATCAGCGACCGCCAAAGATTGGAGCCGTCCCACCAGCCGGTGCCAAGAAATTTTGCCAGGCCGCCGATGAAGTAAACAAAACACAAATGCACCTGTAACACTCGGCGCCAAAAACCCAGGATGTGTGGATCTTTCGGCTTACTTTTGACCACCCAGTTGTCAAAGGCGTAACGGTCGGGAAGTGGAGATAACATCAGGTAGAACAGCGCCGTTGTCATAAAATTGTCGGCGCCATAAGCGAGTAACCCTCCACTTTCGGCGGCACATAGATGAATAAACCACGCGACAATCGCTGCTGGGCGAGACAACAGCCCTAACAACAAAAGACAGCCGGCGGACAGCAAGCATACCCAGGCAACAGTGAGCACCGTTTCTTCGCTCATGTTGAGATTGCGACCGACAGCAATCAACCAGCCAAGCTTTGGGATCAAAGGACTATCGAAAGTGGTAATAGCTTCGCCTACTTCGCGACCAATAAGACCTTTGCCACTGCTGGCGAACAGGTAGTGCCAGTCGCTTCTCAAGAACAGCGCATACACGATAACCTGCAGTCCCAAACCGACCCGCAACACGGCGAGCCACGTATCACTTTCAGGTGGAAACAAAAAACCAACGAAGCGTCGCCAACATCTTTCTAGCAGATTTAGCCCGGCGCTGATTTGTGAACCGGGCGATTTAACCGCGGATTGCACGGATTAGACGAATAACAGAATGAAGAAGCTTGGGTAGACGAATCAGGAACAATAGCCAACCATTCCGCTACTGCTTCTGCTCATCGCGCAGGCTGAAATCGAAGCTGAACATTGGTTGAAAGGCTTCTGTTTTGCCTTGCTCAAATTCATTCATGTCAGGTGGATTAACCGATCCGAAAGTTGCTCGAATCTGTTTCACGTCCGGGTGCTCGCGCCAGACCGAGAGCGCCAGCATTTTGACGAGAACCTCCCGAACCGGTTCGTACCGCTGCTCGGCTAATCTGTCTAGCAAACTGTCCAAACGCAGTGCGGCGGCTTTGCCGCGCACACGCGGTGACTCGTATTCTACGTGTCCGTCTTGGTAAAACAGCTCCAACGTGAGTCGGTGTTGGGTTGGAACGTTGGGTGCAAAAAAGCTGTACCCGGCCTGGATGCCAGCAGCATGCAGATATGTTGCGATGCCTCTCCGAAGCGGATTCGATGGACCGGCCTCTTTTCCCAAACACCAAGTCGCACCCAGCTCAGCCTTACCCGCATACTCGTTCCAAGCTGAGGGTAAAATCGTTGACCCTTGCGCTATCAACCAAAATACCCCTGCAAGGCAAACTGCTGTTACGAAAAAGAAATGTATTCCAAACCACGCCGCGTGAGTTCGCTTCAAATACATCTCTTGAACGCGGGATGAACGGGAGATGGGTCATTGACCCAACGGTGATGAGACGTGGCCACTACTTCGGTACGCAATACGGCCAGTCCCGACCTCGAGACTGGCACCCTCTTCCGTACGCTATTCGGCAGATTTAAAGCGTCGCTGCGACTGATTTCAAGTTCTCAGTCATCACGTTACTGTCGCCGGTGGGGAGGACCGCCTCCACAAACCAAGCACGATTTACGCGATTGTTAGCGTAGTGGCCGGTTGGGAGGACCGCCTCGCAAAACCAAGCACGATTTGCGCGTTGGTCAGCGTAGAACGATGTAACCTGGTCCGTTCGAATATTCTTCAGCGTCAGCCAGCTTTGGTTCTGAGCGGGGGCGTGCATCGCGAGGGTGCTGAGGACGGTGACGGCGACAGTAATCAGCATTGCTACGAGCAGACGTACGGTGAGGTAGCGGTGGATGTATTTCATAGATCGCGGTTTACAGCCGTTTCGATGAGTGTCAAGGATAAAAGACAAAAAAACGCTGCCCGGACATTGGCTACGTCGGGGCAGGTCGATGCGGTTCCCGCACGAACCGTGCGCTCTTACCGACACAGAACGGACAAATTCAGTGATGCGAATTCGACCGGAACCAACGTTTCAACACGTTAGGTAAACTGGACCCTGTGTTGCAGCCCGGATAATTATTTCGGCGCTAGTGAAGCGGTAATTGCTTCAAACCGCGGATCACCTCGTAAGGGATCCCACAGTGGATGGAGGCGCAAATAGCCGTAGCTGATGTGGCTGCCTGGGAGGTAGGTTGTCTCAGCCAGTCGCTGAATCGCGCGATCCTTCTCACCAGCCCACGCGTAAATCACAGCAAGATATCGCACGAGCGTTGCACCTTCGATGGCGTTCTTGCTAACTGGCGTCAACTCGACTGCGTGTTCGCCTTCGCGAATCGCATCCTCCTTGTTCCCAAGTACGGCATCGACCACACCGAGTGCGCAAAGCGCAGCTGTATAGTCCGGTTGCTTGAGTACCTCTTCGGCGAGCTCCTTTCGCGCATTCTCAAAGGCCACGTGAGCTGCCGACTCATCACCACGCACCCAAGCGGCAAGACCCTCGCACCAGCTGTTAGGCAATGGAATATTTTCGTCAAAGCATTCACCGGTACCCATATTCGATAACGCGTGCTGAGCCCCAACGGAATCGCGTTCGCGCAAGGCAACTAACAGCCAGGGATTAACAAACCCAAGCGCGGCATTCGGGTCGTCCGCCAGAATTGCGTCAATTGCCGTCTGGAAAGGTTTTGGATCTGCGCGGTTCTCGAGATCGACCAATGCGCGCCGCACCTGGCTTTGAACGTCTTTTGGAGCAATTGCCAACATGCGATCAAGCGTCGCGGCCATCTCTTTGTAACGACCCAAAGCCTCGTACGTAAGAGCGATTTGCTGGAGCACGGAAAAGTCCCGTGGGTTCAGGTCTAACGCCTGTGTCATTTCCTCGAGCGATTTCCCCCAGCGATCTTGACGCCGGTCAATGTACCCGGCCAAAAGTGGAATCCGCGACTCGTTGGGCAACGTCAGATGAGCAAGGACCAACTCCTGCCGGGCTCGGTTGTAATCTCCGTACGCATAATAATAGTGCTGAGCCAGAGCCAGATGGGTTTCTCCCCGTTCAGGGTGTAGGCGCTGGATCGACTGAATTACTGTTTCAGATAATTTTAGGCGCACGTCCGTATGGTCGAAAGCGAGGAAAAAAATTCGGTCATGCGCTCCCGCTAACTGGCAGTATGCGTCAAAGAAAGACGGGTCGCGCGCCACAGCCTGGTCAAGTAGTTGGACGGCCTGGAACAGATCTTCCTTTTGTCGTGTGCTCAGTGAGATGTCATAGAGCAGGTCTTTGGCTCGCAAATACGCGTCGTATGAGATGAGATCCGCGGTTGCTGCCTCTTGAAGCGCAGTTTTCTCGGCTGGAGAAACGCCGACTCCCAGCTGGTCTGCGATTTTCTGCGCAATCTCACCTTGGAGCGTGAACAGGTCGCTCAGATTTCGATCGTATTGCTCCGCCCACACGCGAGCGTTTTTGCGCACATCAATCAGCTCGGCATTTAAGCGGATGCTAGCTCCTTGTCTCTGCACGTTTCCCGTGAGTACATACGCGACATCCAAGGCGCGACCGATTTCCTGGGTATCATGCGCGCCACGGTATTTCGCGACACTGTTGTGGTTGATCACCTTCAGATTCGCGAGCTTCGCTAGTTTGCTCCAAACCCCATCGTAAACGCCGTAGGCGAAAAACACACTTTCCTTGTCTGAACTCAAACTTTCAAACGGCAAAACTGCAATCCCACTTGCCGTAAATGGGACCACAGTTTGGGCCTTTGAAATCATCACGCCCACTACAGTTGCCAGCGTCAGCAAAAGCGCAGCCATTTGTGCGACGAGCGGATTGCGCCGCACCCAACGCCAGAGATGCACAGGCGGCGAAACAGGACGCGCGACAATCGAATGCCCGTGCAGCCAGCGTTCAAGGTCATCCGCCAGTTCACCAGCTGATTGATAACGGGCTTTTGGGTCGCGTTCCAAAGACTTCGCGCAGATTGTTTCCAAGTCGCGATCGAGCCCGGGCGCCAGAGTGCGCAATTTGGGAGCTGGTTTTTCGGTCGCCTGCTGAATAGTTTTTAGCGCGTGCTCACCGGTGAACGGCGGCTGGCCAGTTAACAGATCGAATAAAACCGCACCCAAACTGTATACATCAGCTGTCCGCGGAAGGTTTCCCGCTGATCCGTTCACTTGCTCGGGCGCAATGTAGCCGGGTGTCCCGAAAACGGTGGGTGTGCGGGTCACACGGCCGGTTGGCTCTAGCCATTTTGCTAATCCAAAGTCGCTGACCAACGGTTCTCCGCTGCCGTCCAACAAAATGTTTCCCGGTTTCAGATCGCGATGGAGGATTCCCTGATCATGCGCGTATTGCACTGCCCGCGCCACTTTCGCCATTAGCGCAATAACGCGACGCGGCTCGCTGCGTAATGCTGGGCCCGCTTCAAGTAAACTGCCGCCGCCGGCGAACTTCATACTGAAGAAGGGCAGCCCCTCGTGGGTCTCGCTTACTTCATAAATCGGAAGGATGTTGGGATGATCGAGGTTGGCCGCAGCCTGAGCTTCGCGCCGGAAGCGCATCAGGGTGTCTTGGGAATCTGCGTGGTAAGATAAAATGCGCTTGAGCGCCACGATCCGGCGCGAATGCCGTTGTCGCGCCCGATAGATAACGCCCATCCCGCCGCGTCCGATTTCTTCTAGAATCTGGTAATTCCCCAGGAGCCAATCCGCGTCGCGACCATGAATGTCGCGCAGCAGGTCATCCAGCGTCGCCTCGGCCGGGGGACGCTCGCCGTTGCCGTCAATGCCCGTGGAAAGAAGGCACTTCAGGCAAAGGCCG
>DATAOU010000007.1:0-7058 GCA_036265575.1 Pyrinomonadaceae bacterium
ACTCTGGTGTGTGGGGAGTCGGCAAATCTGCTCGCAGAAGAGAAATCGAGGGCTGTCACCGTAACCGTGATATGCGATGACGACGCCGCAAAAAAAATGATCCGCGACTCGCTGTTGAAGCATTTTCGCGCTCTACGAGACCTCGAAGTTGTCGAAAAGGGCGGGTACAGCTCGCTAATCGTCTATGCCGAGAAGACGGTTAACGACCCCAGGAACCCAAATGGCTACCGTCTTCGCGATCGCTCACATCAATAGCTATGAACTGAGACTGGCGCATAAAAATCTGCGGGGAATTGACGACGTGAAGGTACGGGCCGTACGAACTGTCGCCGAGCGCGCTCCCAGAACGAAACCGGGCTTCTACGGCACATCAATGTCGCGCATCTTGATGAGCTACCGAACGAAAAACTCGATGACCTGACCAAGAGGCTCGTGTCTGATTTTCATGAGCGCCAGAAAACAAGCTAAGAGGTCCTAACGGGCGGCCTGTTCCGCGACAATTTCTGAATTTTTACTTCTTCCTTCTTCCTTTACTTCGCCGCTTCCAGCTCGGCGCGCATCGTCGACACACTGAGCTCAGTCGGCAAGAAACCTGTATCGGTGTAGGTGATCGTCGCACTCGGGCCGCCTTCTTTTGAGACAGAGACTACGCCGCTCATGCCTGTGACTGAGGCGACATCTTCTTTCCAACCCCCGTCCCGAAACTGTTTTCGCAAGGATTCGACGGCCGTTTTTGCTTTCCCTTTGCCGACAGTGAACTTGATCGAGTCGTTGGTCTGCTTCACGATTTTCGCGTCCGCGGGCGGAGTCACCACGACTTTCGGCACTTTGTTTTTTTCGGCCAACTCGGCGGCCTCCTTCGCCTCCTTCGCTGCTTTCGCTTCCGCGGCGGCGCGAAGCCTTGGAGCCGGCTCTTTTATTTTGCGATCGCGCTCGGCGATTTCCGCCCCGCTTTGAAAACGAACCGAAAATAACAGCTTGCCGCGCAGCTCACCGGAAGCCTCAAGCGTCAGCATATCTTTCGCGGGATTGCGAAAGATCATGGTCGGCTTCCCATCGACGTCGACCATGTGATCCATCGTAGATTTCCAACCCGCGGTCGCCAGAGTCTTTCGATAGAAATCTACGATGGCGTCCTGGTTCGTCGTCGCAAACGTTAATTCCGGGGGCTCATCGACGTAACGCAAATCCTCGACGTTCGGCGTGCTCGGGAATATCAGCTGAGATTAGCTGATTCGAATACTGGATCATGGTCTTCCCGCCTTGCGCCGGTGCGGACGAGACAGTCACGGTGGCGAGGTTTGCGTTCTGTTTGAAGACGGCGGTATCGCCAGCGTCGCCGTAGGGCACCCAGCCTTGCGCGACAAAGAGATTGTGGATGGCGTCCGCGGTCGCGGGTCCGGCGGCCGCGGTTTCATACATCGCGGTGGAGTCGCCCACGTACACCGCCTTTGCGTTCGGAGGAACCGGGAGCTTGCCGGGTTTCACGTTGCCCTGATTCTGCAGCCTGACCGACACGTTGCCGTCGCCAGTGGGAGTGACCGAAAGAAAAACGATGAACCCGTTACGCGAGAACATCCCGCTGGCTGATTGCTCGGTAACGGAGCTGTTCGGCAATTCTTTCCAACCTTGCGCGACGAACGCCTTCCGGTTGAATTCGAACGCCGTCTTAACATCGCCCGT
The DNA here is from genome assembly GCA_036265575.1 of Pyrinomonadaceae bacterium. Classification (GTDB taxonomy): domain Bacteria; phylum Acidobacteriota; class Blastocatellia; order Pyrinomonadales; family Pyrinomonadaceae; genus PSRF01. The sequence goes on from DATAOU010000007.1 coordinate 1,684, forward strand.
TGCGAGATAGGAAAGGTTAGCCACATGTCGCTCGTCAGTAGGCTTCGCAGTATCCATCAGCGGGAACGTTGAGAGATCAAGGACCCGGGCCGCTTGTTCTACTGTGGCCGGCGTTTTGATCGCGTCGGCAGCGGTTGTGTCGTCTGCCGCCTGGTTTTTCGATCCACATGCAAAGAAGCAACCAAGCGCGCACGCCGCGAAGACTTTTCTCATCACGGCCCGATAGCAGAGGCAAAAAAATTTGTCCATACGCCGCGATGATATTGAAACGACGTTCTCTTTCGAGCGCGATTTTAGCGCTGTAGCGGCCGCTGTGTCAGCGGCGCCCTCGCCCGCCGAACACCTAAACGTCGCACAGTACCCGCACGGCTAATCAGCAAGCGCAGAGTTAGATCCTCATCGTAGTTCGTCAGACAAACTCTCGCCTCTCCCTTCGGAGGGGAGAGGGCTAGGGTGAGGGTTCTGAACGTAAATATCACCAGAAACTCTCGCGTTTCGTCTAGCGCGGAGTTTAGTGGTTCTTACGCCGTGAAGGAGGAAGTCCTCGATACCCATTCCAAGGCGCTGAAGATCAATCTCGATCCGCGCTGGTACGGCACGTTTGCCGAGATCGGCGCGGGGCAGGAAGTGGTGCGCTGGTTTTTCCGGGTCGGCGGCGCCGCGGGAACCATCGCCAAGAGCATGTCGGCTTACGACATGAAAGTGAGCGACGCCATCTACGGGCACGCCGACCGCTACGTTTCGCGCAACCGTCTGCAGGCGATGCTTGACCGCGAATTTGATCTCGACGTGGAGCGACTGGGGCCAGATCGCGGCGAAGACACTTCGTTCTTCGCTTTCGCAGATACAGTGGTGGCGCGGAGCTATCGTGGCTCCAGCGAGTGCCACGGCTGGATGGGAATGAAATTCCAGAGCCGCGCCAACGATCAGCCGAGCCAGATCGTGATGCACATACGCATGCTGGACGAGGAAGCATCGGCGCAACAAGAAGCGCTCGGCATTGTGGGAGTGAACCTTTGCTATGGCGCGTTCTTCCTAAGTCACGTGCCGGAGGATCTCGTCGAATCGCTGCTGGATAACCTCACCACGCGTCGCCTCGAGATCGACATGCTCGAGTTCAGCGGAATCGAATTTCGCAACGTGGACAACCGCATCATGGCGCTCAAGCTCGTGCAACTGGGACTGAGCGGCGCCGCCATGTTCGGACCGAACCGCGAAGTGCTGCAGCCGTCCGACATGTTGCATAACAAAGCCGTGCTGGTCGAGCGCGGCAGTTTTCGTCCAGTCACGCACGTGAACCTCGACATGTTGGAATGCGCCCTGGCGAAGTTTAAAGAAGACCCCGCGGTCGCGGGCAAGCCGATCCTTTCTCTCATGGAACTGACCATGCGCAATCTGCTGGCCGGCGGAAAGGAGGTTGACCGTCGCGATTTCCTCGCGCGCGCGGACGTCCTCGCCGCGTGCGGCATGACCGTGCTCATCTCCGATTACTTCCAATACTACCGGCTCGCATCCTATCTCTCCTGGCGAACACGCGAACGCATCGGCATCGTCCTGGGCGTGCCGAGTATTTATGAGCTGTTCGACGAAAAGTATTACACGGACTTGCCCGGCGGCATTCTGGAGAACTTCGGACGCCTCTTGAAGAACGACCTGAAGATTTACGTCTATCCGCTGCAGCGGAGCCCCGGCGACGAGTTACAAACGATTCACACCGTCAAAGTGAAAGATGACCTGCAACCGCTGTACGACTATCTCGTCCGTCGTGGCAGCTTCGTGCAGCTTGATAACTATAATCCCAAATATCTGTCGATCTTTTCTCGGGACGTGCTTAAACGCATCGCCGCGGGGGACGAAACCTGGGACCAAATGGTGCCACCACAAGTTGCCGAGATCATTCGACGCCGCGGTTTCTTCGGATACAAGAAACGTTGAGCGCGCGTGTCGCGGCTGCTACCTTGAGAAGGAAATGAGCACACTTCAGGAAATCAAATCAGCTATCGCAAATTTGAGCCCGCATGATAAGGCCCTTCTCACTGCCGAGTTGTTTGCTACGAACGCTGAACCGGATGACGGTGCGCTGGAAGCCGCGCTGGAACGCGGCTTGAAAGATGTCGAAGCCGGGCGGGTACATCCGATTGAGGAAGTGAAAGCGATGATTCCGCGATGGACTTCAAAGTCCTGATTGCGGACAGCGCCATTGCTGATCTCAAAGAGATTGTCGAGTTTGTCGCGGAAGACAATCCCGAGGCAACCATCCGACTAGGTGAAAAGCTTCTCGGCCACGCGTTAAGTCTCGCGACACTACCGGAACGTTTTCCTCTCCACGATAGGCGGCGCGGAATCCGCAAAATGCCGGTATCGCCTTTTCTGATCTACTACAAATGCGACGAGAAGACTTCGGTGGTAAACATTCTGCATTTCTGGCATGGAGCACGACGCAGACCGGAATTTCCCGCATAGCAAAAACGAGTCCAACTCGCCTACTGTGGATTTCGAAACTCTCAACAATCAACTCTCAACTACCAGCTTCTCCCACAGTGCCGCCGCAAGTTGCCGAGATCATTCGACGCCGCGGCTTCTTCGGATACAAAAAACAGTGACGCTCGACCGGGGGCGGGCGCCGCATTCAATTGACAACACTGATGTTGTATTTCGCATACGGCTCAAATATGGACTGGGCGCAGATGAAGCAACGATGCCCATTAGCAAAGTTTGTTTGCCGGGCAAAACTATCCGCACACCGGCTTGCATTTACGCTTAAGTCTGCCAAGCGCGATTGTGGCGTCGCGGACGTCTTGCCCGATCAAGCGAAAGAGGTTTGGGGTGTGGTTTATGAACTCGAGGACAATGAACTGAACAACCTCGACAAAAGAGAAGACTATCGACCCGGAAAGCCTTACGACCAGAGCAAGTACACTCGCGAAGATCACTACGTATTGCGGGAGGGCGATGCGAAACAGCCGCTCCTCGTTGCACTCTATCGTGGCCATCCACAGCTCGATCCGCCTTTGCCCAGTGACGATTACAAAGAGCTAATCGTCGACGGTGCCAAACGCTGGGAGTTACCCGCCGATTACATTCAAGAGCTCGAGTCCATTCAAACAGTGTGAACGGCAAGGCTTCTGCCTTCTTCCTTCGTACTTGAAACTCATTCGTTGCCCACGCTCTTTCGCTGCTACCCTGCACAGCTTTACCTTCTATGTCGCTCATCCCATTCGCTCCATTCCGACTTTTCTGTAGCGGCAGGCGTGTCGCCTTCAATTCTGTAGCGGCGGCGGAGCCTGCCCTGAACCTATCGAATGGGTCAGCCCCAAATCGTGTGATAGTCTGATCGATGATCCGTGGATTTTTGGGTTTGTCGCTGATTGTGGGCGCGGTCGCCACGCTCGCGCAGGAAAACTCGGCTGCTGCCGAAACCGACCGATCGGCATCCGCAAACGCCCGACCGGCATCGCCAACCGCCCCGCCGGCATCGCCGCGCGACGGGCAGCACGATTTCGATTGGGAATTTGGAAATTGGCACACACATCTGTGGAGATTGAAACAGCCGTTGAGCGGGTCTAACGAATGGCTGGAGTACGACGGCACGACGGTCGTGCGAAAAATCTGGGATGGCCGCGCCAATTTGGTGGAACTGGAGGTCGATGGTCCCAGTCACATCGAGGCGTTAAATCTGCGCCTGTATAATCCGGAGACGCACAAGTGGAGTTTGAATTTCGCGAGCAGCAAAGGGGGCACGCTTGGCACACCGACGGTTGGCGAGTTCAAGAACGGCCGGGGCGAATTTTTCGATCAGGAGGATTTCAACGGACGACCGGTCCTGGTGCGCTTCATCATCTCGGACATCAAACCAGAATCCTGCAAGTTCGAGCAATCGTTCTCCACAGACGGCGGCAAGACCTGGGAAGTGAATTGGATTGCGATCGACACACGCGTAAAAGAGTGACGAGCTAAAAAAACCGGCATTAGCCCAGCAATAATTTTTCTGACTGATGTTCCGGGAAGTCCTCCGCGCTATTCGTAGAGCCGATTGAAGCTGAGTGTTCACAAGATGAACGCGACTTGCCACCCTGCAGCCTTTCCCGCGATATTCGCGATGTGGAGGCAGAAATCGGGATGCAGTCTAATTCTCGTTAGGTCTTCACGCGCCAACGTGAAAGTCCCGGCTCTAGACACTGTTGCATCGAAAGTCTCTGCTCTCGGAGTTCCGGTATTGAGGCGTTTGTGCAAAATGCCGTCAGACCTCCATCGCTCCTGACACGCAGTAGCGGCGGCGATTTGCTACCGATCGGCTTCATTTTTAGGTTGAGCGATGCGACACACTTTCGTTCCTAGAAATTGCCTGATCATCAGTCTGGTCCTGGCGCTTTCCCATTTTGCTCCGGCGCAAAACAAAGAACTGACGGCGGACGAAAGTATCCCCATTCCCAAAGTGGAATTCGACGCTCAGGGCGAACTCAAGATGACCGCTTCGCCCAATTCCTCGCCTAACGACTTCGATTTTTTGGTCGGCAAATGGAAAATGCACAACCGGCACCTGGATAAGCGGCTGGCCAATTGCCGCACCTGGACGGAGTTCGATTCCTCGGACGTGAATACGAAGATTCTAAACGGTGCGGCCGACATGGATACATACTCGACCACGCAGTTTCCCGGAATGGGAGGCAAACTTTTCGAAGGTCTCACCTTGCGATTATTCGACCCGAAGACACGACTTTGGAGTCTCTACTGGATCGCGAGCAACACGGGAAAGATCGATCCTCCCGTGGTCGGTTCGTTCGACCAAAATGGCGTGGGCCATTTTTTTGGCAAAGACACGCTCAATGGCAAACCGATCCTCGTCGTCTTCCGCTGGGATGCGCGGAACAAAGACCGCCCTGTCTGGGGTCAGGCCTTTTCACCAGATAACGGCAAGACATGGGAATGGAATTTCTTTAACGTCTCGGAACGGCCCAAGGAATAACCGCTAAGAGCCAAGATATTTGTTGTCATATTCGCGCTGCGGCGTGAATTGTCCGTCATGTGACGGAACGCGTGACGTGCAAATTGACCTTGTCGTGGACCGTCCCGAATTCATTCCGCTACTGGCCGAGTGGCATCACCGCGAGTGGGCATACCTGAAAGTTGGCAGCGCTACGAGCACGCGATTCTGACGCGCTCAGTGCGACCGTACCTTCACTTCTTCAACAATCTTTTCAAACCGAGGATCGCCACGCAGTGGATCCCAAAACGGCATCAGTTTCAATTGGCCATAGCTGAGATCGCCCGGTCTGCGAACGACGCTGGCCAGCTGTTCGCAGGCAAGATCGTTGTCGCCAATCCATGCAGCAATCATCGCCAAATACTTGATCATTGCCGTTCCGTTGATTGCA
>DATAOU010000008.1:0-7600 GCA_036265575.1 Pyrinomonadaceae bacterium
TTCAAATCCTTTGTTGAGCGTCTGCCTACTGCTGCTGCTTTCACCCGGAGCGTTTTCACAGAAACGCGGGCAAATACTTCACAATCCTACTTCGGGCGATCCAGTGCCCAAGCTCTTACTGCTGCGTATCGTTCATGCGGAAGACGAGCGACGCTGGGATGATGAGCTGCGCAGTTTATTTCGCGCCCGCAACGCAAATGTGCGCAGCCGCGCCGCGCTGGCAGCAGGAAGAATCGGTAATGAAGCAGCAGTCGCCGACCTGGCTGAACTCCTCCGCCACGATGACGAATGGAACGTTCGCGCCATGGCGGCGTTTTCGCTCGGTGAGATTGAATCACCGTTAGGCGCCGACGCGCTGCTGGAGGCATTGGTCGAAGACGTACCCCCTGTTCGACCGCGAGCACTTGAAGCACTAGGGAAGATCGTGGCCGCTCTGCCAATGGAGCAAGAGGCCCGAGGCAAGGAACTGGGTGCGGCACTTCTTGAGCGGCTAAACCATATAGCCCACCGTCGTGCGCAGGCGGATCAGCTGACGATGTTGCTTGGCATCACTGCGGTGTTGCGAGCAAAGCCGGCAAACGCGGGCCCGCTTCTTGCTGAGTTTCTCAGTCTGCCTGACGCTCGCATTCGCGCTGACGCAGCGAACGCGCTCACCCGTTTGAAACTGAAGGATGGCAATGACCGACTGCGAAAACTCTTGATCAGCGATCCAGATCCAATTGTGCGCGCGAATGCAGCGCGCGTGCTGGGCGCGACTGAAGATAGGCCTGCTTTTGCAGATTTACTGGACCGGGCCCTCAATGACAAAGATTTACGCGTGCGCGTGAGCTCGATACGCGCCCTCGCGACACTCAAAGACCCGCGTGCGGCTGAGGCGCTGATTCGTCGGGGCACAGTTCTCACTGAGAATGATTTCACGCGACGAGGTAGCGCTGCCGGCGAAGCATTGGAGGTCGCAACTGCTTTGGGTCGCATTTTGCAGGCGAGCGAAAACATCAAGGCACTCGATTGGTTGCGCTCCACGCGCGCGCGATTTGGGAGCGCTGCTCCTGAGATCGAAATCGCGCTCGCACGTATCTCCCCGGCCGTCTTCCTCGATGAACTTGGCAGTGGGGCAGCCGGCAAGAAGAATGTTCAAACGACAATTCTAGTGAATTGGCGAGCAGCATCCGCTCTTGCCCAGGGTCTCGGAGAAATCGCGGCGACACCTGACTCAAACAAAGACAAAAAACGTCTCACCAGCCGCACTGAGGAACTACTTCGTTTTATGCTCGACTATCGCAACTCCGGCCTGACTATTAACACCCTCGTCGCTGTTCATTCTGAATATGCAGTTCCAGACGTGCTGCGTGCCTTTGCGGCATTTAAACCCAATGATCTCGCAAAGGTTCTGAGAAACCATTTAAAAGAGTCGGACGTGGTGACACGCGGCAGCGCTGCAGATTTGTTAGGTGAGCTAACACCGGACGAAGAAAATCAACGTGCGTTAATTGCCGCTTTGCCACTAGCATTGGCTGACAAGCAACTCAACGATGCGGCGCTTTCTATTCTTGACGCGCTCGCCAAACAGAAAAACACAAAAGCCAATGAGGCAATCAAGACTGCGCTTGATTCGAATGATCATCTTGTTCGCCGTCGCGCCGTCGCGCTGCTAAAGACGAATGGCATTGGTGACTTTTCATCGCGCATCGGCACCGTCAAAACCACCTACACCACGGCCGACTATGAACGCGCGGTAGGGCGCATCGGCAAACAAGTGCGCGCAGTTGTTACTACGACGAAAGGCTCGTTCACGATTGAATTCCGTCCCGAAGATGCACCGCTGACGGTCGACAATTTTATTCAACTATCCAGGCGAAACTACTTCAATGGTTTTACAGTCCATCGCGTCGTTCCCAACTTCGTTATTCAGGACGGCGATCCGCGCGGCGATGGCAATGGCGGTCCCGGATATCAGATTCGCTGCGAGATAAATGAGGCGCCGTACGAACGTGGTGCGGTGGGCATGGCGCTTTCGGGAAAAGATACCGGTGGTTCGCAGTGGTTCGTGACGCATTCGCCGCAACCACATCTCGATGGCGGCTACACCGTCTTCGGAAATGTTATTTCTGGTATGGATGTCGTCGATAACATTGCGCGCGGCGACGTGATTCAATCGATTGCAATAACGGAAAGAAAGATGCCGGCTAAGCGAAGGTGAAGAAGCACAGACTAAAGGAAACTCTGATCAAGACTTCGACGCGTAGCGTCGGTACGAATTTAGCCCGGCCTTTCAAGGCCGGGATCACAGGTGTTCCGTGCTGTCGTCGCGTAGCGACGATTGAGTGTTGGGGTGTCGAGCGTCGCTACCCGACGCGACCATTTTCGTGTTTTTCCCGGCCTTGAAAGGCCGGGCTAAATTCGTGCTGACGCTACGCGTCGAAAGACTAATATTGATCCTATACCTAATTAATCAGCCGTTCCTTTAGTCTATGTGATGCAAAAAAGCACAGACTAAAGTCTATGCTACCAGGTAGAAAGTGAAGCAAGTTCGTCTCAAATTCGGTTTCGCGGTCACCCTGTTCGTCCCGTGTTTGGTGTTCGCCGGTGTCGGTCCGCCACAAACACAAGGTTCCAACCCTACCACTCACCACTACCAGATTCAGTTAAAACTAGATTTCGAGGCGCGCTCCTACACCGGCTGGGAGAACGTGCGCTGGATAAATCGCGACGATCACTCGGCTTCCGTTGTTTACTTCCATCTGTATTCCAACCTGCGCGTTCCGAATAACGCGCCACCGTCCGCAGCGGGTCCGACTTTTATCGAAGACGACGAGCCGCGGATTGAAATTACTGAGGTGCGCTCGGGGCCCGATGGTCCGGCGCTGAACTATTCTCTCGAAGAGCAAGGTACGGTGTTGCGCGTTAATCTCCGTGAGCCGGTTGCCGGCGGCGCTGCAACGGAACTTTTCCTCAGGTTCAAAGGCAGCGTGCCGGAGATCGATCCCGATGAAACCGGCTTGACCACACACGTGGTGAAACAAGTCAGCGCGGCACTGCGAGCCGAGCGCGAAGTCCGGCGCGCACGCGATCTTAACTTTCGTTGTCGCAGTGTGATACTGCTCGGCACCGCATATCCGGTGCTGGCCGTCCATGACGGCGCTGACTGGCAACGCAAGGTTGATCCCGGAATAGGCGACCTCGTGTTCAATGAAGCTGCGGACTATGACGTCTCTGTACAGGCGGCGCCCGGAGTTGTTCTTTTTGGTTCCGGTAACGGAACAGAAAACACAACGACCAACGAGACTGCATTCTCAGGAAGATCCTTGCGCGACTTTGCCATACTTGCTGGTCCTAACCTGCGTTTTGAGCAACAGGAAATCGGCGGGATCACCTTGCGTTCCATCTTTCTTTCGGAACATGAGCGCATCGGCAAACGCGTGCTGGCAAACGCGTCCGAAGCTTTGCGGATCTTCACTTCCAGGTTTGGCGCGCTGCCACTTAACACGATCAGCATTGCCGAGGCGCCGCTGGTGGCGGGCCTGGGAAGCACAGAGTTTGCCGGCCTGGATGTGATCGCCAGCGCCTTTTATGTTGATTTCGATTCGCCAAGTGTGCGCAACCTGCCGGAAATTATTCGCGAACAACGTCCGGCCGTCGAGCAAAGTTTGGAATGGAGTGTGGCCCACCTCATAAGCCATGAGTGGTGGGGCGGTATGGTTGGCAACAACCCCGCGCGCGAGCCGGTTTTGGACGAGTCAATGGCAGGTTGGTCGGCGCTGCTTTATTTTCGGGAGCTTTATGGCGAACAGAAAGCGGCGTCAGTGCTCGAAGACCAACTGCGCGGTGTCTATCGTCTCTATCGCACGTTCGGCGGCGTTGACATGAATGCCGATCGACCGTCGCGCGATTATCAAAATTCGTTTCAGTATTCGGCACTGGTGAGCGCAAAAGGCGCGCTAATGCTGGTGCAGGTGCAACGTTTGCTGGGTGAAGAAAAGTTATTAAAGGCTTTGCGAAACTACTACCAGGCGCAGCGAGGCGCGATTGCCAGGGTCGATGACTTGCGCGATGCCATCATGGCGGAAAGTTCGGTCGAACAAAGACGGATGGTAGCGCGTACTTTCACTCGCTGGCTTTCGAACAAACGAGGTGACGAAGATATCTCGGGCCCGGATCAGGAACTGGCAAACTCGCTGGGGCTGGCGCCGAAAGCAAACACGCAGCGCGGGAACGATCGTAACGCATTGAGCGCTTTTGCTCGCGTCGGCAAGTTCTTTTGGCAGCAGATGACGCGGATACGTTGATGACCTCGGACTTTTCCCCTGCAGACAACCGTTAGTTAATAAAAAATGAAGCAATTCAAGCGGGCAGAACAAACACTCGAACGCAGCCAGCCATCCATCACAGTTGACCAAAACCTGGAACACCTTGCCTGGTTGATGGATGATCTGATCCGTATTCCGGGTTTGGGATGGCGCTTTGGTTTGGATGCACTGGTTGGTTTGATTCCGGGATTTGGCGATACGGCGACGTCACTTGCGTCGTTCTATATTCTCGCTTCTGCCGTTCGCTATCGCGTTCCCAAAATAACTTTGCTGCGCATGGGCCTGAATATCGGCATCGACTATCTGGTTGGTTCGCTACCGCTGGTGGGCGATCTTTTCGATGCCTGGTGGAAATCAAACCAAATGAACATCGCGCTGGTGCGCAAACGCGCCACCGTTTCCGCGGATGAGGCTCGCAGCGGAAAACTTAGCGACTGGTTGTTTGTAGGCGTGATAATTCTGTTGCTGGCGGGCTTGGCGCTGGCCGCGGCGGCAGTCAGTGTTTACTTGTTCGTCGTCATTTTTGAGCAGTTGGCGCGGACGTTGGGTTGAGCTTACGTTACCGCAACCTCAGCAGCTTGCGACAGCACGCGATCCAGCGTGGCCTTGAGTAAATCCAGCCCTCGTTCGCCCGCGGCAAATCCTCGCAACTTGCCTTCACCATCAAAAAGGTAATAGGCAGGCACGTATCCCTGATCGTTTTGAAACGCGTCGCGTAGTTTGTGCTCGTTATCAACGGCGCAAGGCTCGGTGATGTTGTGCGTCGCGATCATGTCACGAACCTGCTCGACGTCGGTGTCGGCCTCGTAGCGCGGCATATGCACGGCAATCACGCGCAGGCCTTTTTCCCTCAGCTCATCGCGCCAGCCGGCAACGCGTGGCAAATTCTCTTTACACATCCCGCAACTGATCGACCAGAAATGGACCAGCGTGGGTTTCCCCTTCGCGTCACTTTCAGCTTGCGCTTGCGTCCCACCAAACCATTCGGTGGCGCCATCAAGCGACGGCATTGGTGTTCCTATTCTCATTCCCATAGCTTTTTACACCGGTGAAAAGCTCTAAGTGAAGAGTGAAAAGTCAGGAATAGATGTGACCTATCACTCTTCACTCTTCACTCTTCACTCTTCACTGATTCAAAGTTTTCTGACCTGGTTTCCATTCAGCCTGACAAAGGCCGCCGGTTTGCAGAGCCTGAATCACACGCAGCGTCTCTTCTGCCGAACGTCCGATGTTCAAATCATGCACCACCTTGTAGCGCAGGATTCCTTCCGGATCGATTACGAACAAACCGCGCAGCGCGATGCCGCGGTCTTCAATCAGCACGCCGTAGTCGCGCGCCACTGTCTTGGTGGCGTCGGCTGCCAAGGGGTATTTCAAGTCCGCGACGCCGCCTTTGTCGCGTGGCGTCTGAATCCAGGCGCGATGCGAGAAGACTGAGTCGGTGGAAACACCAATAATATCGGCGCCAATTCCTTCGAAATCTTCATAGCGATCGCTGAAGGTCGTCAGCTCCGTGGGACAAACAAAAGTGAAATCAAGTGGATAAAACAAAAGGACAAGCCATTTGCCTTTGTAATCCGAAAGCTTGACGTTCTCGTTGAGCTTCTCCATGTTTTTCGTCGAGGCCATATCGAAATCCGGCGCCGGCTGGCCTACCATCGCCTTCTCCACTGCAGTTGCTGTAGCTGTTGTCATGAATCCTCCAAGTAGTTTTATTGTTTCGAAATTCAGAAATTTCCGTTAGTCACAGCAGTCGGGACACACGCCTTTCAGCGTCAAGTGAACCGACTCTGGCTTAAACTTTGAGCGGCGCGCTGCCGCCTTCATCAACTCGGCAGCTTGCGGCAAATCAAAATCGACCAGCTTGCCGCACTGGCTGCAAAGAGCATGATCGTGCCGGTCAGTCTCGCGATCATAGCGGCTGGCGCTGTCACCAAACTTGATCTCGTGCACCAGTCCTGCTGCTTTTAAGAATCGCAGCGAGTTGTAGACCGTGGCATAGCTAATACCGGGCAGACGCTGGCGTGCCGCCGCGAAAATGTCATTAGCGGTGGGATGATCCTCGCGCTCGCGGATGACCCCCAGCACGGCCTCGCGCTGTCGCGTCAGCTTCTCGCCAGTTTCTGTTTTATTCGGCTTTGCCATGAATTGAATTTAGACTAACTCTAAATTAGCCGAATGTCAACTCGGCGTGAGCTCCGTTAAGGAACTCGAAAAAAAGCGAATATTCGAAGGCAACGAGGTCAGTACCACTGACCTCATTGCCTCGCAGAACTTAGTGTTGGGTGACTCATCGCGTAATCGACAATGGTTGCCACATAACTTGAAAACGGTGGACAGCTCACGCCGTGCGGCGCAAGCAACTGGCTGGCTTGTGTTGTGTCGTAATTCTGCTTGAGGAAGAAGTAAGGCACGCCGCGATGGGGCAACCCGCTCAGCGCGGGCGAAGGCGGCAGCATCAACGACGATTCGACCAAACGCGCAGGCACGGTTATGCGCGCTTCCTTTCCTACGAGGCTGCGAGCGATCAGGTTAAAGAGTTCGCGGGTCGTAAGCGGATCAGGATCGGCGAGCTGCAGCGTCTTTCCCACTGCTGCGGCATCAGTTGCCAGGACCGACATCGCTTCCACGACAAAATCGACGGGCACCAGGTTCAAGGCGACGTCATCGTTGCCAATATTAAAATTTGAAAGCAGCGACGGCCATTTGAGCAAGTAATTGATCAAGTAGTAGACGCCATCATACTTGGCCGTCTCGCCAGTGTGGGAATCACCGCAGACCACCGAAGGCCGGTGAATAGTAACTGACAGTTGCGATTTCAGATCCTCCACCTCGGTTTCCGCCAGATACTTAGTCTCTTCGTAATAGTTGCGGAAGCCGGCCTCATGCCTCAGTTCGGTTTCCAATATGCGACCCGTGCGTTTGCCCGCGACATAGCAAGTCGAAACGTAGTGGTAGTGCCGCAAGCCGCGCAGAGACTGGGCAAACTGGTTGACGTTGCGCGTGCCACCAACGTTCACACGCATCGCCAGATCTTTCTCCACTGCCAGGTCGTAGATCGCCGCGAGATGAAACAAAACCGTCACTTCAGACTGCGCTCGCTCGAGATCGTTTGGACTCAGACCCAAATCCGGCTCGGTAATATCTCCCAGCAGAATCTCAAAATTTGAGAGCGGGGTTCCGGTTTGCTGAGCAACGAGAGTCAGTTCCCGGCCCGCTTGTTCAGCAAGCGCTGGTTGCACCAGCAGCAGGAAACGCTCGCCACGCTCGGCGAGACGTCGCAGCAACCGGCT
>DATAOU010000009.1:0-3077 GCA_036265575.1 Pyrinomonadaceae bacterium
GTGGTTGCCGCCTGCGAAGATCTTGTTGCGGTCGGTCTGGCGTTATTTCTTGTTTCGCGGTAACGCCGAAATTTCGCTGCGCGCTTCGAAGCGAATTGATTTGGTGTCCTCGACCTGTCTTTAATCTCGCGATGCCAAAGCCTCCGGAGACAACAAGCTCAACGGCGACGCGACAAATTCGGCCGCCGCCGCTCTCCCAGCATCTGCGCGAATTCGCATCGCGGCCAGGTGCGTGGGTCGTGCTCGCGCGCAACATGATTCCTGTCGTCGGCATCTATGCTTTCGGCTGGTCCGCTGCGGTCGCCGTTTTCAATTATTGGTTTGACGGCTTAACCGCGCTGGCCGCGATCGTCGCCGCGATGATTCCGCGCGCGCTGCGCGAGACGCAATCCAAGAAGGACCACGTGACATTGGTCGGCAACGTTGTTCGCGGCGTGTTTGTGTGGCTCTTGCTCGTCGGCGTTGTCGGTCTGCCGTATTGGATCGTGCTGATTCCGCTCCACGATCTTCTCCTCAGCAATGAATTGCGCCGCCAGCTCGCACATTCTTCGGCGCTCTGGTTCACTTTCGGCTCGCTTGCAGCGAGTCATTTCTGGAGGGCGTTCCGCATGGGCTACGACACTATGCCTGACAAAGAACTGAAGCAGCGGGCGCGGTGGGATCTTTATCTCCTGATCCTGCGTGCAGTCGCGATGTTTTTCATGGCCGCGCACGGCCTCTACTTCATCCGTGCCGCGGCGCGTCGTTTTCCTGAGATTTCATTGTGGCTATTGCTGGCCAGGTCTTGAATGTTTTCTGGTATTGAGTGAACGCCATAAACCGAGCAAGCTGATCAAAAACCAAAACGCCTCCACGATAAACGCTGACAAATTGAAGGCGAAGACGAGCGAAACGATTATCAGCAGTGCTCCGCCTGCGTTCAGCAGTGAATATCTCGGTGACGAGCTCGGGAGTTTATCCAGTTGCAGAAGTAAGTACGCAACTACGATCAGCAGAACACCGATGAATCCTGCCAGGTCGAACAAGTGGATGTTCATGGTTACCGCCACCGCGATTGCGAGGCGGCCTGAATCTCGCGTTCCTGCACCCTCATTACAACCAATGCCCTGCCGTTCAGCACCGCGTCGACTGTGGCAGCGTCAGATCCTAACCCGTTACACGTAGGTCGGCCTCTCCGGCCAATCGGCGCACGAGACAATTTCATGCTCCGCAAGCCGATCCGTCTTTTGTGATGTCATTGTTTGTGTGCTCATTGAAGAAGCACATCGCTTTTGGACAGGTATTTGCCTGTCGGACGAGCGGCAAGAGATTATGATCAAAATGGGCACACCTATATCATGAGCGGCTTCTTCGAGGAGTTGCAGCGGCGAAAGGTTTATCGTGTCGCCGCGGCTTACATCGTCGCCGCAGGATTTTTGATTCAAATCTCCTCGGCGGCGTTTCCAGCATGGGAATTGCCGAATTGGAGTTTGCGGCTCGTGATTGTGCTTTTGTTAATCGGTTTTCCGATCGCGCTCCTCCTCGCCTGGGCATACGACATCACGCCGCAAGGGATTCAGAGCTCGCCAAAAACGCCAGGATCCCATCGGCGACGAAATCTCATTTTGCTCATGGTCACCGCTGTCATCGTCTCCGCTTCCGCTGGTTTTTTTCTTTGGCCACGGGCCGTCCGGTACAAGATCGACAAATCAGTCGCGGTCATGCCCTTTCAAAATTTGAGCAGCGATCCAGAGAACGCTTATTTCGCTGATGGCATCCAGGCGGAAGTCCTGACGCGCCTGGCTAAGATCGCGGATTTGAAAGTGATTTCGCGCGCTTCGACGCAGCAATATCAGAGCGAACCGGGCAATCTTGCCGAGATCGCGAAGCAGCTTGGCGTAGCGAACATCCTCGAGGGTAGCGTCCAGAAAGCAGCCGATCAGGTGCGCGTCAATGTTCACCTGGTTAACGCGCAAACCGGTTCGCAGCTCTGGGCCGAGACGTATGATCGAAAGTTGAGTGACATCTTTGCGGTCGAGAGCGAGATCGCAAAAGGAATAGCGGAGTCGTTGCAAGCGACGCTGACCGGTCGTGAAGAGCAAGCGTTGGCTGCCAGGCCCACAAACAATCCGGAAGCTTACGATGCATATTTACGCGGGCTGGTTTTTGAAGCACGTAGCAACTACTCGAGCGACGCCCTATTCAAAGCCATCGATTTTTATGACCTGGCGGTGCGGCTTGACCCGAATTTTGCGCTCGCCTGGGCGCGACTTTCTGGTGCGCACGCGCTTCTTTACTCTAATCGCGGCGACACAACCGCCGCTCGCCGCGATGCGGCTAGGGAAGCTTTAGAAAACGCGCAGAGACTGCAGCCGGACTCGCCCGAAACCCTGCTCTTCACGGGTTATTATCAATATTGGTTGCTGCACGATTATGGGCTGGCCAAAGCCACCTTCGGACGCGTCAGCAAAATGTTGCCAGGTAACAGCGAAGTCTTATACGCCCTTGGGGCAATCGCGCGAAGCGAAGGACATTGGGATGAAAGTGTTGCCTATTGGGAACGAGGCCTCGCCCTCAATCCGCGGAATACGGCGTTACTGACTGAAGTGGCATTTACATACGCCGCGCTTCGACAATTCCCGACAGCGGAAAAGCTCTACGATCGGGCACTGGATATTCTCCCTAATGAGTTGTCTGTAATGGCATTAAAAGCCAGCATCTACCAGGCCGAAGGTAATCTGCAAGAAGCCGCTAAAACGCTTGTGCAGGTAAATGCACAAACGGATTCGGACGTGGCCGTTCGAATTAAACTGACCCAATTGAGACTTGAACGAAATCACACTGAGGCCACCCAGTTGGCGCAAGCCCGACATGCTCGATTCCACGTTGCTTCTGGGATTGAAAAAGGGTTCAAGCAAATGGGGCTAGCATGGGTTCAGCGCGTAGCTGGCGACACTGCTCAGGCAAAGGCTTCCGCTGAACAGGCGCGCAACACGCTTGAACCAATTAGAAGAGAGCAACCAGACAACGCCTTCGTTGCGGCAGCGCTGGCTGTGGCTTACGCCATGCTCGACGAGAAGGGGTCAGCTCTCAGCGAA
>DATAOU010000010.1:0-6981 GCA_036265575.1 Pyrinomonadaceae bacterium
GCACGCTGGCCTGTTTCGCATACCGATCGCTTACCTCGTCGTAGCTCTGCTTAATCGCCGCCGGGTCAATCTCAATTTTTATCTCTTTACGCGTTGGAGAGACGTCAACAAATTCTGTTTTCACTCGACACAAAACCTTCCTGGTGAATTGTTAGCGGTCAATTGTGCGTTGTCCGTTGTCCGTTGTCAGTTGTGCATTGTTACGAGCGTCGGATTTCGCGAACAACTGACTACTGACCACGAACGACTGACCAATTGTGGTGCGAAAGGGGGGACTCGAACCCCCACACCTTTCGGTACCAGATCCTAAGTCTGGCGCGTCTGCCAATTCCGCCACTTTCGCAAGCTTCCGATCACAATAAAACAACTTCGTTTTGGCAGAAAAAAAGAATATCACGCGATAGTGCTTTCGTCACAAAGGGGAATACCGGTTGCAACACCTCTCCACAACCCGACTGGTATTGTTCGTTAATCAAACGCAGGGGTTAATAGATGGGTATTGAAACGTCAGTAACGGCACTTCGAGAGCAGGCGATGGCAGCCCTTAAGGAGTCCACGACCATGTTGGAAGTGGCTTCTAATCTGTTAGATGCTGGGAATCGTGAAGAGGCGATCAGGTTAAAGGATGAAGCGCGCGGTAAGCGTAATGTTTCCGTATGGCTGATGAGTGAAGCGAACACTTTGGAAAATGCGAAACTGCGGGACGTTCGCTTACGACATCAGCACACCGATCTCCGGCATAAATCTGCTGCTTAGACCGGCGGGATTGCTAAAGGCTCAGGCGACACGGTAGGTAGTCTTCGATTGGCCGAGAAAATCCTTGCCGGTTTCTTTGGTAACCAGGCCGGCGCGCTCCAACTCAAAGTAGGCGCGCTGTATTTCACCTTTGTCCACAGCGAGTTTCTGGGCGAGCGCACCTGGGGCAGGTAGCGTGTCGCCGGTCGTTACGTCATTCTGACGAATTTTGTTTTCGATCTGTTCGCGGACTTGCGCGTAGACCGGGCCTGTTGATAAGTCTTTCAACTCAATGTTCATAAGCGGTACTTGTAAGGGCAGACATTCTTGTCTGTCCTGCGTTTCATTTAGCTTATGGATAGGCGGGAAAGCCTGCCCTACTCAAAGCGTTCTCGTAACCTTCGACAATGAACGCGGTTGGTCCGGATCCAATCCTTTTGCTTCAGCCAACAGCGCCGCGAACAATTGGCCCGGGATTATATAAGGAATCGGCGCGACGAACTCATTTATTTCTTTCGGCATAAAGATCGCGCGCGTGCAATTCGCGGCTGCTTCCAAATCGCTGGTTATTACCAGAGAGTCTGCGCGCAACTCGCGCAAGCGACCGATCAGGCTTTTCACTCCCGGCAACATGACTCCCGGCGGGGCAAAAAGGATAACCGGAAAATGCCGTTCGACCATCGCCACCGGGCCATGTAAAAAATCCGCTGAAGAAAATCGCTCGGCGACAACGTAGCACGTTTCCATTAACTTCAACGCCAGCTCGTAAGCATTCGCATATGCCAGCCCCCGCCCGACCACCACGCAATTTTCCATGAAGACGTAGCGTTGGACCAGTTCAAGAATTGCGGGCTGCTGCTCAAGCGCGCGCGCCGCAAAGTCCGGAATGGTTTCACAAGACCATGGAGGTTTAGTTTCAGCAAGTGCTTCCGCCAGCAGGTAAAAGAGCAGCATCTGCCCGGTGAATGTTTTCGTGGCTGCGACCGAGCGCTCGCGTCCGCCGTGCATCAACAAAGTGTCGTCGACGACATTGACCATCGCCGAAGCCGGTTCATTGGTGATGCCGACGGTGTAGGCGCCGCCGGCCCTCGCATTCTCAAGCACTTCATTGATGTCTTCGCCTTCGCCCGATTGCGAAACACCGATAACCAGCGCGTGATCCAGTTTGAGTTTGGCGCGATAGAGTGTGTGGACGGAAGGCGCGGAAAGCGAAACAGGAATGCCTGTTGTGATTTCCAAAAGGTAACGACCAAACAACGCGGCATTGTCAGAACTGCCGCGCGCGACGAGCACGATGAGATCAATCTCACGCTGTTTGAGCAATGTGCCCAGACGAGAAAGCTTCGCGCGTTCCGACTGAATGGTGCGAGCCAGCGCCGAAGGTTGCTCGGCAATCTCCTGAAGCATCAAGGACAAGGTTGGTTCTCCGCGTGGAATCGTATTGGTAACCGACACTCATCGCAAGCTCTTGCTTCGCCGCGTTCCGTGCGGAACGGCTTTGACTTAACGGAGGCGTGCCTCTAAATCAAAAAAAGCACTTGCCGCAAAGGCAGCCTTTCCGCAGGGAAGGCGGCACAGCCGCGTGCGGAAGACGGCGACCAGGAATTCTCATGTGACTTTCAAAAGCTCATGTGACTTTCATTGAGCGCCTGCGTAGAATTCGAAACGTGAAAAATGATCCAGTAACTCTCAATCAAATTGCCAAAGCGACGGGCGGAAAATTGTCCGGCGATGCGGATGCGGTGGTAACAGATGTAACTCATGATTCGCGCCGCGCCGCGCGGGGCAGTTTGTTCGTGGCCGTCCGCGGTGAATTATTCGATGCGCACAAGTTCCTGCCGCAGGTGATCGAGCAAGGCGCGGTTGGCGTGATTTCAGAACTCGAACCCCAAACAGCGCCGCTGTCCGGAAACGTGCCCACTCGTTTCTCGTGGTTGCAAGTCGACAACGTGCGACGCGCGATGGCGCTCGCCGCCGCAGAAGTTCACCATCATCCTTCTCGTGAATTGCAACTCGTCGGTATCACCGGAACAAACGGAAAAACTACGACCGCGTACTTGATCGCATCAATTCCCGAAGCAGCCGGCGAGCCGGTAGCTATGACCGGGACAGTGGAATACCGTCTTGGCCCGGACCGGCGCAAAGCTGATCGCACCACTCCGGAAGCGACCGACATGCAGAGGCTGCTGCGCGAAGCGGTTAGTATTGGTTGTAAGACAGCGGTGATGGAGTGTTCGTCACAAGCGATGGATTTTCATCGCTGCGATGCGCTCGAATACGCCGTCGCAGTCTTTTCCAATCTCACGCGGGATCATCTCGACTATCACAAGACGATGGAGAATTACTGGTACGCCAAGCAACGGCTGTTTGACGGCCGTTTAGGAACAAAGCCGCGCGTCTCGGTTATCAACGCCGATGATACTTACGGAGTCGAGTTGGCTGAAAAGATGGAGAGCGAAGGCGCGCGCGTGGTTAGGTATGGAGTCAACGCCGACGCGGACATTACCGCTCGCAATGCGGAATTTTCTTTGGACGGCATGCATTTCAACTTACGCACGCCGGCGGGCGAGCGCGAGTTTCATTCGCCGCTGGTTGGCCCCCCGCACATCTACAACACGCTGGCGGCAGTTGCCAGCGGTTTGGCGCTCGGTTACGAACTCGACGTCATCACTCGCGCCCTGGAAAAGTGCACCGGCGCGCCCGGGCGATTCGAGCGGGTCGCGCATGATCAAGACTTCGCAGTAGTAGTCGATTACGCGCATAGCGATGACGCCCTGTTGAATGTGCTGCGAACTGCGCGCGAAGTAACTAAAGGAAAAATCATTACAGTGTTTGGTTGCGGCGGCGATCGCGATCGCAGTAAACGCGCGCCAATGGGCGAGGCAGCCGCCAGCCTTAGCGATGTTGTGATTCTGACGTCCGACAATCCGCGCACGGAGGATCCGGAGCAGATACTGGCCGACGCTGAGCTTGGAATCAAAGAAACCGGCAAACGTTATCGCAAAATTTCCGACCGACGTGAGGCAATTCATCAGGCAGTAGCTGAAGCGCGTAGCGGTGATCTGGTGTTGATAGCCGGCAAAGGCCACGAGGACTATCAGATCATCGGGCGTGAGGTCTTTCATTTCGACGACAAAGAAGTGGCGCGCGAGGCGTTGGCAAACGTCAAGAAATGAGTAGCTTAAGAAGAGCCTCGGCGAAAGTCGTGGATTCACCCAGCATCGTTAGCATGGCAGCGTTCGCTTTTTGCGTCGTTCTTTTTACGGCCTGTCAACAGGTGCAAGTGCCGTCAAGTGTGGAAGCGGCCAGGCCGGCCGCGACTCCGCGCGTTGAACAAAAGTCTGCGCCGAAACAAATCCAGAACTATGGACCGCCGCGAGTGTTGGCTCGACTGGAGGATCCTGCCGTAAAAGAGAGCAGCGGGATCGTCGCCTCACGCACCAGTCCTGGACTCTATTGGACGCACAACGATTCTGGCGATGGTCCAAATCTCTACGCGCTTGATGAACAGGGAGCGTCTCATGGCACTTGGCGAGTAAGAGGTGCATCGGCGCGCGATTGGGAAGACATCGCAGCTGGACCGGGTCCGCAATCCGGAGTTAGCTATCTGTACATTGGTGACATCGGTGACAACGAAGGAAAGCGCGATGAAGTAATTATCTATCGCGTTAAAGAACCAACCATAAGATCAGAGGATGCCTCGTCGACCAAACTTAAACCGCTGGTCACGGAAGACGCGGAAGTTATTCACTTGCGCTATCCGGACGGGGCGCATGATGCCGAATCGCTGCTGGTCCATCCGGTAACTGGGGACCTTTACATCATCAGCAAGATTCCCTTCGCTAATCCAACTGTGTATAAGGCGAGGGCGCCGCTCAATACTAATGGACCAACCACGCTTGAGCGGATTGGCGAACTGGACATCCCGAGTGTTTTTGGAGGCTTGATCACTGGAGGCGACATATCGCCGGATGGATTGCGAGTGGCCCTGTGCGATTACGTCGGTGGTTACGAGTTGGTCTTAGGCGATGCGCGTGCGCCGTTTGATCAGATTTGGAAACAACCGCTGCAGCAGGTGGATTTGGGCAGGCGTAAGCAGGGCGAATCCATCGCGTATCGTCTTGATGGTCGGGCTCTGCTGGCAACCAGCGAAGGGGCGCATCCGCCGTTAATTGAAACCGTTCGACGATGAGCAGTCGGCGTCCCACGGGTTAATGCCTTCTGCAAAACTACCCTCATCTTTTTGCCCGTCGTTCCCACAGCCAGTAGACGGGCAGTCCCAGCGCGATGAGACCGATGCCGGCTATCGGCGGGTTACGTAACAGCACCAGCAATCCGCTCCAAAATTGACCATGCAGCATCTGCGTCACAGCGCCGCCAAAATCTGCTCGCGCCGCAACCAGGGTCGTACCAAGGATGAGCGCGGTCGCTAGCAGAAAGAGAACTGGAACCACCGGATAACCCCAGGCGCGATATGGCCGATCGGCTTCCGGCATTTTGCGTCGCAGGATAAAAACGGCCGCCGTGACTAATCCATAGAATATCCACAGCCCAAAGATGGCGTAATCAGTCAACGTATCAAACGAAGAGGAAAACGCGATCACGAGAATGCAGGCCCAAATTGCCTGCACGATGAGCGCGCCGGTAGGCACATGCGTACGCGGGGAAACGCGAGACAAACTGCGCATAAATAAACCGTCGCGAGCCATCGCATAAGGAACACGAGCTCCGGTCAGAATCGAGGTGTGCAGGGTGCCGAAAGTGGATGAGAGCAGAGCGGCAGCAATGAAACTTATCGCAAGCGGGCCGAGAAATTGTTTAGCGACCTCTGTGGCCACGGACGACTTGGTTGAGATGCTGGCTATCTCCGTTGGCGAAAGCGCGTAGAAATAAGCAACGTTGGCAAGCAGGTAAAGCGCCATGATAAGAAGAGTGCCGCCAATCAGGGCGCGTGGGAGATTTCGTCCTGGATTCTGCACTTCACCCGCAACCAGAGTAACGTTGTTCCAACCATCATAGGCCCATAAGGCCCCAAGCATCGCAGCAATAAAGCCGCCAAAACCAAAGCGCGCAGCTGCGCTGACTCCTTCGCAGGTGCCGCCAACGTTCGCCATCAACAGGTGTGACCAGTCGGCGCTGCGCGCAAACAAAAACGCACCGATGCCGACCAACAGGACCAGTGCGATCTTGATTCCCGATAAGACTGTGGCCACTCCGCCGCTTACCTTGACTGCCAGACAGTTGATCCCAGTGACGATTAATATCGCCAGCAAAGCGACTACTTGAAGTTTCCCGAACGGCACCGGATGGCCCAGGACTGTCGTAGAAAAGAATTCACCGGCGAGTGAGCCACCGATCATAATGTTTAGAAAGAGTGCGAACTGTACGCCGAGTGCTGCCTGCGATCCGGCCTTGCCGATGAAGAAGGACATCCAACCAAAGAGAAAACTCCAGCGCCGCCCGTAAGCTTCGCGCATGAACACATACTCGCCGCCGGCCTTGGGCATCATTGCCGCCAACTCAGCGTAGCTCAACGCGCCCGCGAGTGAGAGCAGGCCCGCGACGACGTAAACGAGCAGCACCATCTTTGGCGTGCCGACGTTGCAGGTCATGACGCGTGCTTTGAGAAAGACGCCGGTGCCAATGACGTTGCCGATGACGATGGAGATCGCAGCGACTAGACTCAGGCCGCGAACGAGTTGGTTCTTACTAACAGACATAAAGCGTTAGTCCAAAGTCCAAGGTCCAAAGTCCAAAGTCCGAGAGATTAGCGGAACTTGCTTCCCTTGAGGTCTGACCTGCTTAGGTACTTCATTAGGCCAGAAATCAAGCGTCCAATTTCATTAGCGTCGTTCAGCAATTGGTTAAATAAGCTTTGGGAGAGATATCCCTGATCCGTCGCAATATAGAGTTGTGCACGAACCTCACCACATGAGCCCTTGGCCACAGCGAGGAATTGTAGGAACTCCTTATCCCCTCCTCGTTCAAAGCCCTCCGCAATATTCGAGAGAATAGAGATAGAAGCGCGCCGGATCTGGTCCTTCAACCCAAAGTCTCGAGTGAAACTCCCCACTGCAGTCGCCTCGTAAATCCCATTGGTCAAGCGCCTCGCCTTCTTCCACGATTCCAGGTCTTCAAACTTCTTGATTTTCATAAGATTCACCTCGTGAGCGATGGAAAAGGGTGAACGTTATTTTTCAAGCGGCGGTACACAGACTTTGGACTTTGGACTTTGGACTTTGGACT
>DATAOU010000011.1:0-4780 GCA_036265575.1 Pyrinomonadaceae bacterium
GGCTTTCTGTTCAATCTCAAACGGGCCGTCATAAACGTCGAGAATGGCCGCGCCTGCTTCGCGCGCGAGTTCCAGCGCGACGGACATCTCGCGATCGTATGATGTTTGTTGAGTGATGCTGCTCATTAGAATCGGAATTTAAGAATCGGGATCCAAAATGCCCGAGAGAATCACCAATCTGCGTAACCTTACAGGTTGTGAAGGGTGGCTTGCCCCTGCTTTGGTTAACTGCCAATCAATCAGAGCGGGGGCCAGCCGCCCTTCCCTACTGAGCATTCTTTACCTTGAGTGATTTCCTTTGCACTTAAGCTTGGTATCACACTGCCTCAGCTGCTTCGCGAATGATCTGCAACGTTTCCTCAATATCGGCGCGCGTCGTGCGAAAGTTTGTGATGCAGACGCGCAACGCAAACTTGCCGTGAATGGTCGCGCTGGAAAGATACGCACGGCCGCCGCGTTGCACCGCAAGCATTATCTTCTCGTTAAGTCTATTCAGTTCAGACTCGTTTTCCTCGAGCATAGACGGCTGAGAATGCATTGGCGGCGGTACATAACGGAAACAACAAATACTCAATTGCGGCTGCGACAACAGCTCAAAATCTTCCGCCTGTTCGACAAGCTCCGCCAGATACCCGGCCAGCAAGTTATCTTCGCTGATCGCCGCCGCCATCCGGCGCGCGCCGTAGTAACGCAGCGTCAGCCAAATCTTGAGCGCACGAAACCGCCGAGAAAGTTCTGGTCCATAATTCCAAAAGGCAAATGACTCATCAGCGTCTTGCTCGAGCACTTTTATATAGTCCGCATCCTCATCCCCAAACGCGACGCGCGCTTTAGCTTCATCGCGAAATAAGAGGCAGCCACAATCCAGCGGTACATACAGCCATTTGTGTGGATCAAGAGATATGGAGTCCGCGCGTTCGAGCCCTGCAAAGAGTGAGCGTTTGGTTTGGTCGAGCGCAGCAGGTGCACCATACGCCCCATCGATGTGAAACCAAAGATCAAACTCCCCCGCCACATCAGCAATTGCAAAAAGTGGATCCACTGCGCCCGTGTTCGTGGTGCCCGCGCTGGCGACGACGCAAAACGGTTTCAATCCGCTTTGCAGATCCGCAGCGATGCGCTCGCGCAGCAGACTCACATTCATGCGAAACTTATCGTCGCAAGCAATCAACCGCACCTGCTCGCGCCCAAAGCCGAGGATGTCCGCCGCCTTCGGAATCGACATGTGAACCTGGTGGGAAGCATAGATGGTCATTGGCGCTTCGCTTCGCCAGAGTCCTTTTCGCCCTGCATCCCTGCCACTCTTTACACGTTGCGCAATCAACAACGCGGTCATGTTGGCCAGCGATCCGCCGCTGGTGAGCAGGCCGCGCGCGTCGTCATCATAGCCAATCAACGATCCGAGCCAACGGACCACCGTGCGTTCGATTTCTGTAGCGGCCGGACCGGAACGCCACGAGGTGACATTCGAATTCAACGCCGAAGCAATAAGATCGGCAAAGGCGCCCACAGGCGTGGCCGGCGATGCGACATAACCAAAGAAGCGTGGGTGGCCGTTGTGACGACTATTTCTAAGGATTGTGTGGCAGTCGTTTATGAGCCGTTCCAGCGGCTCGCCTTCTGCATTGAGGGTTGCGCCCACCTGGGCGAGTGTTGCGCCGCCAACCGTTTTGGGAAAAACAGGCAGGTCCGCGATTTCAGAAAAGTATTGCAGCACGAGTTCATTGACACGCGACGATAGGTCTCGCAATTCGTCGGGCGAAACGTCAAGCGAAGACTGGCGCGGCAAAGAGTGTTCAGTTGTCATTTGATAGGCGGAGGGGCGATAGCAACCAGCAACGAAAGTCGCTCGGCGCCGGAATTAGTAACGCCATGTTTTGTGCCCGCCGGCGCTGCGATGACTGTTCCTGCATCAGCCTGTCGCTCTTCGTCGCCAACGGTGAAAGTTCCTGAGCCGGCCAACACAAAATAGAATTTGTCGGCGCCCTCATGTGCGTGCGCGTATTGCGTCTGTCCCGGCTCGAGGCAGTTTAGTCCAACCATCATGTGCTCGCCCTGGAACAGAGTGGCTTTGAAAAACTTATCGGGCTTTGAGCCCGCGTGCTGCTGCCAGTTAAAAAAATAGTCCATATGCTTCCTTCAGTATTCCAGTTCAGCAACAAGAAGATGAGAGTCCAACCTTTAAGTTGCCCGTTTCAAAAAAAACAAGCTGAAGCTTGGACTCTGAACAGTTCGGATGCTGCAAAACTAACACAAATGTCCGACAAACTTTAGTTTGTCGCAACTTACGACAAGCTAAAGCCTATCGGACATCATCTCGACCCATCACCTTGCCGGGCGCGGGATTGTGCGTCAGCATTATTATTGATACTTTCTGACTTCTGACGTCCGACTTCTGACTTCTGACCTCTGACTTCTGCCTTATGTCAGTTCCCAACAACGCAACTCCCGCCGGCACTATTCATTATCGCGACCGCTTCCCCGGCGCCGCCGAAGGTCATTTCCGCGAGCGCCAGCGTCTGTGGTTGTCTTCGATTGGCATTGGCACGTACCTCGGCGACGCGGATGCACGAATCGATCAAGCGTATACCGATGCGGTTGTGCGTGCTGTTGAACTTGGCGCGAATGTGATTGATACCGCCGCGAACTATCGTTTTCAAAGAAGTGAACGATCGATTGGCAGCGCTTTGAGTGTATTGACTGGCACTAAAGGCTTTTCGCGCGCTGAACTGTTCATCTGCACTAAGGGCGGTTACTTGCCGTTTGACGGCGCACCCCCGCGAGACGTTCGTGCCTACGTTGAAGAAACTTTCGTGAAACCCGGAATAGCAGGCTTTGAAGATATCGTGGGCAGCCATTGCATGACGCCCCGGTACCTGCAGCACCAGTTGGACCAGTCGCTGATCAACATGAATCTGAGCTGCGTAGATCTTTATTACATACACAACCCGGAGTCACAGTTAGGTCAGGTTTCTGACGATGAGTTCTACTCGCGGCTGCGCGCGGCCTTTGCGCAGCTTGAAGAAAATCGCGCGCAAGGGAAATTGAAATTTTATGGCGTGGCTACCTGGAACGGTTTTCGAGTTCCCCGCGCGTCAGCGGGTTATCATTCTTTGTCGCGCATGGTTTCGTTGGCGGGCGAGGTTGGGGGTGACGCACATGGCTTTCGTTTCATTCAGCTGCCTTTTAATCTGGCCATGCCGGAAGCACTGACCATGGCGAATCAAGCGGTTGAAGGTCAATCTCTAACGCTGCTCGAGGCGGCCGAGTTGCTGGGGGTTACCGTCATTTCCAGCGCGTCGATTTTTCAAGGTCGCGTTGCGCGTGGGCTGTCGGAAAACATTCGAGAGACATTAGGGTCATTGCCTACCGACGCGCAGACAGCGATACAATTTGTGCGCTCGGCGCCGGGCATCACGACCGCACTGGTGGGCATGAGTAGCCGCGAACACGTTGAAGAAAACCTGCAACTTGCGCGCGTCCCGCCGGTTGCTGCGGAACAATTTATGCAGTTGTTTTCCCCGGCTTGATCTTTAGAGAGAGAGACTAATCCGTGCCTTGGGCAGATGGACAAGCCGCGGCTTTGCCGCCTTCCGTCCGGTAAGGCTTTGCCTTACCGACCAGGTGTTTTCCTTTTCTTTTGGAGGCTATGCCTCCAAGTCCGAGGCGTAGCCTCTAAGTGTGATGACGGCGGCCGGAAAGGCAAAGCCTTTCCGCACGAAAGGCGGCAAAGCCGCGAGCGTGTGAGCACATGGTAAAGGAAAAGTATCCGCATGGTTCAACGTGAATACAATTCATTCACCGAGTTCTGGCCACACTATGTGGCTGAGCACAGCAAGCCGCAGACTCGCCTCCTGCACCTGCTGGGGACCTCGATCGCGCTTGGCTGCGTTGTGTACTTCATTATCGTCGGCAAGTGGTGGTTGTTCCCGCTCGCTCTCATCCCCGGCTATGGCGCCGCCTGGATCGGTCACTTCTTCATCGAGAAAAACAAACCCGCTACTTTTCAATATCCGCTGTGGTCGTTCATGGGTGACTACAAAATGATCTGGCTGATGCTCACCGGCCGGATGAATGCCGAAGTTGATCGTTCCGCCCAAGCAAAGCATTAATCCGCAGACTTCGCAGATAGCACAAATTACCCAGACAAAAGAAGCATCGCAAAGATAAAACCAAAATTAACTTTGGTGGGTGACCCTTTAGCGGCGGGCGACAGTATAGAATAGACTTTCGCGCTCGTTAATGATGTAAAGCAAACTGTAAGTTTGCGTTCGCTGCAAAAAAAATTGCAGCAGAATACCAGCAGGTTAGTGCGGAACTTATGAGAGGCAATATCCCCATTCCCGAAATGCCCCAGGGCGAAGAGCTGTGGTTGATGGTCGTCATCACCTCGGTCCGCGAAAAACGCACGCAACAAGGCAAACGCTTCTGCGATGCCACTGCGCGTAACGCGACCGGCTCCCTGCCGTTGAAAATCTGGGGCGAGACACTCGACATTTGGAAAGATATCAAACCGGGGCTGTTTGGCATCGCCGGAACCCTGGAAACTTTCCAGGAACGGCAGCAGTTTGTTGTCAGCGAATATCGTCCTATCACGCTCGAGCAATACCGCGAACATCAGAACGCGGATCCCGTGCTCCCGCGCGCGTACACGATGGATATCGAGACGCTGACGCTACCTGATTACCGTGAACGCGTTGGTCCACAGCTAGAAAAGTTGCTGAAGCTGGGCAACATGCGTTTGGAACAACAGCAACGTTATCTGGAAGACATCGTTATC
>DATAOU010000012.1:0-8739 GCA_036265575.1 Pyrinomonadaceae bacterium
CCGTGACTTCAGTTTGTGCGGCGGCGGCGTTGCAACCGACAACGACAACCAGGAAAGTTAGACTCAGAATCGAACGCAGCAGAAAGTTAATATTCTTTGACATGGGAGCCTCGCTTAGAAGGAAATTGTTGAAACCCGTGCTTGCTTGAATAGGCGAACAAATGTCGGCGTTACAAATTGAAAACACCGCGAGCTGGAAGGTTGTGGCAAGAAAGATCGTAAAGCAAACTGTTAGTTGGCGGCGTTCCTCGGCCATTCAGGCTGAGCGTTGACTAACCACCGCAAACTAACAGTTTGCTTTACGATTGCGACTGACATTGACTTCGACGCAGCGGATCAACTAGAAGTCTTTCGCACTTCTCAATGACTCTTCCGGAGGTTCAAATGCGCAATAAAACCCTGGCAGTATCTCTGCTTCTGCTAACCGCGCCGATTGGATACGGCGTGCCGATCGTTGTCAGCAATCAATCAAACGGTATCGCTGCTGCGGTGCAAACCGAGACACCCTGGATTAAGTTTAGTTCGCCCGAGGGCCGCTTTTCCGTTCTCTTACCTAAGGAGCCAAAGTTTGAGAGTGTGGCAGCTACAGATTCGAGCGGTATAACCAACTATCGTTATTCCGATCTTGAAAGCGGCTACGGTTTCATCTGCGAATATTTCGATGTCGAATCAACTGGCGCCGACGCGCAGCATTTTCTTGACGTAACACGCGACGGGATCGTCCGCGGCGCCGGCGCGACTCTGGTAGGCGAAGAAAAGATCAGTCTGAAAACTAATCCTGGCCGCGAACTGCATATGTCACTCAAGGTAAATGAAGGGACAGAGATAACTATCCTGACCAAAATTTATCTGGTCGATAAACGCTTGTATAGTCTCACCTTTCTGCACGTGACTAGCATGGAGGCAACGGTCGCGGCAGACCGCGGCAAAAAGTTTTTCTCATCGTTTGAGTTGAAGTCAGGGACGTAGATTAGCGAGTTAAAGAGTCGCGGAGGAAATGAATTGCAATGGCATTGATTGGTGCTAACGAACTAAAACGGAAACTGCTGATCTCGGTGGAAGGGCAGCCGTACGTGGTGCTGGAAGTATTTTTTGCTTCGCCGACCGCACGAGGCGCCGCGACGATGGTGCGCACGAAGTTGCGCCATTTGTTAACTGGCGCGGTGCTGGAAAAAAACTTTCGTTCGAGTGAGAAGTTTGAAGAGCCGGATGTCGAGTTTGCGCCTGCGTCTTTTCTTTACAGTGATGCACACGGGTATCACTTCATGGACGAGAAGAGTTACGAGCAGTTCACTTTTTCGGCGGAAGATGTCGGGAGCGATCGTGACTATCTGAAGGAAGGCGTGTCGCTGCAGGTGCTGAAATACAACGGCGCGGCGGTATCGTTGCGCTTGCCGCAATATGTCGAGCTCGCCGTCGTTTCGACGGAGCTGGGAATGCGTGGCGATACGGCGGCCGGGGGCGCAACCAAGCAAGCGACGCTGGAGACTGGTTTAGTGGGGCGCGTGCCGTTGTTTATTAAAGAAGGCGAACTGGTGCGAGTGAACACGCAAACTGGCGAGGTGGCCGGACGGGCGTGAGTAGTAGCGTCGACTTTAGTCGGTGACGTCCTGGCACAATGATTTGTGGGGTAACAACCACAGACTAAAGTCTATGCTACTTTACCAGTCTTCTTTGGCGATGTAGTTGAGGACGGATTTGATTGAAGCGACGGCGTAGCTGCCGTCGCTTTTCCTTACGGGCAAATGGCGGTAGCGGCCAACTGACATTCTATTTAGGGCCTCGGCGACCGAATCTTTTTCGTGAAGTGTCTCCGGGTTGCGGCTCATCAGTTCGGCGATCGGTACTTCAAAGCCGGAATAAGTGCGAGCGGCATTCGTTTCGCCAAATTCCATTTCGTCGGCGCGCAATTCTTCGAGAGGAATTTCGCTGGTCGGGATTTGATTCGCGGGCAGCCCCTCGGCAAACGAGGTTCGCGCTTCGCGCTCATTTGCGGGCAGGACGCCCGCGGTCCCAGAATCCGCGGTCCCAATGTCCGCTCCAGTTAGCCGCAGCAGCACATCGTGTTCGGTAAATATTCCAACCAGCTTGCCGCCGTCGACTACCAGCGCGCAACCGGTGTTCGCATCTTTCATTTGTTTCGTGACATCGCTGGCCAACGCATCTGGCGAGACGCAAACGGGCGGCTCATATTCCAGCCGGCCCAAGTTATCTTCCATTACGGATTGCGCAAAACTTTCCGCCGCGTCGATGCTGGGAATGTCGAGTTGGCGAAACGGCGCCAGACAATTCTCGCAACGGTCAATGCCGTCAATGTTTTCGTGACCACAGGAAGGACAGTTCATAGCGATTGCGGATTGCTGATTTCGGATTGCGGAATTAAGTTTGTCGCAGCCATGGCGATTGCAGATTGCTGATTTCGGATTGCGGATTTAGGACCATAACGAACATTTGATAATCGTCTAGCGACAACTTATTGGTGGATTCGACATGGGATGATTTGAAATCCGCAATCCGAAATCCGCATTCCGCAATCACTGAACGGTCCACGTATCGCCGCTGTTGATTAGTTTGTCCAGGCTGCCGGGTCCACCTTTGGCAATCGCAGCTTTAATTTGATCAGCCATCATCTCTTCATAGCTAGGCCGTTCAACGGCGCGGAAGATACCAACCGGCTGGGGAAAATCCGGTTGTTCCATACGTGCCAACATGAAAGCTACTGAAGGGTCCTTCAAATAGATGTCATGGACCAGCAGATCGTTTTCAGTGATTCCATTCTCGCCAATCGTTACTACTTCCGGATGCGCGCCATTCATGCGAATGCCTTTGTTCCGGTCCTTACCGTAAATCATCGGCTTGCCATGTTCGAGATAGAGCACGCGATCGGTGCGCACGCTGCGTTCGGCAAACGAATCGAACGCATGATCATTAAAGATATTGCAGTTTTGGTAGACCTCGATGAAAGAGATGCCTTTATGTTTCGCCGCCGCTTCCACCACCATGCCGAGATGTTTGACGTCAATATCAATTGAGCGTCCCACAAATGTCGATTCGCTGGCGATGGCGAGCGAAAGTGGATTGATAGGGTAGTCAACAACCCCGACCGGGCTGGATTTAGTTTTCTTGCCAAACTCGGAAGTGGGACTGTACTGGCCCTTGGTCAAACCATAAATGCGGTTGTTGAAAAGGATGTAATTGATGTCGAGATTGCGCCGAATGGCGTGCATAAAATGGTTGCCGCCGATCGACAGTGCGTCGCCGTCGCCCGTAATCACCCAAACGCTAAGCTCTGGATTGGCGCACTTAATGCCGGTGGCCACCGCCGGCGCGCGGCCATGAATCGAGTGAAAGCCGTAGGTGTTCATGTAATACGGAAAGCGCGACGAGCATCCGATGCCGGAAACGAAAACGATCTTTTCGCGCGGCACACCGAGTTCGGGCATAACTTTCTGTACGTTGTTGAGAATTGCGTAGTCACCGCAGCCCGGACACCAGCGCACTTCCTGATCCGAAACAAAGTCCGACTTTTTCAGTTGGCCCGGAGGCGGCGCAATGCGGCCCGAGACCGCCGAACCAACTTCACTTTCGGCAGAGACGCTCGCCTCGACGTGCGCCAGGTTGCCATTGCCACTGGTACTATTTCCGTTTGTGCTCATTAGTGCTCCTTCAAATTATGACTACTCAGCAAAAATCTCAGCTACTGAAACCTCGAATCCTGGCACGACTTCGCCGCCGCTCAAGGTGTCCTTTTCAGTCAACGTTACACTGTCCGTTTGAGGAATATGGATAGTGACGGTTCTCTTCTTAGGGCTGACCACCCACACTTGTCGGCATCCCGCAGCCAACCAACTTGAGACCTTTTTCTCTATCTCCGAAGCCCGGTCGTCCGGACTCAAAACCTCAACGGCGAGGTCCGGCGCGCCAGGCCAATAGCCTGTTGTATCGCCAACCGCTCGTACGCGTTGCGCTTCAATGAAAGCAATATCTGGAGCCCGGACCGTATCGGGGTGCGAGCCAAGTTTGAATCCGGTTTCGGCTGCGTACACAGCGCCTAACTTGTTTTTGCGAACATGTAAATCGAGCGGTGTCGTGAGACGAATGATAATGCGCCCATGGTTATGGCCCGCTGGTGACATCTTCTTTAGTTCTCCATTGACGAGTTCGTAGCGGAACTCGCCTCGAGGTAAAGCCAGAAGCTCATCAGCGGTCATGAGTTGTAATTCAGTGCTCACATCTACTCCTGAGAAAATACAGGCGGCAAAGGGTGATATCGCTTCACTTCGACAAACTGATGTTTATCGGACATCTACAAGTACTCTTCGACCTTGCGAACGATCTCGCGAATCTGGAACGGCCGTCCTTTAACTTTCGAGAACGCAATCGCATCGACCAGATACTTCGCGCGAATCATGGTGCACAGTTGGCCCAGGTTCATCTCCGGGATAATCACGGTTTCGAATCCAGCTATCACCTCGCCCAGGTTCTTGGGGAATGGATTCAGGTAGCGCAGGTGCGCGGCGGAAACGCTCTTGCCTTCGCTCTGAAGTTTCTCGACAGCGGTACTGATCGAGCCATAGGTTGAACCCCAACCCAGCACCAGCACCTTGCCCGTTTTTTCTCCAAACACCTCGACGGGGGGAATGTCATTCGCAACCCGATCGATTTTTTCCTGGCGCAGCTTGACCATCAAATGATGGTTTTCCGGATCGTAGTTGACGTTGCCGGTGATGTGCTGCTTCTCGATACCGCCAATGCGATGTTCGAGCCCGGGCGTTCCTGGAATTGCGTAGGGCCGCGCCAGCGTTTCCGGATCGCGCGAGTAGGGCATGAACGTCGCCGGATCAGACGCAAACTTAACTTCAATCTTTGGCAGGTCGCTGATTTCCGGAATGGCCCAGGGTTCAGCTCCGTTCGCGAGATAACCATCAGACAGATAAAACACCGGGCTCATAAATTTGAATGCCAAACGCACAGCTTCAATGGCCATCTGAAAACAATCGGCGGGTGTTGACGGCGCAAGGACGATTGCAGGGCACTCGCCGTTGCGACCCCAGACTGCCTGAAACAAATCTGCCTGCTCGGTTTTTGTTGGCAAGCCGGTAGATGGACCACCGCGCTGCACGTTAATGATCACCAGCGGCAATTCAGTCATCACTGCCAAACCAATTGCTTCCTGTTTGAGTGCGACACCGGGACCCGAGGTTCCAGTCAAGCCAATCTGTCCGGCAAAGCTTGCGCCGATGGCGGCGCATACCGCCGCAATTTCATCCTCGGCCTGAAAGGTCTTCACACCAAAACTCTTGTGGCGGGCCAGCTCATGCAGGATGTCGGATGCCGGCGTGATCGGATATGAGCCGTAGAACAGCGGGCGATTCGCAAGTTGTGACGCCGCCACAAACCCGATCGCGGTCGCCTCGTTACCGGTAATTTTCCGGTACTTGCCGGGAGCAATCTTCGCCTTCTTGATCGTGTAGTGCGTGGTAAAGATTTCGGTCGTGTCGGCAAAGTTGTAACCGGTGCGCAACGCAATTTCGTTTGCTTTTGCAAGTTCGGGGTTCTTGCCAAACTTGCTCGTAATCCAGTTGAGCGTGTTTTCCATCGGCCGGTCATACAGCCAATAGAGCACGCCGAGCGCGAAAAAGTTTTTAGAACGATCGATCTCTTTGCGCGAAAGCGTGACGTTCCCCTTAAGCGCATTCATGTTCAGCGTGGTCACGGGCAACTTGTGCACGCGATAGCCGGCAAGCGAACCATCTTCCAGCGGATTGGAGGCATAGTTTGCATACTTCAGGTTCTCAGGCGTAAAGCCGTCGGTGTTAATAATCAGCGTGCCGCCTTCGGCGAGATCGGGCAAGTTCACTTTCAGCGCCGCCGGATTCATCGCCACTAAAACGCTGGGCTGATCGCCCGGTGTTTTGATGTCCTGGCTCGAGAAGTTCAACTGGAAACCGCTCACGCCTGGCAAGCTACCCGCGGGCGCGCGAATCTCGGCAGGGAAATCAGGCAACGTCGAGATGTCGTTACCGACAACGGCTGACGTGTTGGTAAATTGAGTGCCCGTTAACTGCATGCCGTCGCCAGAGTCGCCGGCAAAGCGGATGGTTACGGCTTCAACTTCCTCGAGGTTCTTTTCCGTTTGTTCTAACGGGGGTTCGATAACAGTGCTCATGTGGTTTGGCTAACGTCCTTTCCAATTAAGGCGTAAATCGTCAATCGTAAATCGTGAATAGAAAAAGCGTACCGACTATTTACGATTTACCATTCACGATTCACGAAGTTTTACCCGCCATCGGTGGTTTCCATTACCTGATTCGGATTCGGCGGCAGGTTCATCGTGGTCTTGGGGTAGCTTTCGGCGAGATAACGAATTACGTCGAATACCGATATCGAACCGACCAGCTTGCCATTTTTTACCAGCGGGATATTGCGATAACCCTTGTCGTTCATGATCGTCACGGCATCGCCGATGGTGGCGTCCGGCGTTAACGTTGCGACTACTGGCGACATCCAATTGCTCACCGGCGCGGTCTCGTCCACCGCTTGCCCCACCACCTTCGTCAGCAGATCGCGTTCCGTAAAAATCCCCACCACCGAGCGGTCCGCTGCGCAAACTATCGCACAACCGCCTTCGTCCTGTTTCATTACCTGTATGGCTTTGAAAAGCGGCGTGGAAGGCTCAATACAAACGTAATCGTCAGTTTCCATCAGGCTCACGCTGTCAGCGCGTGCCTTGTGAGACGCGTCGGTTTTGGCGACGGCAATAGGATGGTTTTGGGGGATGGCGGATTCACCTGACATCAAAAAATGCTCCGAAAACTACCGGAAGTGGCGAATTTGATTTAAAGCCTGAAAAGATTCTAGCAGTAAAGCTGAGTCGACTAAAGCGGGAAGCCTTTACTACGCGTTCATGTGTGTAGGCACACGGTATGCCGTGCGCGAACGACTTCGAACGAGTCACTAGTCGTGAGCGGCATACAACGCTTTTAGCTCTTTATCATAAGGCGACATCTCTACCAGTTTGCTTATGATCTCCGGAAGCACTTTCAATGTTTGATCGATTTCAGCTTCAGTGTTGTAGCGCCCGAGTGAAAACCTGATCGAACCCTGGGCCGCGGTGTAAGGCACGTTCATCGCGCGCAACGTCGGCGAAGATTCACGTGTGGTGGAATGACAAGCTGAACCAGTTGAGACGCAAATGCCCAACTCGTCGAGTTGGACCAGAATGTTTTCGCCTTCAACGTATGCAAAAGAAATGTTTGCGGTGTTCGGCAAGCGCTTCGCGCGATCCGGCGTGCCGTTTAAACGCGCGTTGGGAATTGTGCGCAGGATTTCGTCTTCCAGCTTATTGCGCAGGTTTTCGATGCGATCATGTCCGTCGACGTTTCGTGCCAACTCGCAAGCTGCACCAAGGCCAACGATATTGGGAACAGCAGAAGTCCCCGCGCGCCGGCCTGATTCCTGGCCACCGCCAATGATGAACGGCGGCAACGTTATACCTTCACGAATGTATAGCGCGCCCACGCCCTGCGGTCCGTGTAATTTGTGACCCGAAAGCGCAAACAGATCGACTTCGCTCTTCTTCATGTCGATTGGAATTTTTCCAACCGCTTGAACGCCATCAACGTGAAATACAGCGTCTGACCTTTCGCGAATGATCTTTCCGATCTCATCTATGGGGAACAGCACACCCGTTTCGTTGTTGGCCAACATTACCGAAACAATTCCCGTGTCACGGCGCAACGCCTGGCGTAAGTCGTCAAGATTTAGTTCGCCTGTTTCACTTACTTCAAGCCAGGTAACCTCGCAGCCAAGCTGCTCGAGATGCGTGCAAAGGTTGCGCACGGCTTCGTGCTCGACGCGGGTGGTAATGATGTGACGGCGAGTAGGATTCTGTTCGAGAAAACCGCCGATGGCCCAGTTGTCCGATTCCGAACCGCAAGAGGTGAAAACTATTTCACTAGCCTGAGCCGCGCCTATTAACTTAGCGACTTGTTCTCTCGCGCGTTCCACTGCGGCTTTCATTCGCCGGCCCAGAGAGTGCGCTGAAGACGGATTGCCGTAACTCTCGGTCAGATAAGGTTGCATCGCCGCGAAAACTTCCGGCGCGACGCGCGTGGTGGCGTTGTTGTCGAGATAGATCATCGTTCGTAAATCGTGAATCGTAAATCGTGAATCGTTATTCTTCCCCTTCCCTTTGGGAAGGGGAGAGAGGGGAAGGGTTTGTCGGACCCGTCAGACCCTCTCCCCTACCCTCCCCCAAAGGGAGAGGGAGTGATATTCAAAAGCTGAATCAGCAATGATAAATCGTGAATGGTAAATCGTGAATCGTAAATAGTTAAAACGGAAGCGATCCGGGGGGTCTTAGCTTGAGAGTTCGCCCGCTTGAAGATCCTGTGGCTTGTAGCTCGTCCTCCGACAGAACTGCGGAACGGCCGTTTGGTAGCTCGACAACGTAAAGCGGCTCTGGGTCGATGGACAGCAACGAAATGACTTCAGCGGTGTGTCCAGTATGATCGCCTGACTTGAGCAGAACCAGGTCACCAAAACGGTAACGAACATCTGCGATTCCATCCGCGCTTATCCAAAGACTTTCCAATTCGTACTGTGTCAATTTCCCACCCCGACTATTTACTATTTACGATTTACGATTCACTTCCGCAAGAATGTCTTCAATCAATGGGTAGCACGAGCGGCAGCCGGCGCCGGCATTACACGCGCCCGTGACCGCGGCAATCGAAT
>DATAOU010000013.1:0-3820 GCA_036265575.1 Pyrinomonadaceae bacterium
TTCTGCATGTTCGAATACGTCTATTTCGCGCGCCCGGACAGTATGATCGGCGGCGTTAACGTCGGCAAGGTGCGCATGGAAATGGGACGCGAATTGGCAAGAAAATTCCCGGTCGATGCAGACATCGTTGTCCCAGTGCCCGACTCGGGAAATTATGCCGCTCTTGGTTTCGCGCAGGAGCTAAATATTCCGTATGCCCATGCCTTTGTCCGCAATCACTACATTGGCCGAACGTTTTTGCAGCCGAGCCAGCTCATCCGCGATTTCGATGTGCGGGTAAAGTTGAATCTGATCAAAGAAATGGTTGCTGGAAAACGGGTTGTGGTTGTGGACGACTCGATCGTGCGCGGGACGACCTCGCGAGCGCGCGTAGTGAACTTGCGCGAAGCTGGCGCCAAAGAAGTGCACATGCGCGTGAGCTGTCCGCCACACCGTTTTGCTTGTCACTACGGAATCGACTTTCCTGATCCGGAAAAGTTGATTGCGAACCAGATGTCGATGGACGACATCTGCAAATACCTCGGTGTCGATAGCCTCGGTTACCTCGATGTTGAAGGCATGGTACGAGCGACTGGAAAGCCGATGAATAGCTTTTGCCTGGCCTGTTTCAACGGAGATTATCCCCTGCCCGTCGATCCTGCGCTGGACAAGTTCATCATGGAGAAACGCGAGCAGCGCGCCAAAGCGCTCGCCGATCAGCAAGCACATCCGACGTTATTCGCGGATCTGAAATAGTAGCTTGTCATTTCGAGCGGAGCGACGCGGAGTCGAGAATGGAGCAGCTGGGGAAGCCGCGACATGGACGGGAAGGCCAGAGGCTGAGCGAACAAGGAGTGAGCGAATCAAATCTCTTGCTGTTAAGATCAAAAACAGAGATGTCTCGACTTCGCTCGACATGACAAAGAAGCAAAAAGCATACGCTCGTGCTGGGGTTGATGTCGATCTTGGCAATAGACTCAAGCGCGCCATCCAGTCACTCGTTAGGCAAACGCATGGGCCGCAAGTGTTGGGTGGGATTGGCGGTTTCGGCGGCTTGTTTCGAGCGAACTACTCTGGAATGCGCGAGCCGGTCCTGGTTGCAAGCATTGATGGCGTCGGAACGAAACTAAAAATCGCGTTTGCTCTGAATAAACATGAAACGGTCGGCGCCGATCTCGTTAACCATTGTGTGAACGACATCGCAGTCTTGGGCGCACGTCCGCTTTTTTTCCTGGATTACATTGGCTGCGGGAAACTTGAACCCCGTGTGTTCCAACAACTGCTTCGGGGTCTTTCGCGCGCCTGTCGATCCTCGGGTTGTGCGCTTCTTGGCGGCGAAACAGCCCAGATGCCCGGAATTTATCGCAAGGGCGAATACGATCTCGCTGGCTGCATCATTGGCGTCGTCGACCGCGGCAATATCATCGACGGCAGGAAAATCCGTCCTGGCGACGTAATTCTCGGGCTGGAATCGAATGGTTTGCATACCAACGGCTACTCGCTGGCACGAGAAATTCTGTTCCGCAAAATGCGGCTCAAAGTTACTTCGCGCCTGCCCGGTATGGCGAAAACGGTCGGCCAGGAATTACTGCGTGTGCACAAAAATTATCAGCCGCTTCTGGCAAAAATCCAAAGCGGCATGATTAAAGGTCTTGCCCACATCACAGGCGGCGGGCTCATTGACAACCTGCCGCGAACCTTACCTGGAAATTGTGACGCAGTAATTGAAACGAAAAGCTGGCGTCTGCCTCGGATCTTTCAGCTCCTGGAGAAAAACGGAAAGATCGATCCTCAGGAGATGTATCAGGTTTTTAATATGGGGATTGGAATGGTGGCAGTAGTTTCCGAACGTGACGCTGGACGCTCAATGCTAATGTTAAAGGCAAAACGAATCGGCCGAATCGCATACGGAAATGGCAGAGTCCGTTTGAAGTTCTGACACGAAGTTCCGAGGCGCTTCAGCAAGTAGCGCGCCTAGTCGGGTACGTGCGGCGAGACCTCGTCCACGGTCTTCGCTGGCATCTCAACTCGCGGCGTTGACTCGCTTCCGACGACTTTGCCTCGACGCGTCACCCGCTGCAGGCATGCGCGGTGCCCTGCAAGATCGACAAGCTCTGCTACCCGTGACTTGAGCAAACGCGCGCGCGTCCAGAGAAACACCAGAAAGAGCAGGTACGGAACAAGGACCCAAAGATCTACGTGCGAGATATTGAGCTGCCGATAAATCAATAAACTTAAGGCGATCAGATTGAAAATAATTGTCGTGGTGACAAACCGGTTGCGAAGCCGAACACGAGTCAAACACTTACCGCCCCCGTGATACTCGGTGACGGTCTGAAGCGCGATGCTCCACCAAAAATTACCATAGATTTGAATGTCCCACTCATTCCACCCACTGTCAGTGGAATAACGCCAGCCTTCTTCATCCAGCAGCTCGAAGATCGCACCGAGCAAATAGTGGCGGTCCCTCCCCTGTTCGCTCCAAAAAACCCGGCGACTTAGACTGCCCGCAAAACGGCTGCGCTCCGGTAGATGTTCGTGCGCCCGAATCACGCTTGCAGGTGTGCGTTTGAAATGCAGCCACGTGAAATAACGGGAGAATCCGCGCACGAGCGGTTGGACAAAGGCCAGAAACATGACAAGCAGCCGCGCCCCAGCCGTATCGAATTTCGGTTCAATGGACGCTCGCACCATGTAGGAAAGGGCAACGCACAGCGTGCCGCCAAGCATGAGGTACGGGACAATGCGCAATGCGGGGAGAAAAATGCCCAGGCCGAACAGGAAAATCGTCAGGGCAAACCACTCAATGCTGCTTAGGTAGGCGGCAACATCTGATTGAGGCGTGGGATAAATCGATTGAAAAAAACCTTCACCAAACATTCCGTGATAGATCACCGGCCGGTTCACGAACCAGCTGAACCGCGGCGTCCCGTAGATCTGGCCACGCCATTTCGCCGTGCCTGTTGGTCCGAAAAAGATCAAATGCTTAAACCGTAGCAATGACTCTGCTTCGCCATAGCCGTCCTGCTGCTTAAAAAAAGCGCGAAGAGTAAAGCGTCGGTAGTGCCAGACGATCGCGGTTGGACTGAAAGCAATGACCCAGCCGGCCTGCTGAAGTCGCCAGCAAAAATCGACGTCATCCCCTGCTTTGCGGTATTCGGTATCAAAGCCGCCCACGCCTTCAAACGCCCAGCGATAGAACGCCATGTTACAACCGGGAATATGCTCGGCGACCACATCTGTAAGCAGCACATGGCTCGGTCCGCCCGGGGCCGCTGCAACGCAGGCCTGAATCCAACTTTTGGCTGGCGGCGTAACATTCGGTCCGCCTACTCCAGCGTAATCACCGCTTACAAGAGTACCGATGAGATAATAGAGCCAATCCGGATCGACCATGCAGTCGGAATCGGTATAGGCGAACACATCACCCTTGGCAGCGGCGGCGCCCGTATTGCGGGCGTGGCTCAATCCTTGATTGCTTTGATGAATGTAGCGCACCCATGGGAACTGCGCTGCGATGTAAGATGTATCGTCCGTCGATCCGTCATCGACCAGAATGACCTCATACTCGGGGTAATTCAGTTTACCTAACGAATCAAGGCACGATGCAAGAGTCGGGCCACCATTGTACGAACAAACAATTATCGAAACGAATGGCGCCTTCGGCAAGGGACGATGAGGCAAAGTGGAATTGTTTCGGCCCAGTTTCTCTTCCAGCATGTAGAACGCCTTCTTGGGCCGGCGTTCCCGTGTAACGACCCCAAACGCCCAGTCGGTAACTTCCTGTCCGCCCGTGAACCATTCGTCCGTCCAGGTAAAAAAAATCGTGCCAGCAAGACCA
>DATAOU010000014.1:0-5607 GCA_036265575.1 Pyrinomonadaceae bacterium
CTTGTTTGCCTCTTTGAGTGCAGCGCGCATGAACTTTTCGTCTCGTCCCCTATCCATTGCTTCGAGACATCAATAGTTGTTCTCGGCCGTCGAGGCAACGCGAGCTCAATCACGTAGGCGCTGATCACGCTGTAATTAGAATTTCAGGGGAGCCTTTTTTGGCGTGCTGAAACACTCGGCTAATTCGTGCCTGGAGGGATTCGAAACCCCAACCTTCTGATCCGAATTTTGCCTCTTGACATGTTCTGTCGTGCGCCGCAATGTGCCATTATGCATACAGAAAATGGCAGTAAATCTCACATTTCAAATGTATTGTCAACTCGCAAAGGTGAACGCATAGCGGAACAGACCGGCTCGAGTTTGAACCACAAAAATGGCAAGCAAGTGGCAAACACGATTACGAGGGGAGCCGGTAAAAACGATTCGCGCTACTGGCGATCGCGGATTTTTAGGCCAATCAACGCGCGCGGTGAAACGTCTCCGCATTATTCCATGCGGCTGCAAATGCGCGGGGAACGGATGGCGTTCTCACTCGGTACCGGAAACGCGGAAACGGCAGCGCGGATAGCAGCAAACATCTACACGGATTTTCTGACGCTCGGAATCGCGGGAGCGCTTGCCAAGCATCGCCCGCAGAAACCCGCAGACAACATTGCCAGGGTGGGCGAGTGGATTGAAGCGGCGCATTCCGTGGCCACGGTGAACCCTGCGACCTTCGCGCTGTACGCCGCCGCATTGCGCAAAATCGTTGGGGACATCATCCGGGTGAAGCGCAATCGCAAACGCTTTGGTCCAAAGGGTGGCGGCGCGCGAGCGTATCGCAGAGCGATTGACGCTGCTCCACTCGCGCTTCTTTCCCCCGCAGCAATTCAGAAGTGGCGCATGGAGTACGTGAAGCGGGCAGAGACGCCAGCGGAAGAACGTTCACGAATGACCTCGTGCAATTCCACGTTGCGGCAGGCGCGCAGTTTGTTCGGCAAAAAGATCACTCGCTTTGTGCCATTGCCGGAACCGGGACCGTTTCAGCACGTGGAATTTTTTCCAAGGCAAAGCGCCAAGTATTTCTCGCGCATTGACGCAAAAGCGCTCTTAACACAGGCGCGGAACGAACTGACCGGGAACGATTCGCCTGCGTTCCTCGTGGTGTTGATTGCGTTGGCGGCTGGATTACGCAAGGGCGAGATCGACACGCTTTGCTGGCATCAGATTGACTTCGAACGTGGCCTTATCCGGGTGGAGGACACGGACATGGCGAGCTTGAAAAGCGTTGATTCACGCGGGGAAGTTCCGATTGATGCGAGCGTTGTTGAATTACTTAGAGGCTTTCGCGCTCGTGCCAGTGGAGCATTTGTGATCGAAGGCGGTGACGGCGTATCAGGGCCGCGAATGTGGGGGCGAAATTATCGGGTGCAAAACGTTTTTGACCGGGTAACAGCCTGGTTGCGCGAACATGGCGTGACCGCAAAGAAACCGCTCCACGAACTGCGCAAGGAACTTGGCGCGCTGATCACATCTAAGTACGGCATTTACGCTGCATCGCGCGTGTTGCGCCATGCCGATCTGTCCACCACTGCGGCGCATTATACGGATTTGAAAACGCGGCCAACAATCTCTGTGGGCGAGTGGCTGGAACCGGAGAATGTCTTTCCCATGCAGCGGCGACGAAAAGTGCGCGCCGTGGGTTACGCCTGAGTGAGCAATGTCATAACCGAAACGTTACAGTGGGCAAGAAGGTGAAGCGCAGTAAATCGCCACCTCGACAGGTAGCCGGGGGGGCAAGCGGTCAGCGCCTGCGACAAGCCCAAAGAGGGGCCAAGGCTCGCGAAAAATTTTGTCTAGAAAAAGGGCGGAGATTCCGGATGAGGTTCGTCGTGTTCTTGACGCGCCGGCGCCGGACATAGCGGGTCTAGACAATCCGGCATTGTACGTGGAGCAGTGCTGTTTCGTCATTTCCTGGTTCAGGAAAATGTTTGAACGTGTCGGGAGCCATAACAAGAAGTTGGCGCGGGAAGCACGTGTTGCGTTAGAGACGCTGTGGCGTGACGGCCTTAGCGAGTTGACGGCGCTTGCATTGGATAAGGAGCGAAAGGCCGAAGAATGGGCGGAGCGGCTTCTGGCAATCACCGGGTACTGGATTGCGAGCGATGATGAAAAGCTTCGTAAAGCTAACGAGGCGTATCGACAGGTACAATCGGAGTTACGTAAGAGTAAGTTCTGGCGCCCCGATCTCTGGTTTCCAACGTCCAAAGCGTCCCCGCTCTACAAAGCGATTCACCGCGAACTCTGGTGTATTAGGTTTTACCGCGGAGAATTCGTTTTGCCGAAGGCTCAGTTGCATGTGCAAGGTTTGCCAAAGGCAAAGAGGCCGGTGCCAACAGAATATCAGCCTTTCATGAAGCTGCCGCTATTGTCGCCGAAGACCTTCCCGAGGTGGGAACCAAAACTGTGGGCGCTGATCAGGAAAAAATATCCTGATCTGCTCGTGAAGCTGCAAGCCAAGGCAGACCGAAAACAACTTGTCCATGCTTCCTCGCCGGATGGCAAGAGGGGAAGTGGCAAATAGAACCCCGCACCCCGACAATCAAAGTGTTTCGCCCGCAATTTCGAACACATCTTAGGGCTATCGCCAAACGGTTGGGGTAGTACCACCCACCCCATAAGTAACACCCCTTTTCATCCCGGGATTTGTGCACCAGTGCATAGGCAAAAACTGGAGAGCCTATGCAAACATCTAACTTAACTGAAGAGCTGCGACTGCTAACACGCGCGCAACTGGCCACCCGTTGGCAGGTCTCAAAAGAAACGATCAAGCGGCGAGAGAAGGCTGGGGTCTTGCCTGTCTTGAAACTCGGCCGGGACGCGCGGTACCGGCTTAGCGACGTGCTGCGACTGGAGCAAGAAGCGGAGGTGACGAAATGAACGCGCTCGCACCGCCAAAACGAAGCGCGCCCGGACTGGAAATCGCGGACGCAGCAAAACTTCGACTGCAAACGACGTATCGCGTAGCAGCGCTCCTCGCAACCACGTTCGGTTGGCCATTCTGGCTATCAGAGCAATGGCGCGGCCGACTCCAAGATCGAATCGACAACGAAAGGAGGGGGCAATCAGTCGCGAGGAAATCATCGCTGCAAATCCGATCGTCGATTTCGTTCGCAGTCGCGGGCACGAACTGAAGCCAGCCGGTCAGACCTTTGTCACGAACGCTTGTCCGCAGACACAACACAAACGCGGTCATCGGCCTGTAATGAT
The DNA here is from genome assembly GCA_036265575.1 of Pyrinomonadaceae bacterium. Lineage (GTDB taxonomy): Bacteria > Acidobacteriota > Blastocatellia > Pyrinomonadales > Pyrinomonadaceae > PSRF01. Next base: position 3,250 of record DATAOU010000014.1, read on the forward strand.
CTACCCGGAAACGCAGTCGTGGTCATGCCATGACTGCAAACGTGGCGGCAGCGTCATCGACTGGGTGATGATCGAGCGGAACGTGACCGCCGCTGATGCGATGCGAATTTTGGGCGGTGGAAATAACATTTCGCCGGAGCTTGTCGCAACGTACGATTACACCGATGAAAGCGGGAACCTGCTTTATCAGACGTGCCGCTATCAACCAAAGGATTTCAGTCAGCGACGACCTCATGGTAAAGGCGGCTGGATATGGAATCTGGATGGCATTGGCCGAGTGCTTTACCGCCTGCCGGAAGTCCTAAAGGCGCAAACCGTCTGCGTGGCTGAAGGTGAGAAGGACTGCGACAGCCTGGCGAAACTCGGATTCGTCCCGACAACCAATCCGTTAGGCGCTGGTAACTGGCGGGATGTGTATTCCGAGACGCTGTGCGGAAAAGACGTGGTCGTTTTCGGTGATGTTGGCGATAACGACGGCAAGGGCGAGAAGCACACGCAACACGTGATCGAGTCGCTGACCGGCAAAGCGAAGTCAATCAAACACTTCGCGCTGCCCGATGGATTTCATGACGTGTCTGATTTCATCGCTTCGCTTCCGCACGAAACAGCGCGGAACACCATCCGGAAGTTGATCGACGAAACGCCGGAGATTGACCTAACCGCCGGTGAACTATCAAAGGACGCCGAGCCTGATGAAACGCCATCACCGCCACCGCAATACGGTCCGCCACCACTCGACTTGTTGCCGTCGGTTTTGCAGGAGTACGTCATTGCCGCTGCTGAGAGCCTCAACGTGGATGTTGCTTTTATTCTGCTGCCGTTGCTCAGCTCGTTAGGCGCAGCAATAGGCAATTCACGTTCGATCAAGTTGAAGCCCGGTTTCGTTCAACCGCCCGTGATTTGGACAGGCATCATAGGCCGCAGCGGTAGCCGCAAGAGTCCCGCCTTGAATGCTGGTTGCTTCGCAGTGATGGAGAATGAGCGGGACCTGATGCGGCAGAATAAGCAGGCGCGCGAGAAATACGAAAATGATCGGGCGGGTTGGGAGGCAGAGGGAAAAAAGAAGCCTGGCAAAAAGCCTGACCCTCCGGGTTTGCTTACCTGCCTTATGGACGATATGACGCTGGCAGCTCTCGCGGACGCGATACAGGAAAACCCCCACGGGGTGCTGGTGAAGAAGGATGAGCTTAGCCACTGGTTCGCAGCGTTTGATCAATATCATTCGGGCAAAGGAGCGGACGTGAGCCGGTGGCTGTCGCTTCACACTGGTGTGCTCTTTGGACTGGATCGGCGCACAGACAAAAGGCGGTACCGAATATATGACCCCCGCGCGTGCATTGCTGGCAGCATTCAGCCTAAAGTCTTTAGACGTATTCTAACCCCGGACTACTTCGAACGCGGTCTCCCGGCGCGATTCTTACTTGCTCATCCACCATTCCTGCAAGACCGCTGGAGTGACAAAACGGTCTCCGACGATATTTGCAAAGCGGCATTGGAATTGTTCGAAGAACTTTGGCTGCTTCCGCCGGAACCTCACTACTGCGACAAACGTCCAAAGTTGCTCCCACTCGATAGGGACGCCAAAAGCGGTGTTCGTGGACTTCTACAACGAGTGTGGCGCTGTCTCTGTTGAAGCTGGGGAGCATGAAGAGGCCGCCTGGTGCAAACTGACCGGCTACGCTGCGCGCCTCGGTCTGGTCGGACAACTCGCGCGCAATCCACAGGCTGAGGTTGTCACCGGCGACACCATGCAGGCTGCGTGTGATCTGGCGCGCTGGTTCGGCAATGAAGCCGTGCGCATCTACGCCAATCTGGCTGAGACGCGCGAGCAGCGGGAGCAACGTGAGCTTTGTGAATTCATCGAGCGCCGCGGGGGCGCTGTGTACGAGCGGGAAGTGATGCAGTCCTTCACCCGATTGAAAAACGACAAGGTGGGAACTGAGCGAGAATTGATCGCGCTGGTGAAAGCTGGACTCGGCGAATGGGAGCCGGTCGGTCACGGTGGAGGACGCGGCAGACCGGCACGCAAATTCCGGCTGCTTAGGTCATCTACATCTACACAATTCGGGGTTTCACGAGGTAAAACGGGGAATTCCGTAGATGTAGATAGGAGTAGTACCCAGAAAATCACGCCCTCTAGGGAACTGGACACAGAGGCCGAAACGCTCGTTGGCGATGAGTTGGGAGTTGCCTGCTTATAACCACAACGACCACTATCGAAGTCTTTCAGAAAGCGGCAGAGCTTGGCCTAAAGCTCGGCTTTGAACCGCCAGACACACTGACCGTGGAACCGGCGCGGTTTTGTCCGGCAGAGTTTGCCGAAGTCCTCAAAGCGCATAAGCCTGCGCTCCTGGCGTT
>DATAOU010000015.1:0-4826 GCA_036265575.1 Pyrinomonadaceae bacterium
TTGAAACGATCGCAATCATTATCTGTGGTCCGGCTTCTTCGCTCTGTCTGGTTTCTTTTCGGTGGCCGACGCCCTTGCGGTGCGGTCCTTCGCGCTCTTGTTATCGGTATTTTTGATGGCCAGGGCCTTAGCACTCGCGCGCGATACAGCAACTGCCGTCTGCCGATCAGGCGTACTTTTGCTCGCCGTTCCAACGATTGGATTTGCTGTCGCTTCCGACGCATGGGCGCCGGATGTCAGGCCAACAATCGCCCGCTTATTCCCCTGGCTCAAATCGATATAACTAATCAGCGAGCCACGCGGCGACTGCTTTTGCGCATCAAGCACTTCCAGTCCATCCTTCAGCCGCTTGCCATGATCCTGAGAACCCAGCCGAATCTCTATGTGCGAATCGTCACCAGCCAGCTGCGCTCGAATATCCCGAATGTCGATTAGATTCACTTCACTAACACGTTCCGACAGGCCCGCGGCGTCCCAGGCTCGCTGCAACTCCAAAAATTTCTCGACTCGCTCGCGGTTTTCCGTGCGCGCTGCCTCCGAGTCTTCCTCATTCAGGCCACGAAGGAAGAAGGGTGGTATCTGATCCGTTGGCAACATCTCGCCGAGCATTACTGCATCCTCATCCACCCAGCGAAAGCGTCCTGACGCCGTGCGCACTACCGCGCGCGGGACGCGCTCAGTAATGCGAACGCGGATCCCATCAGGCAATACGCGCGACACAATCGCAGTTCTTATCCACGGCTGTTTTTCCAGACGCGCATTCATTCCCTTCAGATCAGCTTTCCAAACGCCGGTCTTTTCAACCTCTTTGCGAACCAACGCCTGAACCTCATCCACGGAGACTCTTGAAGTGCCCTGCACTTCGACTTTTCGAACCTGGAAGAAACTGGCCGACGCCGCGCCCCGATAGCCAGCGAAAATGACGACGCCCACGACTATAGCTAAAACGATCTTCAGGACTGCCGGGACATAACCCAGTAGCGTGCGCAGGCGGCCAACAAACGCTTCGCCGGTGCTTTCACGTCGCGCCGGTCGTTGCGTCGCAGCACTCGAGCGGCGGTGGTTCCCCAGGCCGCTGCGGTTTCCGACCTTTTGTCCTAAGGCTTGTTCTCTCACTTCGATTCCTTTCGATCGGGTTCACCTGGTGAATCGTCGGCCGCCGGCTTGTTCCTGGGCGCGCTCGCCCGCCAAAGCTCGACCTCATACTCAAGCTCAATGCCATGTTCGTGCTTAACGCGCTCGCGAATCTCCTCGGCCAGGGCCAGTGCGTCTTCAGCTCGCGCGCCCTCACCCTCAGTCACAATGAAATTGGCATGGACCGGAGAAATAACCGCGCTGCCTCTTCGCGAACCTTTCATTCCCAGCTCATCAATAATCTTGCCGGTGCCTACCGCACTTGTTGGCGGGTTCTTAAAAAAGCAGCCCGCCGAACGCGACCCGTGTGGTTGCGTCGCCATCCGGCGCGACTTGGCATCTTCCATGCGCGCGCGAATTTTCTCCGGGTCGTCCGGTGTCAGCCGCAAAGTTGCGCCAAGCAATAGCTCGCCGTCGCAAAATGAAGTGTGACGATAGTTCCATTGAACGCTGTTGCCGGGAACGTCAACCACCAATCCATCGCGGGCCACGCGCACCGTCTCGGTGACTGTACCGATCTCGTGACCATAAGCGCCCGCATTCATCCACAGCGCACCGCCGACTGTGCCTGGAATTCCGCCGAGCCCTTCGATTCCCGACAGGCCTTGCCGCGCAACGTCGATACAAAGCCGCGGCAGCGAATACCCAGCCGGAACGGAGACTCGCTCGCCGTCAAACTCAAGCTCACCCTTCAGATCCTTGAGACTCAAAACAACATAATGATGGTCACTGTCGTCGGCCAGGATGTTACTTCCTGAGCCCAGTGCTCGCCAGCCAATTCCGGCCTGGTCCATTTCATGCACAACTGCCGCTGCCTGCGCTTCCGTATCTGGCGATAGAACCCAATCAATCGCGCCACCTACGCGCAAACTCGTTAACTCGGCAAAGCGACGGCCGCGTTCAGCCCGCACGCCAAGTCGCGTTACGACTTCTTCGAGGGCAATATCGCGTGCCTTAAAATCTTCTTGAGCAGTTTCTTCCATAAATACCAGGCGCGAAGAACAGTTCGCGCAAGCGAAAACTAGACGCCCTTGGCTTCGCTTTTTTCACGAAGCAGTGTCAACAACTGATCGCTCACCCGGCTGACCGTCCCGGCTCCCAAAGTTAAAACCAAGTCTCCCGGTTGCACATGATCTCGCAAGGCCTCCGGCGCGTTTTCCAGCGCTCCAACATAGCGCGCGTCCTTGTGGCCATATCGCTGGATCGCGGTGGTCAAAACTTCCGCCGTTGTTCCTTCAATCGGGTCCTCACTCGCTGCATAGATGTCGGTAACGAAAAGCGTGTCGGCATTGTTGAACGAGCGCGCAAACTCTTCCATCAAATCGTGTGTGCGACTGTAACGATGCGGTTGAAACAACACGACGATGCGTCGCCCACCCGAACCGATTTTGGCTGCTGCCAGGGTCGCCTTAACTTCCGTCGGATGGTGGCCGTAATCGTCAACAACCATCACGCCACCAGCCTCGCCTTTAAACTGGAATCGCCGGCCGGCTCCGGTGAAGCTCGCCAAAGCTTCTGCTATTTGTGTAAACGGCACGTCTAACTCAAACCCAACCGCAATCGCAGCGAGCGCGTTATAGACGTTATGCAGACCCGGCACACACAATGAAATGTCCCCAACGACATCCGCACCGTGCCAGACGGTGAAGATTGATCCGAAATTCTGATCGTAACGAATCGCATGGGCTGAGATGTCCGCCTGCGCGCTAAGACCATAAGTAATGCGGCGTCGCTCCACAGCCGGAATGATGGCCTGCACGTTAGGGTCGTCAAGACAAAGAACCGATGCGCCGTAAAACGGGACCTTATTTACAAAATTCGTGAAGCAGGCCCGCACATCGTCCATGTCATGGTAGTAATCCATGTGTTCGCGATCGATGTTTGTGACGACCGCAATCGTTGGCGTCAGCATCAGAAACGATCGATCACTTTCATCGGCTTCAACCACCATCAGATCACTGGTGCCGAGATGCGCATTTGATCCGAAAGCTCCAACAACCCCACCAACGACGATGGTTGGATCCATTCCGGCGTGGCCAAGCACGGTTGCGACCATTGATGTAGTGGTCGTCTTGCCATGGGATCCGGCTACCGCCACCGTGTGGGGTTTTAGTCGCATCAATTCGGCGAGCATCTCCGCTCGCGGAATCACTGGAATCGAATGACGATGAGCTTCAACAACTTCAGGATTGTCCTCACGCACCGCGGTGGAACAAACCACCACGTGAGCGTCGCCAACGTTTTCGGCGGCATGTCCTTCCGTAAACTCAACGCCCATCTGTTGCAGCCGATCCGTTACGTTCGATTTCTTTTGGTCGGAGCCGGACACACGGAATCCCAGATTGACCAGCACCTCGGCGATACCGGACATGCCGATGCCGCCAATGCCAACAAAATGGACGTGTTGAATTCGTCGAAACATAAGAATCAGAATTCAGGACTCAGGACTCAGACCGCACACTAGTTTCTCCACCATACCCACCACTGCCGCCGCCGCGTCGCCACGTGCCAGCTTGCGTGCGGCTTGTTCCATGGCTGTAATTTTCTCCGGCTCGTGGACAAGTGTTGTTATCACTTCTGCCAGCCGCTCGGCTGACAGGTCCTGCTGCAAAATCATTTTTCCTGCTCCTGCGGCTTCCAGCGCTTCGGCATTCTTTCGCTGGTGATCGTCGGCCGCCAAAGGGAACGGAATCATTACCGATGCCTTGCCGGCGGCGATTAATTCCGCTGTCGTAGTTGCGCCAGCCCGACAAATAACCAGATCGACTTCGGCAAAGGCTTCCACCATGTTGTCAATGTACTTCCGGACGGAGGCGCGTTCGCGCCATACAGACTCGGCGTATCTTGAACTCACCTTGGCGAAATCTGCTTCGCCGGTTTGATGCGTCAGCAGCAACTCATTCTTCACCGCTTCCAATAATGGCAGCGCCGCGATCATTGCTTCGTTGATTGCATGAGCGCCCTGCGAACCGCCGAACACAAGAATTGAAAACCGCCCCGGCTGACGCTCTTTCGCTGGTATCTCAAAGAACTCCCGGCGGACCGGATTCCCTGTTACCCTCGCCTTGCCACGGAAAAAAGGCAACGCCTCATCAAAGGACACCGCCGCCTGATCTACAAAACGCGCCAGCACGCGATTGGTCCAACCGGGTAACGCATTCGACTCCATCACCAGTGTTGGCACCTTCAGCAACGCCGCAGTCAGGACCACTGGACCCGAGACGTAACCACCTGCGCCGATTACCACGTCAGGCTGGAACTCCTTAATCAAGCTTCGGGCCGACCAAAAACTCTTCGGCAAGACGAGAAGGCCACGCGCCCGCGCGACTGACCCAACATTCTTAAGTCCGGCACTGTCAATGAGCGATAGTTCAAAACCCGCCTGGGGAACAAGTCTGTTTTCGAGGCCGTGAGCCGTGCCAACAAACCTGATTTTCGATTCGGGCGAGCGCCGCAAGATTTCTTTCGCGACCGCTATTCCCGGATAAATGTGCCCGCCAGTCCCACCGGCGGCGATCAATACGCGCATCCTTGTCACTCAGCGCGCGAAGAACCCCTCGCATGTTGCGAGATGTTCAGCAAAATTCCGACAGCGGCGAGCGTTGGAACCAATGACGATCCGCCGTAGGAAATGAACGGCAAGGGAATGCCTTTCGTCGGCACCAGCGAGAGCACCACGCTCATATTAAATA
>DATAOU010000016.1:0-6326 GCA_036265575.1 Pyrinomonadaceae bacterium
GGGTCAATAAGATCGAGCAACCACTGACAACTGACCACTGACTACGGACTAAAAACATATGAACAGTCTGCCAATACTCTCAATCGTGACCTGGTTACCCACGTTAGGTGCGGTCATCATCCTGGTCCTTTTTAAGAAAAGCCAGTCTGACCAGATCAAAAAATTTGCGACGCTCTGGTTTGGAGTGGCCTTTGTCGCCTCGCTGGCTCTCCTTAAATATGACCGGGCGTTGGGTGGGATGCAGTTCCTTGAGGACCGCCAGTGGATTCCCGTCATTGGGGCTCGCTATCAGATGGGTGCTGATGGCGTCGCAGTGCTGTTGATTGTTTTGACGACATTGTTAGGTGTCATCGCCGCCTTATCGTCATGGAAGTACATCGAAAAACGCGAGAAGGAATATTACGTTTTGCTGCTGCTGTTACAGACCGCAGTGGTTGGTGTCTTTACTTCCATGGATTTATTTTTGTTCTATCTGTTCTTCGAAGTATCGCTGGTGCCGATGTATTTCCTGATAGGAATTTGGGGCGGCGAGAATCGTTTATATGCGGCAATAAAGTTTTTCCTCTACACGCTGGTGGGGTCCGTGGTCATGTTGTTGGGCGTGTTGAAGATTTATTTTCTGACTCAGGACACGGCGTTAACCGGCAGAATTACGCAAGGCACGATCGATTTGTTGGCAGGTAATCAACAAGCATCGGCTCTTGTCTCAACCACCCTGCAGGCGGCTGCGCAAAATGGCACCGGCACTTTCAACATTCTCTACTTGCAGGCGCTCGGCTCGGTGCTGCCTATGGGTGCCTTGCAGGTGCTGCTGTTCTTTGCGTTCGCACTGGGCTTTGCCATCAAGGTGCCGATGTTTCCGTTTCACACCTGGCTTCCGGACGCCCACGTTGAAGCGCCAACTGCTGGTTCAGTGATACTTGCCGGAATTCTGTTGAAACTGGGTACCTACGGTTTTTATCGTTTCAATATTCCGATGTTTCCCGCCGCCGCTGCGGACGAAAGTTACTTCTTTACCGGCACGAATCATCAGTTTGGCGTGCGCAGCGTCATGATCTTTCTGGCAATTGTCGGAATAATTTACGGCGCGCTGGCCGCGATGTATTTCGTGGTGAAAAGGGACGGCGACGTCAAGAAACTGGTGGCGTATTCATCCGTGTCGTCGATGGGCATCGTGATGCTTGGCTTGTTTGCACTCAATCCAAATGGTTTGAACGGCGCCGTGCTGCACATGATCAATCACGGCATCTATTCAGCCGCGCTCTTCCTTTTGGTCGGCATCATTTATGAACGACGGCACACCCGCAACGTGGCGGAATTCGGCGGCCTGTCACATGTGATGCCGGGTTACGCGGCGGTTTTTCTGTCGATGGTTATGACTGCCATCGGTCTGCCTTTACTTTGCGTGTTCATTTCTGAGTTTCTCTCACTGCGCGGCGCGTTCGAAGCAAATCCGATGTGGGCGGCCTGGGGCGCGCTCGGAATCATACTCAATGCCGGCTACATGCTTTGGCTGTATCAGCGAATGTTTTTCGGCACGATTGATAATCCCAAGAATGAGAAGCTCATCGACCTGAGCGCGCGCGAGTGGATTTACATGACGCCACTGGTGCTCCTATCGCTGTGGATCGGCGTGTATCCAAAGCCGTTTCTCAATTACATCGAACGGCCGGTGAACGCGGTCGTGCGCCAGGTGCGGCCGACTTATCCAATTCCGGGGATGCCGGCCGGCGCGGAACCGCAACGCGCGGCGGTGGAAATAAAAAAGTGATGAATGATGAGTAATGAGTGATGAGCTAGTAGTTCAGAGTCCAAGCTTTGGCTTGCTGGTCACCAAAGCGGCAACCTAAAGGTTGTACTCTGAACTTCTTGAGTGACAACGAACAATACCCACGGACGACTGACAACAGACCAAATGTTTTTATTCCAAGCCAACACCACGGCGCTTTTTAACCTGGCCGACCTGCAGCTCATTGCGCCCGAGTTGATCCTGACTGTCTGCGCCTGCCTGGCGTTGGTCATGGAAGTAATCCTGCCTTATCGCAAGAGCAAACTGGTCGCCTATTTTTCGTTGCTCGGAGTTGGTCTCGCCTTTGTCTCACTCGCTCTGCAATGGTGGTCCATCAAAGACTCATTGCCACTCGACGGGTTTTACGGCATGGTCCGCATTGATGGGTTTGCGTTGCTTTTCAAAGCCATCTTTCTGGTGGGTGCCGCTCTGGCGATCGCAATCTCAACTCGCTATCTGGATATCGAGGGTGAACAGCACGGTGAATACTACGCGCTGATCTTGTTTGCTACCGTAGGCATGATGTTTCTCGCCTGTGGCTATGATTTGATAACGCTGTACATCAGTCTGGAATTGATGGCCCTGACGTTTTACGTGCTCGTCGCTTTTACGAAACGCGAGAAGCGTTCGAACGAAGCAGCGATGAAGTATTTTCTGTTGGGAGCGTTTTCTTCCGGCATCTTACTTTATGGCATGTCGCTGCTGTACGGCATCGCGGGTTCAACGAATCTTGGTGAGATTGGACACGCGGTAGCAGCAATCGCAATTGCGACACCCACCGGTGAAGCCGCTGGCCCGAGTTTACGACCGATGTTGTTGCTGGGCATGATTGCCCTGGCCGCCGGCCTCTTTTTCAAGATTGCTGCCGTGCCGTTCCACATGTGGGCGCCAGACGCTTACGAAGGCGCGCCAACTTCGGTCACTGCATTTCTTTCCACCGGCTCTAAGGCTGCGAGCTTCGCACTCTACGCGCGCATCTTTATTGAAGCATTGAACAGCATGCGCGCGGACTGGGCGCCTTTGCTCGGTTTGGTGGCAGCAATAACGATCATGGTGGGTAACTGGGCTGCGGTTACGCAGGAAAACTCCAAACGTTTGTTGGCTTACTCGTCGATTTCCAACGCCGGGTATCTACTGCTCGGGCTGGTCGCAGGAAATAGTTATGGCTACACCGGTCTCGTAATTTACCTGTTGGTCTATACGCTGATGAACATGGGTGCGTTTGGCATTGTGATTAGTTTGCGCCGCCGCGGCATCATTGGCGACAACGTTGACGACATGGCAGGCCTGGCGCAGAAAGCCCCGGGCATGGCAGCCATGATGACCATCTTTATGCTGTCGCTGGGCGGCTTGCCCATCACGGGTGGCTTCATCGGCAAGTATTTTCTTTTCGGCGGACTGCTGCAGCGCGGCGCCGCGGAAGGGAAGTCATGGTATTACTGGTTAGCGGGTTGGGCCATCATCAACACGGTCGTTTCGTTTTACTACTACATACGCTTCATCAAGGTCATGTACCTCGGCGATCGCATCGCCGACGACAAGCCGTTGTCACTTTCACCCGCTCTGCAGGCTGCCCTGGCAGTTTCGGTGGCCGGCATCCTCTTCATCGGTGTGTATCCGCAGCCCTTGATTAACCTGACTCAGAGATTGCTCGGCCCGCTGGCGGCAATTGCTCCAGTTGCTCTGAAGTAGAGATGAATGCTGGTCTTTTACTTCTTTGCGGCAATTGTTATCTGGCTGGGAATTCTTTCACTGCGTGGCGGAGTTCGCTTTGCTGCGTATGTTCGCAGTGAAGTTTCGCAGCCTCATGCGGATTTCGCTCCGCACGTCACGGTGTTTGCTCCCTGTCGCGGTTTGGACAGCGGTCTGAAGCTGAATCTCCTCGCCCTTTTCCAACAGGATTATCCAAACTACGAAATTATTTTTGTCAGCGATCGCGCCGACGACCCTGCGGTTGAGTTGATTAGAGAACTAATCGAGCAGCAGGCTCGAACAAATCAGATCGCGACCAAAATCGTTATTGCGGGCCCAGCGACTGATTCCGGGCAGAAGGTGCACAACCTGCGCGTAGCTGTTTCTGAATGCGACGCTCTCAGCGAAGTCTTAGTCTTCGTCGACACGGACGCGAGACCACAAGCAAATTGGTTGCGATCGCTGGTCTCGCCCTTGGTGGATGAAAAAATTGGAGCAGCAAGCGGCTATCGCTGGTTTGTTCCGGTCGGCGGCGGGCTCGCGTCGCACTTGCGCGCGGTGTGGAATGCGTCAATCGCTTCGGCGCTGGGCGCAAGCCGCACAAAGAATTTTTGCTGGGGTGGCTCAACTGCGATTCGCCGAACCACTTTCGAGCAGTTACAAATTGCCGAGCGCTGGCGCGGTACTGTGTCAGATGATTTCACTCTTACGAACGCTTTGCATGAAGCAAAGTTACCGATCCATTTTGTGCCGGCTTGCCTGGTGCCGGCGCTGGATTCGTGCACGATGCGCGAGCTGCTTGAATTTACTAATCGGCAATTGAAAATTACCCGCGTTTACGCGACGCACTTGTGGAAGCCCGTATTGATCGGCAGCTTGCTGTTTTGTCTGGTGTTTTTTGGTGGCGTCATATTAGTGGTAGCGCGCGCAATGAATGACCGGGGGATCGCGGTCCCGCTGCTACTGCTGTCCATTATTTATTTACTGGGTACGTTAAAGGCGCACATTCGCCTAAAGGCGTTGCTTTCCGTGATGCCCCGGTACGCGAGGGAATTGCGTCGCGGCTGGATCTTCCATCTTGTTTTGTGGCCCTTCACTTCGGCGCTTTATCTTTGGAACGCGCTGGTTGCGGCTGCTTCACGGCGCATTGAGTGGCGCGGGATTACCTACGAATTGAAATCGCCCACCGAAGCTGTCATCATCGCCCGCGAATCGTAAAACAGACTTCAGTCTGTTTGCCCTGCACACCGTTAACGCAGAAACGTTCTAAGTCAGCAAACACAGACTAAAGTCCGTGCTACTCATGCCAAATAAAGCGGTACAACTAGTTCAACTACTTCGTTCGACCAAACGCGAAAAGCGCCTCGGCACGGTCATCCTGTTTGTGACCTCGCGCTGCAATGCGTTTTGCAAGACCTGTTTTTATCACGAGGAGTTGAATCAGCCGGGCGACCTCACCTTCGAGCAGATCGAGAAAATTTCGCGCACGATGCCGCCAATCACGGACTTGTGGTTATCAGGCGGCGAGCCAACTTTGCGCCGCGATGTTTCCCGGGTCATCGAAACGTTCGCGAAAAACAATGGTATCGATCGCCTTATCATTCCGACCAATGGCTTAATCAAGTCGCGCGTCTGCGAAATTGTGGATAACGCGCTCAGCACGCATCCCAGGCTCGATCTCTATCTGAATATTGCGCTTGATGGCTATGGTGAAACTCACGATCGCATTCGCGGCGTTCCGGGAAATTGGGAAAAGGCGCTCGAATGCATAGAGTCGCTTTATCCGCTGAAGGAAAAATTCGGCGATCGGTTCCGGTTGAATGTTAATACCGTGGTTTGCGCTGACAACTACACTGAAATCGAGAAGCTTGGCGAGTTCATGTGGCAGAACTTTAAACTCGACGGCCAGTACTTCAACATCATTCGCGGCGAGACGCTGGTTGGCGACGAGATAAAGCAAGTGCCCGCAGAAGTCCTACCCGCGATGTACACCTACGTTTCGAAACTGACCAAACGTTATGGCGATCGCATGTTCGCGGCTGATGACGCGAGCAGGCGCTTTGTTAAGAACGTCGCTTACGTGGGCGCGATCACCACGCATTACCGCAACCAGCACGCCAACTTTCAAGCGTCTACGGCCTGGCCATTCCCTTGTACTGCCGGCGAGACCACCGCGGTGATCGATTACAACGGCGACGTGCGTGCCTGCGAGCTGCGAGAAAAGTTTGCGACGCTCGCTGATTACGATTATGACTTCAGCGCACTTTGGGCTGCGCACGAGCGCAACCTCGAACTAAACGCCATCGACGGCGGTAAAGCTTGCTGGTGCACGCACGTGTGTTTCATTCACGATTCGATGCGCCACTCAAGACGTGCCATGCTTTACGAACTGCCTAAAAATTTCCTGACTCGCGAGAGCTGGCAATAATGGCTAATTCCGATAACGGCGAAACTACTCGTAAGAGCGGCCTGGCCTATGCTGCGGCTTTCACTTTATTTGCCTGCGTCGCATCGCTAACAGTAGTTGGCTGGCTCGCGGATCGCTGGTTGGGCACAAAGCCGTGGCTGTTAGTCGCGGGCGTAGTTCTTGGTGCGATAGCAGGTTTTTATCAGTTTGTGAGGCTGACCTCGCAGCTGTAACTGGTTCCATTCGGGCTAGCGCCGGTTTGTGGCATGAGGTGAGCACCACCGCGCGGAATGGCTTCCGACACAGCCAATCAGCAATCACAGAACCCACCCGCTACCGCGTCGTGGTGCTGACCTCATCGCACTGCAATCAGTGACTGAAAAGCGGCACTTAGTTTCTTCAACCAAGCCACCTCGACAAGAGGGCGATTTCCCGTGT
>DATAOU010000017.1:0-4436 GCA_036265575.1 Pyrinomonadaceae bacterium
CGCGCCGTCAGCTGCAAGGCTTTGTTGGACGGCGCGCCTCGCGAAAGCATTCACCCTAACGACCAAGCAGCCGTTCAATCTCAGACACTAAGTCCAAATGAAGAGTCAAAGCGTTCATCTCTTTTTCAATCTTCGACGGAATCTGGGTAGTTAATGACCGGTTGTTTACGCAGCAAGCTGAAGTGCAAACTTGAAGCCAGGCCACACAGCGGGCTCGTCCCTCATGCCCCCTTGTATTTAAAAGACCTGACGCCTTCCAGATTGGATTCTTTTCTTAAAACGGTCACAAAGTGCACCCTCACTTTTGTTTCTCCGGCAGGTGACAACTGAAACGCCACCCTGTTTGCCATTCCGCCGGCAAACTGATTATCTCCTTTGTAAGAAAATGCTTCCCTGAACTGCCCATTCCATTTCATGAAAAGTAAATCGCCATCGCGATCAAATTCAATGATTGATCTATCGTTCATGATGTACAGACCGGTCAATTTTTCAAAGAGAGCGTCACTAGGTCTTAATTCCCTCCCCATCACAACATCGAAACTGATCGTCTTCTCGTTTCGTGCGTTGTTCGAAGTGGTAAGAATTCTATTGATCGCTCCAGGAGATGAAGAGCATGGATCGTGTTCGATGTTTGGATCGCCTTTAAAATAAAACTGAGTAACCAAATCTTGCTGGTTTTCCCCGGATAAGCGCATGTGAATGTGGGCGGGCCGAAGAATGTCGCTGCCGGGAGCAGCCGGGTAAGGCACGGGCCGTGCGGTGATGAAATGGTATTTTCCATCCGGGCCTGTTTTTTGCGCGCCGCGGTATCTGTATTCATTCGAAGTGTTGTCGTATGCCTGGTTATGATCACATTGCCACACTTCGATAAGGCAATTTCGAAAAGGCTTCTTCCCGTCATTCTCAAATACCGCGCCCGTGAGGTGGAGTAATTCGCCAGCGTACGCCTTAGGATTGATGTTGGTTCGCATCGGCGCATTAGGACGGTAGTACGGTCCGAGTATGTCTGTCGTTGTTTGGCTATCTCCGACAAAATTGTTGCCCGTCCATCGAATGTTCCCCAGTACACCCACACTCAGCACAGACAGACCGGAGTTCTTGAGGAATGCTCGTCGCTGCATTTTTGAATCTATCCTTTCACCGTCCACAGGGGGAAGGAAGCGATTCCCGACTCAGCCGCCATTTCACCAATACTAACATTTTTGGAGGCAGTCGCCGGAAACGTCGAAACCATGGCTGAAAGTCTTTGAGTGTCGCGACCTGCCGTGCAGTTTGTGGCGCCCAGCGAACGACAGCCTTCAGCTGCGGCGCGCGAACAGATTTCAAGCGGCCTTCCGTTTCCTAGCGGGACCTCCAGGCAGGAAACGCAACTGTGCGACGAACTCTTGTTTGGCGAAAGGGCGGAGGCTGGTATTTCGGCGAGCCCAAAACCTCTCGCAGCCGTCGAACCTACCTCTGCCGATGTCGCTTGTCGGTGCTCTTATCGAGCATCGCAGGAAACAGGGAGAAAGCCGACTGAAGAAGGGCGCGGACTATCAAAACAATGATCTAGTATTCGCTATACCAGCGAGGGAACGCCGATACTTCTCCGGAATCTTGTGCGCCGACACTTCCGGCCAGTGAACACTCGCGCAAAACTGTCTGAGACCTTCCGGCTTTACGATCTAAGACACTCGTGCGCGACTCTTTTGTTGACCGCAGGTGAGAATCCAAAGGTTGTTTCTGAGCGCTTGGGCCACGCAAGCATCGTTTTGACCCTAGACACCTACTCGCACGTCCTGCCGTCAATGCAGCAAGCCGCTACGGAGAAATTAGAGAAGATTCTTTACGGCTGAAGTAAGTGTTTTTTTTGAGTTGGCACACTATAGGCACACAAACTCGGATAGGCGGTCAATTGGCCGCCTTCATAATTGCGCTAACTGTTGCAGGAGTTTAAATTACTTGGAGCCGGCTGCCGGAGTTGAACCGGCGACCTTCTAATTACGAATCAGACGCTCTACCAACTGAGCTAAGCCGGCCTCGAATGCAGTCACTTGAATCGTGTCTGCGCGCGCGATTGCACTATACGAATGCGAAGTTTGCAGTGTCAAGCAGACCAATAACAAACGGGAGGACAAGAACAACATGGGCAGAGAGCAGATGAGAAATCTTGAGATCTCGAAGATTGGGGCCACTCAGGTAAATGAGTTTGAGTTCCACAAGAATCAAGGTGAGATGACAGAGCAGGAACACGCCGGTAAACAGGGCGGCGGGGGCAAACGACTTACCCAGGCTGAACGCGTGGCACAAGTTATCGCGGCTGCGCACAAGAAAGTAGAAAAGAAACGCAAAAAAGAGTCTGGGTCAATGAAGCGCAAAACCACGGCAAAAAAGAAGTAGGTTAAGCATTGAGAATGACTGGCTCTCAGTTGACTTTGCTTCGCTGTCGTGCGTTATCAGCGTCTGTCCGCAAAGTCCTCGCGATTTTTGCACTGCTTTCGATCGGCTTGCTTGCCGGTAACCAGGAATTGCTCCGAGCGCAAAAGGGAACTGTGCCGCAGCCGAAGTTGCCGTCAGCGGAAAAGATCGTAGAGGGTTATCTGAAAGCAATTGGCGGCAAGAAGCGCATCGCCACGATTCGCGATGCTACGTATGAGTGGCAAATTCAACTCAAAGATCGGACGATGGGTATCGCGAAGACGCAGACTAAAACTCCTTCATCCTTCCGCTCCGAATTAATCTTCGGCAACGGTCAAATCGTCTCAGCCGCGAATCCGCGGTCGGCCTGGACGCATGGTCTCGACGGAAAGCCGCACACGCTCACGGATGCGGAAGCGGCCGCGGCAAGGCTGCAGGCGGTGCTCGATGCCGGCCATTTGCTGGCGATCAAAAAGAGCAACGTCCTTTCCCACGCGCTCTCTGTTAAGGTTTCGGAAGCCGTGCCCGTTTATGTGGTTGAGTTTTCTTTGCGCACTGGCGCCCGCTTGCGTTACCTGTTCAGCTCAACCACAAAGTTGCTTGTGGGTATCGAAGACGACGCGCGGAAGACTACCACTCGCTTCGAAGACTATCGTTCTGAAGGCTCCATTCTGGAACCTCATCGCATGAGCATAGACAGCGGCGGCACGGGCGAACTGACGTTTTTGCTACAACGCGTAAGCTACAACACCGGAATTGCCGATTCCGCCTTCGATCCGCCGGGCGCTGCCGAGGCGCTTGACGTCAAAGCGTTACTCCATGAAGTCTCTGTAAATCAGGACCAACTCGAAAAGCGCTTCAACGAGTATTCCTTCATCCAGAAAGAAACTTCCCGAGAGATAAACGGCAGGGGCGAGGTAAAGAAGGAAACGGTCAAGGTGTTTGAAGTTTTCCCGATCGCGAACCGTGAGCCGGTGATGAAGTTGATAAGTGAAAACGGAGTTCCGCTCTCAGGGGAGCGCGCCGCTAAAGAACAGAAGCGAGTCGAGGAAGAATTTGCCAAAGCGGAACGCGACAAAGACAAGGATGAGCAGAAGGTCGTCAAGCGTCGGGCCGAGCGCCAGAGAAAAAGAGAGGCGAAGGCCAAAAAAGGCGATGACGACGATATAGGGATTTCTGAGTTCTTGAGAGTTTGCGAATTTGTCTCGCCGCGTCGCGAACGGTTTCGCGATCGTGAGGCGGTAGTTTTTGATTTCCGTCCCCGTCCGGGCTTCAAGTCGAGCAACCGCCAGGAGGAGCTTATTTCAAAACTCGTGGGCGTGGTCTGGATCGATCCCGCAGACAAGCAGGTGATGCGGCTTGAAGCGCGACTGGCAGAAGGATTCAAAATGGGAGGTGGCCTGCTGGTTAACCTGAAGCCCGGAGCTGCAATGGTAATGGAACAGACGCGCATGGCGGAAGGCGTTTGGTTGCCGCGACTGGCTCAGATCAATCTTTCTGTTAAGGTGCTGTTGTTTGGCGGCGGCGACTACAACCAGACATACGAATGGAGTGACTACAAACACTTCTCGGGCGACGTGGGTGATTACAAACTCGACGTACCGAAAACGGAGACTGGTGAGGCTGCAAAGAAACCATAGAGTACCTGCCCACTCGTAATATCGAGGACAAGAGCGGGGGCAGCCCCTTCCCAACCCCGAGACTACGTACCGGCGCTCGTCACATCCAATCATGAAAGCCTTTCAGTCAAGAATCAGAGTTCAACATCCCTCAGCTCGAAGTGAGGAAGGCGAGCTTGCCCCCGCTTCCCGATTCGTCAGCAACTTCTTATGAAAACGATCAACGTCATCGGTGGTGGTCTCGCGGGTGTGGAAGCCGCATGGCAGGCAGCGCGTGCCGGCGCACAGGTGCGTCTATTCGAAATGCGTCCGGTCATGCAAACTCCCGCACACCGGACAGACAAACTCGCTGAGATCGTTTGTTCCAACTCACTTAAATCGGATGAACCCGGTAGCGCGCCGTACCTGCTCAAGGAGGAA
>DATAOU010000018.1:0-13636 GCA_036265575.1 Pyrinomonadaceae bacterium
TATGGAATCAGACTCAAGAATTGATTCAGGCAGGTCCTCGGGCAGAATTCTTTCGGTAGTTCCCAGGACCACCGCGCGTTCGATGGCGTTTTCTAACTCGCGCACATTTCCCGGCCAATCGTACCCAACTAAACGCGCTTGTGCCTGCGGCGAAATTCCCATTACGCGACGATTGCACTTCTTGCCATACTTGGCCGCAAAATAATTTGCCAACAACGGAATATCCTCCGGACGCTTTCGTAATGGTGGCATCTCCATGCTGACCACGTTAAGACGGTAATAAAGGTCCTGCCGGAAAGTTCCCTGGCTTACTGCCTCTTCAAGATTCCTGTTGGTGGCGGTAATAACCCGGATGTCCAGCTTGATTGGCTTCGTACCGCCCACGCGCTCGAACTCTCGTTCCTGCAACACGCGCAAAAGCTTCACCTGCAGCGCCTGGGAAAGTTCGCCAATCTCGTCCAGAAAAACTGTGCCTCCTTCGGCAATTTCCAACCGGCCTTTCTTCTGGGCCAGCGCCCCGGTGAATGAACCTTTTTCATGTCCAAAGAGTTCGGTTTCCAGCAGCGATTCGGCAAGCGCGGCGCAGTTGACGGCCATGAATGGTTTGCTTGCGCGCTTGCTGTTTTGATGAATCGCGCGCGCCGCTAATTCCTTGCCGGTGCCACTTTCGCCGAACAGCAGCACGGTTGAATCCGTAGGCGCGACTTTTGCAATGAAGTGCAGAACCTCGCGCACCGCTTCACTTTCACCAACGAGGTTGTGCTCAATGTCGAAGTCCGCGATTAGTCTCTGATTTTCACTTACCAGCCACTCGATGTGTCGGGCATTTTCAATGGCTACGGCGCTGATCGCGGCAATCGCGGTCACCAGTTGTAGGTGGTCTTTGTCGAATTCAACGTCTGGTTCACGAGTGTCCAGGTAGATGACGCCGAGCGGCCGCTCGAGCATGATCAATGGCACACACAAAATCGAGTGCGGCTTGTCGCGCACCAGGCTCTCGGATTCTAAATTCGGCGCGGCCTGCGGGTTCGCAATCAGAATGGACTCGCGTTTCTGCAAAACTGCTTTGGTAATCGTGCGGCTTATTTTGAGCGACTGATCAGCGCCGCGATGGCGGTGCATCGCAAAGACGGACGCAAATTCCAATTCTTCGTCATTAGCGTGCTCGCTGGTAAGCAAGATCGCGCCTCGCTCGGCAGGTACGACCTCAAACAACAACTCGATCAAAGTCTTTCTCAGTTCTTCCACGCCCCTGATCGCATTTACGGTCGTGCTGATCTTCATTAGGGCGCTGAGGTCGCGCGCCATCAGGTAGAGCGCGTCATTGAACTTGATTTGCAGCGTGGAGCCGCTGACGGCCGGCGCCGCATCGTCAAACTGGATTTTGGTCGAGATTGCCGCGGTATCGCTGTCGTGCAAGAGAAATATGAACTGGGAGTCACCAATCCGGACCCGATCGCCATGTTGCAGTGTGCGGCGCTTAATGGGCACGTCGTTGATAAAGGTGCCGTTCAGACTCTCCAAATCCATAATCACAAACTCGTCGTTATCTTTGTCGATTTGCGTGTGACGTCGCGAAACCGACGCATCCGCAAGGCAGAGCGTGGCCGCCGTTTCGCGGCCAATGACTACCGGAAACTGTTCGATCGAAAAGACGGCTCCTTTAAGTCTCCCGGCAATTGCTGTTAGTCGAGGGTTCATCGAATTTGTGAGCCTTGGAAGTTTGAGCCCGGTCAGTTTACGCGTACCGGCGTGCCGGGGCAATGGTTAGGCGCGGGATGGTCTCTCTATCTGAATGGTACCTCAGCCTATCCAACCGGATAGATTTTCAGAGCACGCTATTCTTTTTGACCGGCAGGTAGATTGCAGAATAGCGTCAACCAACGACGAAATGATTAGGCTTTACCTATTGCGAAGGGGAGTGCCTGCGAGGTGTTGAGAGTGGCACGCGACTGGCATTAGCTAAAAGCAAATGAAAAAAGAACTTCTAAAAGGAGTCTCGTTGCTGGCGCTGATAATCATGCTCGCGTTGATGACTGCGGTGGCTTCAGTTAATGCAAATGCGCCAACGAGCGAAGACGAAGGCTACACGGCTGTTGCGCGCTGACGCCCGGACGTCCGTGCGCGACGCACTGAAAGCATTCGTTTGGGAGCTCCGCTTTTAATACGAACTTGGTCTTCCCACGCAACGGCTGGCGGACCCCCACTCCCCTGCTGATTGCCGCAACCAAAAAGCAACCCAATGCCCCGGGTTGCTTTTTTGGTTTTATGCTACCGACTTAAAGAGGTTGGTCTACTTCTTAGAAACGCCAACCCACCCCAGCTGCAAATTGAAAGTTGTGACGCGTGTCTGCTTGCGTTCTGAATGGAATCAGCAAGGGTGCGCCCGACGTGGGATCGAACAACAGCAAATTGCTCGGACGCGAACCGTAATGAATCATTGTGTCACCCGCTTCAAACCGCGTCACAATATGCCGCGAGGGATAGAATTCGAGCACCCCTCCAAGATCGAGAGCAAAGTTATTCAGACGTTTTTGTTCAAACTGGATCGGGAAAGAGCTGCCTGCGCCGGTCGAGACAAATTTGTTGTCCCCCTGACTAAAACTGACAACTCCAGGCCGGACTTTTGCGAATATGCCCCATTTATCAAAACGCTTTCCGGCCTTAACTCCCACTAACCCTTGCGTAATATTCCCGCTGTTATCACCGCAGAAACGGCATGAATGCGGAAAGAAATTTCCCACGGCTTCAAGCGCAACGCTCCGATTAAGGTTTAAAGTAAACCTGCCGCCAAGCCCTGGCTCGGTATCGCCGTTATCAGCGCTGGGCTTTGTAATTGAAGTAAACTGAGCGCCCACTTCAAACTTTGGTACCTCATCTGATTGGGCTCTCGCCTCTGCCAAACCTAATGACAGGCAAAGTAGAATGACGACGGTCGCCAGGAGTTTTTTGCTTTTCATTCACATCTCTCCTTCAGTTGTTAGAACAGTTGTTTCGTTAAGAATGTTCGGCTCCCAATGGCCGGTTGTGATGGATACTTTCATCAGTCTCAAGACACACCACTACTGCGGCCTGCACTACCAGGCTCCGGAAATTGCACTCCAGTTACTGTTTAGGGAAACTAGTTAAACGTACTCAGGGATTCCTGGGCACAAGGTTCTCGATGCGATCCGCCGCACCCACCATTACCTTGACGCGATTGGAAGCTGGGGCCTGCCGGCCCTGTGCACCCTCAGTTTCAAAAGTGGCGCCCGCGGAATCACGAATCCTGGCGGCGCGGTTATTGGCGGCTCTAATAGAATCGTCCAACTTGTCCAGCTTGTTCTTTTCCTTCTTAGCTGTATCCTGCAATCCAAACGGCACGTAGTTGGGATCGTGCAGCACCCAGACATTCCAGGTTCCACCACTTGGCAGAATTGGTGAATTCGAGAGCCATTCGTAGTGTTGGCCCTTCACCGTAAACTCGATCTTGTTCTCTTTAATGATGCCGACTTTCTGGAATTGATAACCTTCGCGTGGTACCAGGGAAAAGATGAACCGACCGCGGCCTTCGACGTAACACCAGATCAGGGCGCCTCCAAAGATTGTTCCGGGCTTACCCGAAGCCATGAGATTGCCGTCGATTAATAGTCTGAAATCCGCTACCGATAACGCTACCGCATCCAGGGTAAAGTCTCGCGGGACGATCCGCGGATCATCCTCCCAAAGCTTTGAACGATCAAACGAGACTTTCACAAAATCGACGATCTTCACACCCGTCTTTCGGTTCACTAATAAATCGAGCGCAAATGAATCGCCGTCGACGAGGACTTGCGGTGCGGCCGACTGCGGCAACGTAGCAATGCGCGCCGGTTGAATCTCGGGACTGCTTTTCAGCAACCTGGTTTCGATCTCCAGGTCCAAAGGCTTGACTGTAATCGTGAAAGTTTTTGCAGCGGCCAATGGTTGAATCAAGAGGTCGTAACCGAAAATGTATTTCCCTGCCGCGTCAACCAGCACTCGATGAATCAGATGTTTCTCGTCGGCGAAAGCCTGTGATCGAAACACTCCATTCAATTCCTGGACGTTTGACGTCCGGGCCCTCCCGGCCCACGCGGTCTCGCTCTTGAATGCCACAAAGCCCCCCTCCGCTAAGGGCACAACCTGGTCACGTCGGGTGTCTTCCTGCCCGGCGCTTATCGACGGCAGTAAGAAAAGAAGAAACAGCAGACTCAGCAACCTACTTCTCATCCTGATAACTCCCCTTGATGATAGTCAGTTTGACTTTATCTGTTGGCTTGAAATCCGACAGGCTCATTGCGGTTTTGGCAAACGCCCCGGAGGCTGCGCTCGCGACGGCTGCATTCGGGTCCGGACGGTAGGGTGAACCCAGCACGTCTTTCTGCCGGCGTCCTTTTCTTTCCACATAAACCACTTGAGTGACGACCTTCTCCTGAATCAGTGGCACCTGAACTATTCTGGTTTCGACTGAGGCTGGTGCAGCAGCGACCTGTATTTGCGCAGGCGATCGAAAGTAAACAAACGCAAATCCAGCCAGCAACAACAACGCGAGACCAACTGGAAGCGGTACTCGCACCGAGATCGTCGCCATACTCCTCAGCCCGTTCCAAATCCGGGAACTGAAAGCCAGTGGCAAAGACTGCTCAAAGCTGGCGTCTCGGTTATTGTCCTGGAGATGCTGCGCTAGTTTTTGCTGTAGCCGGGAGTGGTAACCGGGCCAAAATTCCTCGGCCGGCAACACTGAATGAAGCGCCTCTTGAGAAACACGTAATGTATTTTTGAGCGTCGCGTACTCCGTGTGACAAGACGCGCAGTCGTTCAACTCTGCGAGCAATTTATCCGTTTGTTCTGGCGACGTCTCACCCAGCGCGAAATCGAGCAAAACATCCCTGGTCCATTTGCAGTTGTGCATATCTTGAACTCCTAACCTATTAATCCAGTCGCGACACAGGAGATGTAATTCTCTGATTCGTTGTTAGTTCCCAGCATCTCGCGCAGCTTCATAATCGTGCGTGAAACAGATTTCTTTACCGTTCCAGTCGAACAGCCAAGCTCGTGGGCGATCTCTTCATAAGTCATCCCTTCCTGATGTTTCAGCAGGAATACCAAACGTTGTTGCGGCGTGACTGTCGCCAACGCTCGCATTACTTTTTCGACAACCAGTCGATTCTGCAAAGAAACTTCAAACGAGTTGGCATCAGCCTCCCTGAGTGTGTAGTTGTCGCTTAGTTGTTCATTCCAGGAGAAGGCGTACGAGCGCCGCCGTCGATGATTCAGAAAACAGTTGATTGTTATCTTTCGCAACCAGGTATAAAAACTGGATTCAAATCTGAAGGTTCGCAAAGCGGCGTATGCTTTTAGCCAAACCTCCTGGGACAGATCCTCCGCGTCCTGACGCTCATGGCAATAGTGGAACGCCAGCGAATAGATTCTTCGCTCATAAGCCTGGGCAAGCAGACAAAATGCCTCGCTCTCGCCGGCTTGGGCCCGCCTGATTAGTTCGTCTTCACTGCTCAATCAAGACTTACCTCGAGGAAGTAGCGGTTGTTCCATTTCAATAGACACCTGGACCAGCCATTTGGTTGGCAAGCCTGCGAATCCGATGCCATTCAATCAACCCAGTTCAGAGTTTAACCTTGAGGTTGAATTGTCGCGGAAGCATCAAGCTAAAGCTTGTACTATGAACTCCTTGAACGACTTGGACGGGACTTTTGACTTTGGGGTTTGGATTTGGGCTTCGGACCACTACGGCGCAATCTTCCAATTGTTTGTGGGCTCGGTGGGAATTTTTTTGTGCCGCTCGACCCAGTCAATGATCATTTCCCGGATTTCCTGGCTGGAGCGATACACGACTGGCGCACCTTTGTACATCACGTAGCCACCGCCCCCGTTCACGCGATAATTGTTGGTGGCCAAACGCAGCTTCTGATCGGGCAGCAGAGGCTTGCCGTGGAACTGCAAGTTCTCGATCCGCTGGCCGGACGGTTTAGTTAGATTTAAGTCGTAAGTGACACCTTCCGCGATATCGAAATTGTAACTGGGAATCTTTTCGTCGACGAGATCGCGAGCAGATTTTCCTGGTTCGAACGGGCGGAAATATTGCGCCGAATGTTCCAGCGCATCCCGCAATTGCTGGCCGGTAACCTCGAGCACAACCAGCGTGTTCTCATAAATGTACAATCCAGCAATATCGCGAACCGTTACCGGCCCCTTAGCGATGCGCGCTTTCTCGTTGAAACTTGCGACCATTGACACGTCTGCCTTACCTGCCTCGAGCTGGACTTGCTGAACCAAATCCAGAATCGCTGTATCGCGAAAGGTAGCTTCAGTCGCGGTTAAGTCGGCGGCTGACTCGCCGATGGGTCGCGCCAGCCACGCTTGAGTTTCCTCGTCGTACGGCTTACCAATTTTCAACAGCTCCGCGTCGGCTGCGACCTTGTCATCCATCGCAATGGTGCGGGCCGATCTTGCGTAGATGCGCCAGCCCGTTCCGCCATTTTCCAGATAAAGATCGGCCCGGGCCAGGTGCCGTCCCCAATAGTTTGCCTGCAGCAACTGAACACCATTGATGATGACAGAAGGTACGTCGCGATGCGTATGGCCCATGAATATCAGATCGACTCCCGGGACTTCCCTGGCAATCGCAATAGCCTCATTTTCATTTTGCACCTGCCCGGGGTTGAGTTCGCCGGTGCGCAAGTCTTCCTCCAGCCCCATGTGCATGGCAATGACCACCACATCCGCGCGCTCTTTGCCGCGCAAGACCGGCACCCACTTCTTTGCTTCACTCAGCGGTTCTTGAAATTCCAGTCCCGCATAATTCGGCGCGTTTTCCCAATTGGGAATCCCCGGGGTAGTCAAACCGAGGACGGCAATACGCACGCCGGCAACTTCCTTGATGATGTACGGTTGGTAGTGAGTTTGGCCGGTGCCTTTATCGTATGTGTTGGCGGACAACCACGGGAACTTCGCTTCGCCGCGCGCCTTTTCCAACACCTTCAAACCAAAGTTGTATTCATGATTGCCGACTGTCATGGAGTCATACTTCAACTCGTTCATGGCCAGCATCATCGGGTCGGGCGGCGTGTTGTTTTTCTTGTTGTGGTAATACTCCAGCGGCGTGCCCTGAATCGTGTCGCCGGAATCGATCAGCATCACGTTAGCGTTGTCTTTGCGAATCTGGCGAATCAAGGTCGCAATTTTGGCGAGCCCGCGATTGTCTGGTTTGTTGGTGTAGTAGTCCGTCGGAAAAAGATTTCCGTGCAGATCAGTCGTGCCGAGGATGACGATTTGAACGCGCTTGCCGCCAACGCCATAACCGGACAAGGGAAAACTGGCGACGAGCAAGGCGACCGCAAGTAAAAGAGAAACAGGACCAATTTTTCTGATGGACTTCATAGACTCACCCAACCCTTTGTGCTGCAAATGCCAGAATAGTTCGTTCCGTCGCCCCAGCGGGGCAAGACGTTTATAGACCTGGGATCTTTTCTTTCTTCAGTGGGCGCGAATGCAACTTCTCAGTTGGTTCAGTCCACATTTGCAAATACTTCCGCGGCCACGATCCCGTTCACTTTCACTTCGTATAGTTTCTTAAAAGTACTCCGCACCAACGCCAGCTCGTCACGGTTTTCAAAGTAAGTTCGGCCACGCTGAACGATGACGTAGGCCGGCCCGGAAATATTTCCGATCTGAAAATCGGGAGTCGAAATTACTTGCGACTTCAGATCGGCGCGGCCAGATCGTTCCAGGTAATAATGCGTGGCGGCTGGAGTTTCATTCGCAAGGATTGCGCCCTGCGGCGCTTTCTCGCACACAAACTGGATCGCTTCGCGCAATCCATCGTCATAAAACTCGTCATGCGGGAAATAGTAACCAATCTTATCCGACGCCAGAGCGTTCGTGTACAAAGCGTAATGCGGAGCTGCCCGGTAGGCACTCCAGGCCGGCAGGATCACAAATAGGATCAAAACTGCCGCACAGGTCATTATTTCCGCGCGCTTTGAACCGCCGGCACGGCTGATCACAAATCTGGCCAGAGCAACGGCGCCAGCCGCCGCCAACATGTAAACGAAAGGCATTAGCGACAGGGTGTAACGCAGCCATTTTGCGCCCACCAGCGAATAAGGAACAATCCAGAAAAAGAACATGAACAACGCAAAGGCATAACCGGGGTGCCGCCAGCGTTTGATCGAAACTGCCACGCCCGCAACGAATGCCGCCAACACGGCCAGGGGAATCTTGATTGCCATGAATAACAGATAAAAATAAATAGGCGTTCCCCAAAACGGCGACATCGATACATTATTCTTGTAAAGCACATCACCCATCAGATAGCCGGTGTGGACCAGCAATTTCTCGCCCATGTAAACGTTCAGGTACGACCAAACTTGCGGCAGCAACACCGGCGGGTTGGCGATTAAAAACGCAATGGCCATCGCTATATAAAACGAGAGGAAGGTTTTGCCTCCGGGTTCGCCCGGCTCAATCTTTCGTACGCGGAAGTAATGATGGTAGAGCGCGTTCAAACCAAAATAGTGAGGAAAGTATTTTGAGGCCATCATCAAGCCGAAGGAAATTCCGCTCAGGATGTAATGCTTGCGGCGCACCCGGCCGTAGCGTGGACTTGTTTGCTTGGCGCGTAGATAAAAATAGAACGCGAACAACATGAAGAACACCAGCAAGGTGTCTTCCTTGCCAATGCGATTGATGCTGATGGCGTTGAGACCGACACTCCAGAACGCGGCAGCCATCAAGCCCGTCCAGCGATCGAAGAAGCCAGCCGTCAACAGAAACAACGGGATGACCGTTAAGGCGCCGAAAATAGCGTTCGGAAGACGGAACGCGACCTCGTCGCTAACTGCGCCACCGCGGCTCCCAAAAACGCCCGCCGCTTTAACTGATGCCCACATCAGCGCTTTCATCAGCATCGGGTGCTCACCATTGGCGCTAATGTCGCCTCGCTCGTAAGCCTTGACCGCGTCGACTTTGTTGACTTCGTCTTCTGCGAAGCCAATAGCTCCTAAGTTGGCCACACGAAATGCCAGGCCGATCGCAATTAAAAGTATTAAGGCGGAAATGATTAAACGGCCGTCGCGGCCCTGCGAGACATTCACAGCGAAGCTCCATCCATTACGCGGTCCAACGGCCGCGTCCTGGGAAGGCAAAGTCATCTCGGGTGTCTTCGTGGTCATCAACAGTCGCCTTTTGCTGCGCCATCTTCGCTTGAAGCTGTCACAACAGTTTCACTCACTTAGATTCGTTTGCTTTTGGCGGCGCGACCAAAATGTCTTATTGTTTGTCGACGAAACTACGGCGCAAGCCTAACCCAGGTCAAAACAAATTCGCATGGACAACTTAGTCGCTTCCAATATTCGCCAGCGCCCAATTCGCACTCTCGTCAGCGTCGCGGGCGTGGCGCTGGGCGTGTGTTTGATAATGCTTTTTACGGGCCTGGCACGCGGCATGTCCAATGACCTGCAGCGTCGCGCTTCGAATGTGCGCGCGGAAATTATCTTCACTCGCCCCGGTTCAATGCAGTTAACGGCGTCGACGGCCAACCTTAGCACGAAGTACGTCGACAGCCTGAAGCAGATCGAAGGCGTGGAAGAAGTGCTTCCCGTTATTCGTTACGTCTCTCAGGGCGGGAAAGGTTTTGGCTTCGAACAGATCGAAGGCATTGAATGGGAACCATGGGCCCGCGTTAATCAAATCCATATTGAAAGCGGCCGGGCCCCGCAAGCCCCCGACGAGATCGTTATTGACGAGACAAAGGCGCGCAACAACAAACTTTCGCTGGGGACTTCACTAAAACTTTTCAGTGATAAGCCTTATCGGATCGTCGGCATCTACGCTCCTGAGTCAGGTGCGCGTGTGAAAATGACGCTGGCGGCAATGCAGGAAGCGCTCGAGTCACCAGGCCGTTGTACCTACATGCTGATCAAGCTACGCGATCCAAACGATCAGGTAGCAGTTGCTAAACGCATTGACGAACAACTGCCCGGAAACAAAATTCAGTTCACGCGCGAGTTGTTCACCAGTCTTGAGAAAAGCATTCCTTACCTCGGAATTTTCCTGCGCGTGTTGGTGGCGCTAGCGGCGTTTGTCAGCGCGATGGTGGTCATGTTGGCAATGTACACAACCATCACCGAACGCACGCGCGAGATCGGCATTCTGAAGGCAATGGGCGCCTCGCGACGCTACATCGTAATGATCATTGAATCGGAAGCGATACTGATCAGCGTGGTAGGGTTGGTTGCGGGCTTTATCTTGTCGTTTGTCGCCGGGTTTGCGATCTACCGGGTATACGGATTGTTTTTTGAATACAGTTGGGGCTGGGCACTTACGGCTGCGGCCATTGGAATTCTTGGCGGCGCGATTGGTGCGCTCTATCCAGCCTGGCGAGCCTCAAATCTGGATGCCGTTAGTGCACTCGCTTACGAGTAGGAAAACCACGCAAGCAGCAATACCTGGATCTCGAGTGGTCTTCTCAGATCGTGTCCAACTGTGCGGCGAAACCTAAAAGGCGGCTCCATTGTTATCCGGGTTCATCCGCTGCGAGTCCAGCTTTATTCAGACTTCTAATTGACAACCCGCGCCGGACAATCAGCGTCACGCCAACCGCAGTCCAAAAAATGTCGCGCCCCTTGCGCACGATCGCCAACGTAACGCCGATCGCCGTGGTGAATCCCAACACTTTCGCCAGCATGCCGGTGCCAGCTTCATCGACGCCTGTGCGCATGGGCACAAACTTAAACACCACGTTGATGATCCGGTTGACTGATTCCAGAATGAACGCTGTCAGGAAAGTCGGCGCAATGTGGCTGATGAACCACAGAGTCGTGTAAATCTCAAGGACGCCGGCAAAGTGGAAACATACTTCCAATAAAAAAATGAGCAGCAGCCGGCTGCGGTTGCGCGAGTAAAAACCATAGATGCGATCCTCAAGCGATTGGGCGCGCGGAATTGTTTTTTCCATCCAGTCACGCGCGATGCCGCGCCGCTGAACTAATCCCATCGGGCCACTGAGAAATTTCCATTGCTTGCGGATAACCAGATAACCAAGCGGCACGATCACAATGACGGCTATCAAGGCCCCGATGCTTGCGTAGCGCAACGGCTTTGGCAAAGAGAAACTCAACAACAAGGCAGCGGTGCCGGAAAAAATAAACAACGCCACCGATAAACTGTAAAAAATATTCTCCAGTGCTATCGCCGAAAGGCCGGCGATTAACGGAACTCGATCGGCAACAAATGCAGCTTTCGATGGTTCGGCCACAGCGACGCTGGCCAGGGGAATGATGTTGCCCAGTGAGTCGCCCATGATCCTGGCGGCAAAGGCGTCGCGAAACCGAATAGAGTAGGGCGGCTCGAAACACTTAGTCCAAGCCAGCGATCGAACGGTTTGCCGCACTGCTGAAATCATGAGGACCAGCAGAAAGCCAAAGCCGAGTCGTTTGATGCCTTCGATAATTTGACCTACGCCGGCTTTGCGCACGAAATACGCGAACAACAACACGCCAAGAAAGGCGAACACCAGACCGAACCGCGCAAGCTTGCGGTTTCTTGCCCGGTTGTTCTTGACCGTGGCGGCTTCGGGAATTGGGGACTGTGGCTCTTGCTGCAAGTTGATCAGGTCCTTATTACTGGCGTTTCAACGATTGAGAACGGTATCACACGGCCAATCAATTTTGACAAGCGAGCGCGTCAACTCGAAACTCGAAACTCGGAACTCGAAACATCCCTCCACAGCTTTTGCCTTTTTAGTTTTGCGTTGATTATGATGCTGGAGTTCAAGTCACAAATCACGTAAGGTCAGGTGAAGATGAGCCAATCTCAAACAGCCATCAGCGGAGATGATCAGGCCGGCGCTCGCGTTCTGACAACGCTTTCCGAAGACGAGCAGATGTTTCGCGCCAGCGTGCGCGAGTTTGCGGAGGGCGAACTGCGGCCGCGTGTCGAAGAAATGGACGCGCACGCCAAACTCGATCCGGCGCTCATCAAGCAGTGTTTCGACCTTGGTTTAATGGGCATTGAGACGCCGGAAGAATTCGGTGGCGCGGGCTCTTCATTCTTCACTGCCATCATCGCGGTTGAAGAACTGTCGCGCATCGACGCCTCGGTCGGCGTGTTTGTCGACGTTCAGAATACGTTGGTCAACAATGCCTTAATTCGCTGGGGCACGCAGGCACAGAAAGAAAAATATCTAACTGCGCTGGCAAGCGAAAAGGTCGGCGCGTACGCGCTAAGCGAAGCAGGTTCAGGTTCGGACGCATTTGCCATGCAAACTCGCGCGGTCGACAAAGGAGATCACTTTGTTCTCAACGGCCAAAAACTCTGGATTACCAACGGCAACGAAGCTGAGATTTTTGTGCTGTTCGCAAACGCGAACCCGGAAGCAGGCTATCGCGGCATTACAGCATTCATTATCGAAAAGGGTTTCGCCGGCTTCACCGTTGGCAAGAAAGAAGACAAGCTCGGCATCCGTGCTTCTTCAACCACTGAATTGATTCTCGAAGATTGCCAGGTGCCGAAAGAGAATGTCCTGGGTGAAGTGGGCAAAGGATACAAAACCTCAATTGAAACT
Organism: Pyrinomonadaceae bacterium; assembly: GCA_036265575.1. Taxonomy (GTDB): domain Bacteria; phylum Acidobacteriota; class Blastocatellia; order Pyrinomonadales; family Pyrinomonadaceae; genus PSRF01. The sequence continues at coordinate 12,584 of DATAOU010000018.1, forward strand.
CTGAACGAAGGGCGCATCGGCATCGGCGCGCAAATGATCGGCATCGCGCGCGGGGCGCTGGAAGCCGCAGTTGCCTACACCGGCGAGCGCCAGCAGTTTGGCAAATCGATCAATCAATTTCAGGGCGTGCAGTTTCAGCTGGCAGAAATGGCGACCGACCTGGAAGCGGCTCGCCTAATGGTTTACAACGCGGCCCGCATGAAAGACGCCGGCATCAATTTTGTGAAAGAAGCGGCGATGGCGAAACTATATTCATCGCGCGCTGCCGAACGAATTGCGTCGAAAGCCATCGAGCTTTACGGTGGTTACGGGTACGTCAAAGACTATCCGGTTGAGAAGTACTGGCGTGATTCGAAGATTGGCGCAATTTACGAGGGCACCTCGAACATGCAATTGCAGACGATTGCGAAATTGCTAATTGGAAAGTGATGCGAGCAAACAGCAGACAGCACACAGCCGGATGAGCTCAGTTATTTGATTGGCTGTTTGCTGTTTACTGTTTGCTGTTTGCCCAACTAGACCTATGACCACATCCAGAATCGACATCTTCAAACAACTGCTGGTGAGCGATCCCGTCAACAGCAGTATTCTGTTTGGTCTGGCTAAAGAATATGAGAAGACAGGTCAGAATCAGGAGATGATCGAAACGCTTGAGCGCTATCTCGCAATCTCGGATGATGAAGGTAACGGATTTGGGATGCTGGCCCGCGCTTACCAGAAAGCCGATCAGTTGCCGCAGGCGCGCGATACATATCAACGCGGAATCGAAGCCGCGACGAAACACGGTCATCCCTCGATGGCGGAAGAGTATCGAATGATTTTGGAAAGCGAGTTGTAATACTCGACCGTGGATCTGCCTAGGGTCGTATTAGTTTCTTGACGCGTAGCGTCGCTACGCGTCTAAGACTGATCAAGATTTCCTGGAGTCTGTGCTACTAATAGCAATCATGCCTGATACCAAAGTATTAAAACTTGTCCCCAAGACGAATGCGGATGCGGCAAAGCCTTTAGAAGCACGTGCTGAACAGAAGCCCGCGGAACAAGCGGCCGCCG
>DATAOU010000019.1:0-6001 GCA_036265575.1 Pyrinomonadaceae bacterium
ATGATAGCTGGATTTATCATCAGCGGAGATTCACCCAAAACAATGTTGATCCGCGCACGCGGGCCAACGCTAGCGGATTTCGGCGTGCCGCACGTGATGCGTGATCCGTTTCTGCGCCTCTATTCCGGACAAACAGTAATCGCTCAGAACGACAACTGGCGCGAGACTCAAGAGCAGGTGATCTTAGCGACCGGACTAGATCCATGCCAACCATTTCAAGTCGGCGGCACGATGCCGACAGACTGCAGCCGAGAGTCGGCCATTTTAGCTACGCTCAATCCGGGAGCTTACACGGCCATTGTTAGCGGAGTCGCGGGCGAGACTGGCGTCGGTCTGGTCGAAGTTTATGAAGTTGGCAACACGTCATCCAGACTAGTTAACATGTCCACGCGGGTCCGCGTGGGGACGCAGGATGACGTGATGATCGGCGGGTTTATTATTGAGGGAACCGACAGCAAGACTTTATTACTACGCGCGCGAGGGCCTTCACTGGCTGATTTTGGGGTCGCCGGAGTGCTGCCGGATCCAATATTGCAACTCTACTCAGGGCAAAGTGCCATTGCGCGAAACGACGATTGGCAAACTGTCGATCCGCTGTGCAGCGTTGGTGGTTCGCCTTGCGGCCCGATGAATCAAATCCAGAGTATCGGATTGGATCCGTGCCAGTCTTATCAATCAGGTGGGACCGCTCCGACGGGCTGCGGTCGTGAATCAGCGATGCTGGTCACATTGAATCCCGGCCCCTACACCATGATTGTCAGCGGCTCAGGAGGGTCAGCCGGTGTTGCTCTTCTTGAGCTTTTCGAAGTAAATTAATTTCCCCCTGCTCCCGGTCAGTTATTCATAGGTTAAGCGAACCCGACCCGACTCACTGAGACCACCTCTCCCTTGAGGTACGGTGCTTTTTGTTGTTTGCTGGTTCCGCGCCCAGCTCAGTGCCATTAATTTCGAAGAACCAGGTGATCCCCCAGGTAAGCGTCATTGTCGTAAACTGGAACGGCAAGGCTTTGCTCCAGGAATGTTTGGGTCCTTTGTTGCGGCAGAGGGATGTCGCATGTGAACTCATTCTCGTAGATAACGGCTCCAGCGATGGTTCGGTGGATTGGGTGCGGACGAAATTTCCCCAGATTAAACTGGTTCAGCTTTCAAGCAATCAAGGTTTTACCGGCGGCAATTTGGCAGGTCTGGACGCTGCGCACGGCGAGTTTATAGCCCTTGTAAACAATGATACGCGTGCGGATGAGCGATGCCTGAGCGAATTGCTTCTACCGATGATTCGTGACTCACAAGTTGGCATTAGCGCCGCTAAGCTTTTGCTCGATCGAACCGAGATGATCAACAGTGCCGGCGTCGCTCTGACCACAGCGGCGGTAGGGTTTGACCGGGGCTATGGTGAAGATTGTTGTCTTTACGACGTTCCGGAGCACGTATTCGGAGCGTGCGCTGCCGCCGTGCTGTACCGTCGCTCAATGCTCGAGGAGATCGGGTTTTTGGATAACGATTTTTTTCTCTACGGCGAAGACGTTGATCTTAGCTTTCGCGCGCAAATCGCCGGCTGGAAATGCGTCTACGTTCCTACCGCAATCGTTTATCACAAACTCAATGCGACCGCGCGGAAACTAAGCGATGTTCATGTCTATTATCATACGCGCAATCTCGAATTTGTTTGGGTCAAGAATATGCCGACAAAGCTAATGATCCGCTATGTGCACCACAAGATTCTCCAGGAGCTCGGCGCATTTTTCTATTTGTGCCTGCGGCACGGCAAGTGGAAGCCATTTTTCCGCGCCAAGAGAGACGCTCTGAAAATGCTGCCGTTGGCGATACGAAAGCGACGACAGATACAAGGGCGGCGCCGTGTTTCAAACGATTACCTCCAATCGATGCTGACCTCAGTTTTTAACAAAGCCTGGCTCCAACGAAAGATTTCGCAGCTCCTGCAGGGCTGATGCGAAAACATAGAAAACAGCCGGCGTGCATGGCGCGCGATTCATCTTCCGGAGTATTTGCGATAGAGATTTTTCATGCGAGTGGCCCTGGTGCATGATTGGCTAACCGGGATGAGGGGCGGTGAAAAATGCCTCGAAGTTTTCTGCCAGCTTTTTTCTTCGGCCGATCTCTACACACTGGTGTACGCACCCGAAAAAGTTTCGTCAACCGTGAGACGCATGGGCGTAAAAACCTCTTTTATTGATCGATTGCCGTGGGCGAAACGAGCTTATCGCTATTACCTGCCGCTATTTCCGACTGCCATCGAGCGGTTTGAGCTGGGTCGCTACGATCTCGTTCTTTCCAGTAGTCATTGCGTTGCAAAGGGAATATTCCCCCATCGCGCCTTGCACATTGCCTATGTGCATGCGCCCATGCGTTATGTCTGGGATCAGCACGACCATTATTTTGGCACTGACTCGGGTTGGATGTCGCGGACGGGTATGGCTCTGTGCCGGAGCTATCTTCAGCAGTGGGATGTCCGTTCGGCCAGTCGCGTCGACTATTTTATTGCCAACTCAAAGAACGTTGCCGCTAAGATCAAGAACCTGTACGGGCGCGACGCGGCCGTTATCTATCCGCCGGTCGAGGTGGAAAAATTCAATTTGCTTCCCGATCTTCAGCCGTATTATTTAATTGTGTCGGCTCTGGTTCCATACAAAAGAATAGACATCGCCATCGAGGCTTTTAATCGATTGAGACTGCCACTGAAAATCGTAGGAGAAGGTCCTCTGCGAACGAGATTGCGAAATCTGGCCCAGCCGAACATCGACTTCCTGGGCTGGGTAAACGACCAGGAATTGGCTACGTTATACGGTCATTGCCAGGCGTTGATCTTTCCGGGCGAAGAGGACTTTGGTATTGCGCCTCTGGAAGCACAGGCAAGCGGTCGACCCGTCATCGCATACGGCCGGGGTGGCGCACTCGAGACGGTGCTGCCGCTCGAAGATGGCGACGCCAGTCCGGCAACGGGAATTTTTTTTTCCGAGCCTAGCGCGGAGAGCTTGATAGCGGCAGTTGAGTTATTTCAAGGAAACCGGGAACGATTCGAACCCGCAACGATTCGCCGTCATGCTTGCAAATTTTCCCGTGAACGGTTTAAAGCACAAATGAGTGATTATATCGCGACCCGCGTACATGAGCACAAAATCGAAGCGCAGCCATGCTGAAGCGCTATAGCGAACTTTTTAAGAGTCTCATGTTGGTCAACGACCTCATGTTTCTCACTCTTGCATGGTGGCTGGCTTATCTGGTGCGGTTTCATTCAAATCTGCCTTTTTTACCGGAACCCTATACTTTCCGCCACTACATCATTGCCTGGCTGTTGCTGCTGGTGGTCTATGCTGGAGTTTTTTTGGCTTTGGATCTGTATCGGCCGCGCCGGATTTCGACGCACTGGCGCGAGGCCGCCGATCTGTTCAGGGGTGCCAGCCTAGCGATGCTGATATTTCTCGGCCTGATCTTTCTTGTCCGTGAGATCGTTCTTTCTCGATTTGTGGTGGTTTTTTTCTGGCTCTTGAGCGTCGCACTTTTCAATCTGAGCCATCTGTTGGTGCGAGAGGCACTGCGTTTTCTGCGCCGGCGAGGCAAAAATCTCCGTCATGTGGTCGTAGTCGGCAGCCCGGCTGAGACCACCTGGCTAGTGCATAAACTGCAATGGTATCGTCACCTCGGTCTTGCGGTGGTCGGGGCGCACCTCATGGGGCACGGAGAGTCTGACAAGAAATCCAAGGGAGTGCCGCTGATTGAGAGTCGAGATGAACTCGTTTCCATGGTTCGCTCCGGGCAGGTTGACCAGGTGTTTGTGACCTTTCCACTTCAAGAGGCGGCACGATTGGCAGAGGTTCAAGGCTGGCTCGGGGATGAGCCGGTAACGGTCTCCTATGTCCCTGACCTCGCCGAATTCGCCAAGCTGCGCGGCAGGGTCGAGGAATTCGAAGATCTGCAAATTGTGACCTTGCAAGCGTCGCCCTTCGAGGGTTGGAACGCGATTCTGAAGCGATCCGTGGACCTGGTTTTTGGGTCATTGGCGCTGATGTGCTTTTCTCCCTTAATGGCTTTGATTTCCGTTGGAATTCGGTTGACCTCGCCGGGACCGATACTTTACAGACAGGAGCGCATGGGACTCGATGGCAATCAATTCCAGATGCTTAAGTTTCGAACTATGGTTCACGAAGCCGAGAAATCCACCGGTCCAGTGTGGGCGACCCGGAATGATCCGCGGGTCACCTGGTTGGGCTATTGGCTTCGGTGTACGAGCCTGGATGAATTGCCGCAGCTGATGAACGTCCTACGTGGCGAGATGAGCCTCGTCGGTCCCCGACCCGAGAGACCTCTGCTGATCGAGCAATTCCGAAAATCGATTCCGAAATACATGCTTAGACACAAAGTCAAGGCAGGAATGACAGGCTGGGCGCAAATCAACGGCTGGCGCGGCGACACTTCGTTGGAAAAGCGCATCGAACACGATCTCGAATACATTGAAAGCTGGTCGCTTGGGCGCGATTTGAAGATCCTGGCTCTGACGATCTTTCGCGGCTTCGTTCATCGAAACGCTGGTTAGAATGACCCACCAACACGGGGAAGCAGTACAGCCAATCACTGCTGTTGTGCATTGGTGGGGCAAGGGAGTTTTCTTTTTTCTCGTCGGTTCGATTCTGCTTCTCGGCATTGGCCGCCTTGAATTGCCACTGATCCGCACAGGGTTTAGCGCGTGGAGTATTTCCCGCACAACATTTTTTTTCTGGCTTATTTGGAAAATTCTCATCTGGTTGCAATCTGGACGAGGCGATATTGTCTTCAAGAAAGGCTGGTTTCCACTGTCGCTGCTAATCTTCTTTTCCGCAGTCACCCTCTCTCTATTGCCTGATTTTCATGAAGCGGCAGATTACCGCTATTTTTTTTTCGCTGTGATGCACTGTATTATGGTCATCGATACTTTCGGCAGCGGCGAGCGACCGAAGTATCTTCTGGTTCTCCTCGGATTATCGCCGGCCCTTCTCGTCATCCGGGGTATCCTTCACGATCCAGCAGTTTTGAGTTTCGACCAGATGAACCGGCTCGCGTATCCGCTGGCGCACCCAAATCCTGCCGGCTTGCTTTTTTCCATGAGCATCCCGCTGGCGCTAGCCATTCTCCTCACTGAAAAGGGCCTGATTCGCGGTGCAACCTTCGGCTCCCTGGCGGCACAATTCGGAGGTCTGGTTCTTACCTACTCGAGAGCGGCTTGGTTCGCTGCAATGGCATCTTTGTTCGGGCTGAGTTTAATGGAACACAGCTTAAGAAAAGCTGTTTTTGCACTCGCGTCGACGGCATTGATTGCGTTCGTCACGATCGCGCCATTGCGCAATCGTCTGCTGACGCTTCTGACGCCTAGCCATGATGTGGCCATCGAAGGACGACTTCGGTTTATGACGGATGCGCTCACGGTGGGGCTTGAAAAACCAGTTTTGGGTGTTGGATACGGAAGAGACAGACTTCGCGAAGGCGTCAGGAGAGATGTCCCCAGTGCCGAACAATTCGGCTTCATACCTCACAGTCACAATATCTATACGGAGTTGCTTGCAGAAACCGGTGTTGTCGGGCTCGGCGCCTTCCTGTGGCTGGTTGTCTCGAATGTCACGCGGTTAATCCGAAGAGCCCAGAGCGGTTTAGCCGCACAGGAGCGAATCGCCTACCTTTGTCTCGCCACCTCGCTCATTGCTTTTCTCATCGGCGGATTGGGCGATGTGCCGTTCTATAATCATGAGACCCGGATATTTTTTTTTACCCTGCTCGCACTGAGTTATCTGTTTTTACGTACCGACATCGTTCGCCATCGACAAGCCAATCCAGCAGTTTCAACGCCGCGCATCACTTTCGCGGAAGGTAGCCCGCAACAAGATGTCTAGCGCCGTAGTTTCCATTATTCTCTTTGCGCATGCGCCGTATGCGCGATTTCTTCGGCACTCCTTGGGCTCGATCTTGACCCAGTCATACGGTTCATTGGACGTAAACGTTCTGAGTGATGGCT
>DATAOU010000020.1:0-7459 GCA_036265575.1 Pyrinomonadaceae bacterium
CTATGGTTTCGCCGGTATGATCTTCACCGCCTATTACGGCATGAGTTGGCTGGTCCGGGCCTATCTGATGTGGAATTCCGGTTATCTGCCAAAGTTTCTCGGCGTGCTCATGGGAATCGGTGGGTTGGGCTTTGTTGTGCGAAACTTCCTCCTGATCCTCGCGCCTGCCTACGCATCGGATCTGTTCCTGATGTTGATGATTCCTGGTGGGCTGGTGATGACGATATGGCTACTGGTAAAAGGCGTTGACCTTGCGAAATGGAATGCACGAAGAGGAAACGGTAAGCGTAAAACAGAAGTGTCTTGATTCAAGTTTCTCTGTGAAACCTCTGTGCCCTCTGTGTCTCCGCGGTGAATAAATTCAATCAACTCACCACGGAGACACAAAGACCACAAAGGACGCCCAGAGAATTTCAACAGGAGTTGACCGTTTCCTCTGGGGCTTGCTGTTTCCTGTTAAGTTTTCCTATGTACTCGCCGGACTGAACAACGCGCGAACGCGCTGAACAACCTTGCGGAAGAACCGCACTATTCGAGGCAGCAGCCAAAACGAAAAGATCAGGCCGGCCGCAATTATTAAGAAAACCACCAGCGGCAAAAAGACTGCTGCGACTATGGTACCCACTGCCAGAATATCTTCACTCAAACTGACAACAATATTTGAAACCGGCTCAGGGCTGGCATTGATTACCGCCCTCGCCGCGGCTTTGGTTCCATGCGAACTCAGCGCCAGCCCACCGCCCAGCAGGAATGCAATCACCTGTACACTCTTGTCGAAATCACCAAAAGCTGTCGCTGCCAGAACAGCTCCTGCTGGAATGCGTATGAACGTGTGTATCACGTCCCAAACACTATCAACGACCTGAATCTTGTCGGCTATGAACTCGATCACAAACAGAAAGAGCGCCACACCGATCACCGGCCAACTCGTCAGTACATCCAGTTCACCCGGCAACTTCAAGTGGGCAAAGCGGCCCAGCAACCCAAGCGTCGCGACCGCGGCGTAAAGATTGATGCCGGCCACCCATGAGGCACCCATGCTGACGGCGAGCGTGGAAATGAAGTTCATCGCGCCGGATTATACGACACCGATCGTGCAGATGTTCGCAGCGCACAGCAGGACCCGTTCCTCCAGCACAGACTAAAGTCTATGCCACTCAGATTCGCGGCTTTGTCGCCTTCGACGCTTCGCGGCTGTAATGATGCGTCACTTATCTGCCTATTTGCTATTTACCGTCCGCTCTTTGCTTTTTCAAAACCACATGCATCGCCCGCTCGCCTTCCACTCGCTCGGCACATTCGTATCCGCGCTGGGGCAGATTCAAATCAGCAAGCAAGTTCTCTCCCTCACCGAGCAACACCGGCATAACTGCCAGATGAACCTCATCGATTAAGCCGGCACTCAAATACTGCCGAATCGTAGACACGCCACCGCCGATACGCACGTCCTTATCACCCGCCGCTTCCCTTGCCTGTCGCAGTGCGGACTGAATTCCCTCGGTAACGAAATGAAAAGTCGTGCCACCTTTCATCTCGAGTGGATCGCGCGCGTGATGCGTGAGCACAAAGACAGGTGTGTGATATGGCGGCTCGTCTCCCCACCAGCCTTTCCAACTTTCACCTGGCCAACTACTCCATTCGCCACGCACCGGGCCAAACATATTCCTTCCGAGAATGTACGCGCCGATATTTTCAAAACCGCGCGCTGCAATATCGTCGTCGACGCCAGTCTCACCGTCTCCCGTCCCGTGCATCCGCTGAAACGTACGCGTGGGAAAGAACCAGTCAAAGATTTTGGGTCCACCAACGCCGAGCGGATTTTCAAGATCCTGATTCGGGCCCGCCCCGAAGCCATCGATTGAGATCGCGAAACTGTGCACGAGAAGTTTGGACATAAGATTCCTTTCTGATTTGACTAGGGTACAAAATATAATTCGCAACCCGAAATCGAGCGGTATAGTCGCCACTAAAATCTGGCTCTTATAAATGGAGAGAGAGCCAACAGGTAGGGTAATGCTGTGAATAAAGCGCATGCTTTAGTCATTAAAGCCAGAGATTCTAACGCCACGCTCGAAGCAAAGCGTGAAGCTTTCTGCGAACTTGTCAGTATGTTCCAGGACATGGCTTACGCCTGCGGGTACGCCGTGCTGGGCGATTCGTACCTGGCCGAAGACGCGGCCCAGGAGGCTTTCATTTCAGCATGGCAAAAGCTTAGCCAGCTTCGCCAGCCCGAAGCTTTTCCAGGTTGGTTTAGACGCATAGTACTGACCGAGTGTAATCGCCTGACGCGCGGACAACGGCTACGAACTGTAGCACTTGATGCGGAGTTAGACCTTCGCGCTCCCCAGCTTGATCCGCAGTCGGCAATCGAAAAAGACGAGGTGACGAGAGCGACGTTTGCGGCAATCAAAAAGCTGTCATTGAACGAGCGAATGGTGGTCCTGCTCTTCTATGTCAATGAGCATTCTCAAAGCGACATTAGCGCCTTCTTAAACGTGCCGCAGACGACGATTGCCAAGCGGCTCTATTCAGCAAGAGCACGGCTAAGGCTCATGATGACTGAAGCGTTCAAAAAAGATCTCAGTGTGCATCGTCCTTCACGTAACCGAAGCTTCGCAGAGAAAGTTAAAGCCGGCATCTACGACGAATATGTCGGGCAATACAGATTCGAGCTTCGTCCCGAGTTGGTTGTCACTATCATTCGAGACGGTGATCGGCTGATTGGTGAAGCAGGCGGCCAAAGAAATGATTTGTTTGCGCGTGACGCGGCTGAAGAGCAATTGCTTACGAAAGAATTCGACGGCCGGGGCGAGTTTGTAAGAAACAAACAAGGGCATATTTCTCACTTCATCTACCATGAATTCGGAAATGAATTGGGCATCGCAAAAAAGATTTGTTGATAGTCCTATAAGAATTGAAAGGAACACCGTGACGAAGGCACGGATTGTTAAAGAGGTAGTGGTTTGGATAATCACGATATTTCTGGCACTCGTGTGTCTGCGCTCAGGTTGGTTAAAGGTGACGGGCAATATCTTTTGGGTGCGGGATTTCCATCGCTGGGGCTATCCCGACTGGTTTCGTTTGCTGGTCGGGATTATCGAACTTACTTCGCTGGCGCTGCTGGTTGTACCTCGGGTCGCAAGTTATGGCGCGAGCTTGTTTGCAACGGTAATGCTCGGAGCGATATACACTCATTTCACCCATCACGAGACCAGCCGCTTGCCCTTTAACCTGCTTCTTTTCACGCTCTCGCTTGTCATTGTCTTTGTGCGCCGGCCAGCCTTTCTCAAGCGCAAATAACAAACCGATTTGCTATGAGTCCGGCGAGCGCACGGTTGCGGCCGCTCCGCGGGCGAAAAGCCAATCCCCGGATTTGGCACCAGGAAGTGCGGGGTAAGCCACCTTCACAACCTCTGGACATTTCCCCTTAAGTCGGCCATGACCAACCAATACAGCTCATAAACCCTTTTTTCCTCACTCATTAAACCCGTTTAAAAACTCTTCTTAAGCGCCTCAAGAATTGCTCAAGGATTCCTCAACCCCTCCTCTTTACCATGCAATCGTTGAAATAAGCCGACCAGCAGTCGGGAACGGGCAGCGTCAGCAACCGGCAAAGACACCGCCTAAACATCGAAGCGCAAAAAGGAGTCCAGATCATGAAATCGTATCGTCAAGCCAAATCAAATAAATCAAAAAACATATTCTCTGCTCACCCAAAAGCAACTGCATTGAGCATCGCAATTTTCGCAGTGGCATTGCTTGCCGCTGCTCTAACGGCGGGACCCGCTGTCCAGGCGGCCAATCCGACCTCTGGTTCTCTCAGCACAAGCTCCACTCAACTAACCTGGCAAGGCACGTCGCCGGGTGGCGCCACTCCCAATGATGGTATCGTTTTTAAGAGTGAAGACTTGTGCCAGGAAGGTGTGAACTGCGAAACGTTTACCCTAACCATCAATGGCACGTCCGCCGATTGGGCCAATGCTAAGAAGCTGGTCCACGTAAACCTTACCTGGACCCTGCCGGCCTATGACTATGACTTGTACATTCATAAAGGAAGTTTGAGCGGCGACGTGGTCGCGAGTTCCGGCAACGGAGCAACAAACAACATTCTGATCGGCGAAGATGCTGATCTCGACCCCAGCAATCCCGGCATCGGCACCGGCGTCTTTGCAGTTCGCGTCGTTTACTGGAATGCAAACGCTGCCGATCAATATAAAGCCACCGCGAGTGTCGTTAACGCGCCTGTGCCGACGCCAACGCCGACACCATCGCCGGGCGCCACTCCGCCACCAGCTTCAACCGAGATCGCGCCGAGGTTCTCGAACTTCCCGGATCCATACAATGACGAAGGCGGCGAGCCGAGCATTGGTATCAACTGGAAGAGCGGCAACGCGATGTATATTTCTTCGCTCGCCACGTTGCGCATCGGCTTTGACGACACGACCTCGCCAGCTCGCTCGAGCTGGGCCGATAAGAGTTTCTTAAGCACATCGACAATCAGCCTCGATCCGATTCTTTACACCAACAGCCGATCAGGTCGCACCTATGTGTCGCAGCTACTGTCGGGTCTCGGTTACGGATTGGGATGCAGTTCAACTGCCTTCTCAGACGATGACGGTGAATCGTGGCTACAGAGCGAAGGTTGCGGGTTGCCAACTTCCGGTGCTGATCACCAATCGCTAGGTGGTGGTCCATTCGCAGCGCCATTGAACGGCGGCACACCAGTCTCTTCCGATGCCGTCTATTACTGTTCCCAGGGACAGGCCGGCGCGTTCTGCGCGCGCTCAGACGATGGCGGAATAACTTTCGGACCCGGCGTTCCTATCTACACACTGCTCGACTGCGGCGGTCTGCACGGACACGTCAAGGTCGCGCCGGACGGAACGGTCTACGTGCCGAACCGGAACTGCAGTGGCCAGACTGCGATGGCAGTCTCTAAAGATAACGGCATTAGTTGGGAGTTGAAGAAAGCACCGGCCAGTCACTCAGGTAGCTGGGATCCATCCGTTGGTATTGGCGCCGACGGCACTGTCTACTTTGGTTATGACGACGCAGGCACTACGCCGCGCATGGCCGTTTATGATCCGAAGACTGACCAGTGGTTAAGCGACCAAAAGGTTGGTGGTGCCACTGCCTTTACCGGCGTCGCTTTCTCGGAAGTCGCGGCTGGTGATTCCGATCGCGCCGCTTTTGCTTTTCTCGCCACGACCACACCGGGCGTTCCGTTTGGTTCCGGCACGGGCTTTACCGGTACCTGGCATTTGTACGTCGCGGTCACCTACGATCGTGGCGCCACCTACACTTTTACTGACGCCACGCCAAACGATCCGGTCCAACGCGGCAACATCTGTGATGGTGGCTCGGGCTGCCCATCCGATCCCGCACCCAACACACGCAACCTGCTCGACTTTATGGACCTGCAGATCGACGCCAAGGGTCGCATCCTTGTCGGCTACGCGGACGGCTGTATAACTGCTGCGTGCACTCAGGGGTTGGATGTGAGTGGTCCAAGCGGTCAGCCCGATGGGATCGTCAACAGTTACGACAACGATCGTAAAGCGCTGGCAACCATCGCGCGCCAGGCTGGTGGCAAAGGTCTGTTTAGTCAATACGACGCGGAACTGGGACGCATTACACCAGCAGCGCCGCAATTGATCGCGAATGCCGGCACAACGTCGGCCAACCTGGCATGGTCCACTCCTGATGATGGTGGCTCGCCCTTAACTGGTTATAAGGTTTATCGCGGAATGGCTACGGGAACCATGACGCTGCTCGCGAGTGTCGGCCCGGACACAAACTCCTACACCGATAACACCGGCAGCGCCAGCTACTACTATGCTATTCAGGCACTGAATGCGAACGGCGCAGGAACCACATCGCCTCGCGTACAACCGTCACCAGTGGAAACTGCGTGCGCGTTACCCGGAATTACGGTTGCGATCGACGCAGGTGATGCGGCGCCGAACTCGCCGGCCGTTCCTCAAGTTGATCTGAAATCCGTTTCGATCGCCGAGCCTTATCTGAACGGCGCACAGAAACTGATCTTCACGATTAAGCTTGCTAGCGGCGGCGCACTGCCACCGAATAGCCAGTGGTACGTGATTTGGAACCGGCCGGTGGCGGATGCGAACTACGACCGTGACTATGTGGCGATGAAGACGCCGCTGACGGGCGCGCCGACCTTCGAGTACGGGCGTATTAACTTGCCGCTTGCTTACACGTCGCCGCAGCCTAACCAGGGAAATCTACCGACGAAATTAGGCAGCGCGGATTCAGGAAGCTACGACGCCGCAACCGGCACGATTAGGATCACGGTTACGCGCAGTCTGCTCGACGATGCCAACAACATAGGCATTGGCAAGACACTGACAACGGTAGAAGGCAGGAGCTTCCTCGGTCGTAACGACAGTTTGCCGATCAATCAGAACAGTACTTCTGACTACACGGCAGATGGTCTCTATGTGATTGCCGGGAACGATGCTTGCAATCTGCCGCCGGCAGCGCCAACCAATCTGACTGCGAGCAGTCCGAGCAAAGGCGTTATCAATCTGACCTGGGCCGATAACTCGAACGACGAAACAAGTTTCTCGATCGAGCGTTCGACAACCATCGACTCGGGCTTTGCGGAGATAGCGACGGTTGGACCAAACACGCCGCTCTTTACGGACCGTACGGTGGCTAGGAAGACGACTTACTACTATCGCGTTCGCGCAATCAGAGGAACGACCAAATCCGGTTATTCCAATACCGGAGCGGCGCGCACGAAGTAGTGAAAGGCGGGCTGGGCTAACTGCATGGCGCTTTGCCCTGTGCTCTTAGCCCATTGCCCTTCGCTCTTTGTCCTTCGCCCTTCGCGCTTTGCTGTTTGCTGTTTGCTGTTTGCCCGAAATTATAGTGATGCCTGTTCACTTGCGGGTGGCTTGGACTCCTTTCCCGTTCGTGAGCGCCGGAGCATCACTATATGGTGCCGCTGGAGACTTCTAGACCGAGTCTCCATCGGCACTTTTTGTGCGTTGCGCTGAACGCCTTCCTTCCCGCGGCTGCGCCGCCCTCCGTGCGGAAAGGCTCTGCCTTTCCGTTCCGCGTAATAATTTCCTGAGGGTGCGCCTCCGCCGCCGTGCCGAAACCAAGCCTCAAATCCGAAATAAGGGCTTGCCGGAAAGGCGAAGCCTTTCCGCATAGAAAGCGGCAAAGCCGCGCGTGCCGCACTCAACTATTCAAACACCGACGAACATAAACACGCTAGGTTTAAATTTACCGTTTATGGTTCAGTTGAGTTTCAGCTTTGTTCGGCCTCGTTACAATATTTCGCTATGAGATTCGTCTATAGAAGAGAGTACCGAGTGCTGAGTGCTGAGTGCTGAGAACAACTTACAACTTACAACTGACAACTGACAACTGACAACGGACAACGGACAACAGTCCACCAACCGACAATTATGAAAGCAGCCATCTACAA
>DATAOU010000021.1:0-21974 GCA_036265575.1 Pyrinomonadaceae bacterium
AGGCAGCGCACGGTGCACGCCCAGCCGCTGAAGCAATCGAGCTTGCCAATCAACAACTAAACACCGTCACAGTGCGCCTGGCTGGTCGCATCGCGTCGCCACCCCGCGTGATGGGTAAGGCCGCCTTTGTACATTTGTCTGACGGTGTAAGCCGCCTGCAAATTTATGCGAAGCGCGCGGATTTTGCCGGCTTACGCAACGACGCCAGCGGGGGCGAAGTCGATGGCTGGGAACTTTTCAGTCTACTTGATCACGGGGACTTCATTGGCGTCGAAGGTTATTTGTTCATCACCAAGACCGGCGAACTGTCCGTGCACGTGCAGAAATTGCAGTTCCTTGCCAAGGCCCTGTTGCCGCTGCCTGACAAGATGCACGGCCTCAGTGATCCGGAAATCAGACAACGACAGCGTTACGCGGACTTGATTGCCGGAAGTTTGAAACTGGAACGCGAGGAAGACGAACTGACGACGCGCGAAGTTTTCGAACGCCGCGCAAAAATCGTCGCCGAAATGCGCCGCATCCTCGAAGACCACGGCTACATTGAAGTGGAGACGCCGATGCTGACGCCGCTCGCCACTGGCGCAGCCGCAAGGCCGTTCAAGACGCATCACAACGCACTGGATATTGATCTTTACGCGCGCATTGCGCCGGAACTTTATCTAAAGAGATTGCTCGTGGGTGGTTTCGAAAAGGTTTTCGAACTCAATCGCAATTTCCGCAACGAGGGTGTTTCAACGCGGCACAATCCTGAATTTACGATGCTCGAATTCTATTGGGCCTACGCAGATGTGAACCAGATGATGGATTTCTGCGAAAGCATGTTGCGCGCGGTGGTGTTTAAAGCGCTGGGCCATACACATGTGAAATTTGGCGAGCAAGTTCTCGACTTTGCACAGCCGTTCGCACGCATCTCAATGAGGGAGAGTGTTGCCAAGGTTGTTGGCGACGCAAATGTGACAGCGGAAAATCTTTTGGAGTTGTTTGAGCAGCATGTCGAGCCAACTCTGGTTCAGCCCACGTTCATTTCTGACTTCCCGAAGCAGATTTCTCCTCTGTCGAAAGGATCGCCTGCTGATCCGACCGTTGCTGAACGCTTCGAGTTATATATTGCCGGGATGGAAGCCGCCAACGGCTTTTCCGAATTGAACGATCCAGTTGAGCAGTACGAGAGATTCAAGGACCAAATGGGGCAGCGAGAGCGGGGTGATGAAGAAGCGATGGTAATGGATGAAGATTACATCCGCGCGCTCTCTTACGGCATGCCACCCGCCGCTGGTATTGGTATTGGTATCGATCGCTTTGTAATGCTGGTTACCAACCGCCAATCAATCCGCGACGTGATCTTGTTTCCACATTTACGGCCAGAGCGAAAGACTGCTGAGCAAGAACCGATCGAAGGATAGTGGCGTAGACGTTAGCCTGAGGCAAACTCAGCAGCACAGACTAAAGCCTATGCCACTCTATTTTAAACGGGGTGCATTCGCCGGAATGTTCGAGGAAGTAAGCGCAATGATCGTCCCGCCGAAACCAACAGCCCAACCATGAGTGCTGTCGACAAAGAAAATCCGCTCCAAATTGTGTTCGGTGACACTACGTTCCACTGTCCAGTGCGTGCCGCCGTCTATGGTGTGGAGCACAACGCCTTCAGCGCCGATGGCCCAGCCCTCGGCCGCATCCAGGAATTTAACATCGAATAAATCATTTGGGACGCCTGAGTTTTGCGGCAGCCAGGAACGGCCACCATTGAGCGTGCGATAGATCGCGCCGCCGCTGCCGACGGCCCACCCCAAGCGCTTCTCAACAAACGAGGTCGAATTCAAACGAACGCTGGTTGTGGTCAGGCGAGCATGTTGCCAACTCTCGCCGCCGTCAGACGTTTGCAGAATCGTCGCTCCGGCTCCAACCAGCCAACCGTTGCTTTCGTTAATGAAATCCCCGCCCAACAGCAAGTAGCGTGTGGGTGCCTGCAACCTGGTCCAGCTCGTACCCATATCGTGAGTTGTAAAGACAGCGCCGGCTTCACCGAAGGCCCAGCCGCGGCCTGCGCCCGTAAAGATTGCTCGCATGATTCGCGCATCAGCGTCGACGCCGCGCATGTTCGCGCGCTTCCAATGCTCGCCGCCGTCGGCGGTCTTCATCAAATAAGCGCGCGCCTCAGAATTTGATCTGAGGTCGTAGATGTTTCGTTCACAAACGATGATGCCGTTTTGATCGTCCGCGAAATAAATGTCCCGAATTGCATCTTCTGTAGGATGGACCAGACTGGTCCAATGGTTTCCCCCATCCGTTGTGGCCAATAATGTGCCGCGACTGCCAACGGCCCAACCACGGTTTTTGTCCAGGAAGAAAACTGAATGTAGCCAGGCCAGTGAGCTGGTGCGCTGGCGTTGCCATGCGGCGGCGGGGACGGTGAGCTGTGAGCAGTAAGCAGTGAGCAGGAATAGGAAAATAA
This sequence comes from Pyrinomonadaceae bacterium, assembly GCA_036265575.1. Taxonomy (GTDB): domain Bacteria; phylum Acidobacteriota; class Blastocatellia; order Pyrinomonadales; family Pyrinomonadaceae; genus PSRF01. The sequence continues at coordinate 2,453 of DATAOU010000021.1, forward strand.
GAACTAACCATGGAGGAGAGGTATTTCTTTTGACGCGGCTGTGCCGTCTGATGTGCGGAAGGCCTCTGCCCTTCCGAGCCGCGCCAATTTTTCCAGGGGCTATGCCCCTAAAGCTACCTAAATTCATCTCGGTCAACCCGGGGCGTAGCCCCAATGAATCTCTCAAGCCTTCCGGAAGGGCAAAGCCCTTCCGCACATCAGGCGGATAGCCGTTTCCGGCTTGTCAGATTCATGAACGGAATAATCTTCTCTGGATGTTTACTGTTTGCTGATTACTCCCTACGGAAATATTCCGCCGGTAAAGATTCGCGCAAAGCTGAGGATCGGGAAGAAGCTCATAACTTTCTGGAAGCTCTTCAACTTATTCCCGGGCACGATTACCTGATCCCCCGGAACGAGATAGGTCACATCCGGCGCCTTGCCTTTATAGATAGCGTTGACGTTTACAGCTATTGGTTTCAAGTTGCCGTCAGCCTGGCGGCGCAACACAACAACCCTGCTGCGGTCGCCTGTTTGCAGCACGCCGCCTGCCTCGCCCAATGCTTCGGTTACGGTCATGCGATGGCTCATCAAACGAATGCCTGGTTGGGCCACGTCGCCGATCACGCTGTACCGATACGACGACGCCTTATCGAGCGAAACTGACACTTGCGGATCAATGATGTACTCGTCGTAACTCTTCTTGATGGCTTCGGCCACTTCGTCAACAGTCTTGCCGTTAACGAAAATTCCGCCGGGAATGAGCGCCAGCGAGATACGTCCGCTTGGCGGAATGATAATCCCCGACCGCGAATAGCGGTCCTGTCCAAAGACATTCACTGAAACAACGTCTTCCGGTCCAAGACGATAGGTGTTGAAGAAATTGTTGTAGTAAGGAACCACAGCTGCTTCTTCTGAAACTTGTTCGTGGCGGTTCGCTTGAGTGTCGGCAGGAATATCCGATGATTTATTCGCGGACTTGTTGGCGCTGGGGTCTGGCGCGTCGGAAACGAGAACGTCGTCGAGTGACGATTTGTTTGTGTCTGCTGTGCTCGGTGGTGTATCAGCGACTAGAACATCGTCGAGCGATTCGACAGGTTTGGTCACTACCTCCGTCGACGGTTTCACTTCGTCGGGCTTGCTACCACGTTTTACCTGGCTTTTTACTGGGTCAGACGTCTTCACTTCCGTAGTTTTATCTTCCGCAGTTTTATCTTCCGCAGGTTTCGCGGCAAACCGCTGCCGTGTCTTCGTAGTTGCCGTGTCTGGGGCGTTGCTTGCTACTGCTGGCGTCTGCGTAAAGCCCGAAACCGTTGCCGAAAGAAGCAGCGCGATTACCATCAACGATGCGAAAGTTTTGTTCATGTTTTTCATCTCAACCTCCGTGACCCTGAGCTCCTTAGGGAAACTCAAATCGTTCGGTCGACTCTATCTACCCCTGCCGAACAGGATTATCTTTATCGTCTCGAAAAGAATTATTGCGTCGAGCATTAGGCTCTGGTTCTTGATGTAGTAAAGATCGTATTGCAGCTTCTGGCGCGCATCTTCTACTGACGCGCCGTAGGGATATTTGATCTGTGCCCAACCGGTCAGACCGGGCGCAATCAAGTGCCGCTGTTCGTAATAAGGAATTTCTTCCGCTAGTTGCGAAACAAAATGCGGGCGCTCTGGACGTGGGCCAACGAAATCCATTTCGCCGCGCAGGATGTTCCAAAACTGGGGTATCTCATCGATACGCAACTTACGAATGATTTTGCCAACCCGCGTCGTGCGGTCGTCGTCTTTGCTGGCCCATACCGGTCCGGCTTTTTCCGCATCAGCCCGCATGGAACGAAACTTCATTACATTAAAAGGCCGGCCGTTTTTCCCAACCCTTTCCTGCCGGTAGAAAATTGGGCCCGATGATTCCAGCTTGATAACTACGGCTGTGACCAATGCGATGGGCAGTGAAAGTAAGCCGCCAAAAAACGCCACTAACCGATGAACAACCGTGCGCGCGATGCCGGAGATGCGGGCTTGGCGACCACGGCTGGAAAAAATCAACCATGACGGGCGAATCATGCTTAGCGAAACGCGTCCAGTGACGCGCTCATAAAAGGACGCGCCCTCTTCAATGTTCACAGTGCCGGCCAGGCTTAGCTGTAACAACTCAGAGGTCGGTAGTTGCCCTCGCCGTTCACCCATCGCAACCACAATGCGGTCGATATTTTCGCGTCGAACTACTTCATCGAGATCTGAAGTCAAACCGATTACGCGCGGGTTGATGAGACTCTTGCCAAGCAACTCCGGATCAGTGCCCACAAAACCAGCGATGCGATAGCCTGCGTCCGGGCGTTCAAGCATTTCGCGCGCGACTTCTACTGCCAACTGCCCCGAACCAACAATCAGAATCTTTTCGCCAAAGTCCGGATGGCCAAGCAGCCAATGAATTGAGACGCGCCAGCTAACCATTAGTCCCAGCGCCAGCGGCAATGCAATAACCGAAATGCCCCGTCCGAGCATCAACTGGGGAAACGCATAGAACGCGAGCGCCAGCGCGATCCAGGCAAGGCCCAGCGCCTGCACCAGTCGCAACACCAGCTCGCGGCGATCATGCATCACTACAAAATCGTAAAGATCGAAGAGATAGAACGCAGTCAAGCAAAACACTGTTGCCAGTCCGGCTTTCAGAAAACCCTGCCGCAGCATCAGTTCGTAGTAAGAGTCTTCAGTTCCCAAACGCAAATAGACCGCGCTGATTATTCCGCCAAAGACGACCGCCGCCTCGGCAAGCAATAACAGAATGGTTCGAGTATTTGCGCGTGAAGGTCTCAACTTGCTATCGCCACCTCTTCGTCTTCAGCCAACTCGGAAACCAAACGTAATCTTTCTTCTCCGGTGACTCTTGGCTGACGGTAATGTCGTTGCTGGTAGTAATAGGCGCCCGACTCGAGTTCCTCGTCAGCGCGATTCAAAACAACACCGAGCATCCGTTCGCGCGGCAATTGCTCCAACAATTTGTTGACGATCGCGTAACGCGTCTTGCCTGCACGTACTACTAACAGCGCCCCATCTGCGCGGCTGATAAGTACATTCGCGTCGGTAAAGATGCCCAGCGGCGGCGCATCGATAATGATAAAGTCAAACAGCCGGCGCGCTTCGGCGATCACGCCCGCAAAGGTCGGCCCGGACAACAACTCGGCTACGTCGTCGCGCGCCTGACCACCCGGCAACAGATAAAGTCCCGCTGGATCGAGCCGCACGATCGCGTCACGCAAACCCAGCTCGCCGCCCAATACTTCTGAAAGGCCGCGAGGTGCGTCTATCGCCAAATAGTCTGTGGCGCAGGGTTGACGTAGATCGCTGTCAATGACCAGTGCCTTCACGCCTTCTGATTGGGCCAACAGCCAGGCGAGATTTAAAGCAGTCAACGTTTTGCCTTCGCCCATACCCGCGCTGGTGACAACAATGGTGCGCATATTTTCGCGCTCGCTTGCCTGCAGCACACGCGTGCGTAAAGAACGAAACTGTTCGCAATAGGCAGAGCGCGGTTGCGTGATGGCCACGAGATGAGGCTCGACGCGCGTTGCGTCCACGTCATAAGAGACGAGGCTGCTCACGCGCGCCGGCCTTGCAGCGTTCAAAGTTGCCCCAACAGCACCGGATGGCTCGCCAGCAGGGAGTGCCGTCCCGCTAGCTGCATACGCAGTGTGCGCAGTGAACGCTGAACTGGTCACCGTGTCTTCCGTCCGGTTCAGGATGGAAGAAACGCTGAACAGCTCTTCTTCAATCTGCTGCGCCGTGGGGACGAGGCGGTGAGTGCGGATTTCGCCGCGATAATCTGAACTCGATGGCTGTGGCTCAAAGACGACGGCTGACCCATCTGTGCCGGAGCGTCTTAGTGCGTCGTAGACTCTGCCCATGTGGTTCTCCTTAAGTAAGACAGGCATGCCTGCCTGGCTCTAGAGCTTGATAAAGATTACAGACAAGAATGTCTGTACTTCTTTTAATTGGTCGGATCGTTTCCTTCGCCCGCAGCCCAGAGTTCCGCGCGCCCGGCTGCTGAAAAAATTCGCGCCGGTAATTCATTTTCCTCGCCTGTTTGCAGTCCGCGATCCAGACGCGGCAACATATCGAAAGTCTCCGCGACCTCTTCCACTATCGCGCGACCCACGTTTAATTCACCCGCGGCATAGCCAGCGAGCAACGCGTTGTCGCAAAGGTTGTTGATGTTCCGAGGAATCCCTTCTGTGCAGCGATAGATGTAATCAACCGCCTCGCTGGTGAAGATGTCTGCGCGTTCAGCGCCACTGGCAAGCAGGCGCGAAGTTATGTAGCGATCAGTTTCTTCGACATTTGGCAGTGCCTTGATCACGCAACGCAGTGCTACGCGCTGTTTTAGTTGCCGCAGATCCGGATAATTCAAAACATTCCGTAATTCCGGTTGTCCGGTCAGAACAATCTGAAGATGCTTTGCGGTGTCGGATTCAAAATTTGAAAGTAAGCGAATCTCTTCGAGCACCGCGGGCGACAGTCCTTGTGCCTCGTCGATGATCAAAACGGTGCGCAGGCCCCGCGAATGCCGCGAGTCGAGTGCCTGGCCCAAAGACACCAGCAGCTCCGGTTTAGTTTCCCACTTCTGCACGTCGAGCAGGCTAGCCAGGTGTTGGTAAAACTCAGTCACCGACAGACGCGGGTTGAAGATGTAGGCCACTAGCACGGTGCGATCAAGCCGCTGCATCATCCATCGCAGGATTGTCGTCTTGCCTGTGCCCACTTCGCCGGTTACCACGATTAAGCCTTTTCCGCTCTCGATGCCGTAATGCAAGTTGGCCATGACTTCCGTATGCGAGGGCGTGAAATAGATGAAGCGTGGATCCGGAGTCAACGCAAAGGGCAATTCTTTTAGTCCGTAAAATTCTGCGTACACCTTTTGAACCTCCAGGCCGGCCTGAGCCGGATCGTTAGTGAAGCTTTAAACGGCGAACCGTTCGAATACTTGCGTCAGTTTCAAAATCAACGCCAGCGCCGGAATAGCAAGAACCATCGCCGCTACTGCAGCCGCCAGAATTAAACGGCGCCGACGCGGAATGACCTGGGCCTCCTGCGCTGTCAACAATTCGGGCACAGCAACAAGTACTGGAAGCCCTGTATAATGCGCGGCGTCTTCGCTCGTTTGAACGGTCAAGAGTCGAGGCACTTCAAATAGACCTGCCAGGAGCAGACCGAAAGCTAGACCAGCGCCTACGCCAGCACCCATCAACATCAAGCGCTTTGGTGCCACCGGCCGGGCGGGCAAGTTTGCCGGGTCAACTACTTGAATGCCTTCACCCTGTTGCTGACTCGCCGCATCTGCGCCTAAACCGATCTTTTGCTGTTGCAGCAACAAGGCATCGTATTGCGCTTTTTTGGTTTGATAGTCGCGATCGAGTGCGCCCAGAGTTACCTCCGCGCCCGGAACCTGATTTATCCGGTCCATTACCTGATTGATTTGTGAATCAATGGCGCCGAGCAGGCTCTGCTCTCGTTTGACTTCACCCTCGATCATGCCAAGTTCAGCTTCCAGATTCGCCACCGTCAGGTCGGGGCGGTCACGTAGCTTGTCTTGCTTCTCCTTAATGCGCTGTTTCCATTCCGTGATCATCTGGTCCATCGCTTCCTTCACGGAATCGACTTCCGCTTGCTTGGCCAGTACGTCGGGATGTTTTGGACGCAGCTCTGTCAACATGCGGGTCAACTGCGACTCAAGGTCCGCTTTGCGGGAAACCAATTGCGACCAGGCCAGGGTGGTCTTGGGATCGGTGGTGTTTTCGGCAATATCATCCTTCATCTGATCCGACGTTTTCTTAACAATCGCCAACTGGCTGGTTAGCGCTGAACGTCGATCCTGTAATCGTCCAACTTCGGAAATGTATGCTTTCTGTTGATCACGCAAACCGGTAAGTTGGCCCACGAGCGATGCAGCTTCTGACGGCAAATTGCCGACGTTCTGCTGCATGAAGTCGAGTCGTTGTTTGTCAACAGCGTCGAGTTCTTCCTTGGTTTGGTTTACCTGCTGGTCAATGAACTGCTTCGCCGAACTCGTCGAATTAATCGTGTTCTTGGTTTGCTCGTCGATGTACTTGCTGGCGAGCTCTGCGGTCACTGCCTGCGTGGTCTTAGCGTTGCGGCCGCGATAGGTAATATTGAAACCGTTGGTGATGTCATTTCGGCTGGTGTTGACCTCGACCTTGATATTGGCGCGCATGTAGTCCACCAATACTTCCATCGGCTCACCGCGTTGTTTCTCCGCCTTATAGAGTTCGTATTTCTCGATTAACGGCTCCAGCGAGCTGCGGCTGGTAACTACCTGCGCGATGCTGTTGATTTGTCGCGTCAGGCTGTCTTCAGTAATGGTAGGCACAACTGAATTGGGTAGCGTCGAGGGCTTGACGACGATCAGCGTGGACGATTCGTAAAGGTCCGGAAGCTGCCACACGACCCACGCTACTGACATCGCGATAGCGATCGCAGGCAAAATGATCAACCACTTACGCTTCCAGGCAATTTTGGCGTACTCGCCAGGTGTACGTTGCCGAAATTCAACACTCATGACTTCTCTCCCTCGGAAAGTTTTCGTTTAGAGATCGGCTAAAGCGCTACGCGCCTCGGCTGCTTCTGCAAAGGGCGCTCGTTCCCCGAGACGCATGGCTAGCTCTAGTTCACGTTTCGCAGCTGCCTTGTCGCCTTTGGCTTTTAACGCCATTCCGAGGTGGAAGTGATAATTCGGGGCGGGAGTGCCAGCGCCGCCTTTTGCGGCGCGTTCATCCAAGGCAACCGCTTTCTGCAACTGTTCGACCGCCGCGCCATACAAGCCTTTTTTGTAGTAGACCCAACCGAGCGTATCCACGAAACCGGGAATGTTCGGATTTTTCTGCACGACCCCCTGAGATAGGCGCACGGCTTCGTCGAGATTGCCCTTGCCGTTCACCGCATAAAGCCAAGCCAGGTTGTTTGCGGCAATGACGGCGTTCTGATCTTTGCCGAGGGCTTGCCGGTAGTTTTCGGCGGCGGCGTCATAGTTCTGACGCGAATCGTCGAGCATGCCAATGAGCGTGTACGCCGTCGCGTTATCAGGACGGTGCTCAAGAATCTTCTGATACTCGGCTATGGCGCGGTCTTGTTGATTCGTGTTGATGAAAAGCGCGCCCAGCGCCGAGTAGGCGGCGATGTAGTTGGGATCGATTTCGAGGGTCTTGCGCAGTTCAACTTCAGCCTGACCCGAGTTGTGTTCAAAACCATAAGCCTGCGCCTTCAAATAATGAAGCGAAGCGTTATTGGGATAGGAGTTCAAGACCTGATCAAGCCGCGCGTGGGCTTTGCTCAATTCTCCCTTGCCGGCATATAAACGAATCAGTCCGCTCAGAGCGTTAAAGTTTGTGCCATCGATCGCCAGCGCATTTTCGTAAAACCCAACCGCTTCGTCCGTTTTGTTTTCTGCCAGCGCGACTGCAGCAAGACTGATCAGCGGATAGGTGTCACCGGAACTAACGTCACGAGCCGCGAGGAAGTCTTTTCGAGCACCGGCTGCGTCGCCCTGTTGCAGCGCCGCGGAGCCCCGCGAGATGTAAGCCTTCGTTTTTATCTCCGCCAGCATCTGGGGAGAGCTGTTTCGGTCAGGAGCAGTTTGATTGACGCGATCGATCAGTTCAGTCGAAAGTCTAGCGGCCGCTTTTGTGTCGCCGGAGGCCAGGCTAATCTGCACCTGCATTAATTTTGCCGGCAGATAGTCGGGATAGTTCCGCTCAAGGTCGCCTGCAAAAGCGCGTGCCTGATCAACATTTCCCAAATTGAAATTCGCCTGCGCCATAAAGTAGAGACCGGCGCGCGAGTTTGGTTCCTGAATCAATACTTCTTTTAAGTCTTCAACCGCTGCCAGCAAATCATTCGACTCGCCGGTTTGGGCGCGAACGCGAGCGCGCAACAACAAAGCTTGCCGATCGTGCTGGTCCTTCTTGAGAATTTCATCAATTTGCGCAATTGCGCCGGCAGTGTCACCGCGCATCAACATGATTTCGCCCAAGCGATAACGGCCCTGAGTGAAGTCAGGCGACTGGGCAATGATGTCTTTATAGATATTGATTGCTTCGTCCAAACGGTTAACAGATGAATAGAAGTCTGCAAGCACCGCGCGGCCCTCAGGCTTATCCTTGTTCATCTCAGCGAGAGCTTTGTAGGCAACTTCCGCCTTATCAAGTTGTTTGTTGACGAGATAAAAACTGGCGAGCACAAAGCGTGACGAGCGGTTGCTAGGTTCAACTTCGACAGCCTTGCTCATCTCCGCTTCCGCCTCTGCCCCACGGTTTAGTTGCACCAGAAACTTTCCATATTCGGTGTGGGCCAGGCCAGAGTTGTAGCTAACGCCAATCGCGCGCTTGAAGGTGTCTTCTGCCTTGACGTTGTCGTTAGTGACAATGTAGAAGCGCGCCAAACTGAGGTAGGACTCAACGCGTTTGGGATCCAACTCGATCGCGTGGTTCATTTCAGCGAACGCTTTGCCCGGTTCGTTTTGCGCGAAGAAGATGCTGCCCATCAGGATGTGGCCTTCGACGTGGTTCGCGTTCTTTTGCAAAATCTCTTTTGCCAGTCGTTCCGCCTCGGCAATCATCTCCGGACGGCCTTTAGCACCCGCGATGTAGTAGTTGCCGAGCTTTACTCGAGCGTCGAAATTGTCGGCGTCCAGTTCCGTCGTCTTGCGCAACTCATCAAACGCCTCAGGAAAGCGCTGCAATCCCTCGAACGCGCGTGCCAGGCCCCAATGCGCGTCGGCGTAGCGTTCGTCGATTTGGATCGCATTGCGAAACTCCAGCGATGCTTCCTGAAACTTCTCGTCTTTCAGGTAGACTTCGCCTTTTTCGACGTGGGCGACTTTTGTTTTTTCGGGATTGGCGCAGCCGCTGATCGCGAAGATGGCTGCTAAAAGAACTGATAAGAGCGTGGCGTAATAGACGCTGCTTCGGCACTCAAGATTCATTTTTGTTCTCCTGTCGTGAACCCGATTTCTGGGTTCGCGTTTTTTGTCTTCGCTTCGTTTTTCCAACCGGTGGCGGGCAATGCCACCGTTGGTACGAGAGCGCGACACTAATACGAAAGGCCTAATTCTTTAGTCGTTCCGCAAATTACTGCTGAAGTAGTTACAAGTTGAAGGTTGCGGGCAGATACTGAAAGTACTACAAGACAGGCTTAACTGAGCAATTCCTGAACCATGAGCGGAAGGCGGATTCCTAAACGAAATTTCGCAGGTAGATTGAACTTAATTGCAGCCGGAGTTTCGTGGCGCTCGGTGACTTTATGTTGAGCGTCATCAAGTTGATTTCCTATTGACATCAATCTGGAATGAATTCAGGCAGGATGGTCGATATCTCAGCAGCCAAATCCACTGACGCTTTTAGTGCGTCAGCTTCCGAACTTTCGATGGGAGTGGTAATGCGCACCATCGCCCCATCAGAACGACGTCGTTTCACGCTGTCGATCACGGTGTAGATCTTCCCCCAGTACTCGCTGGCGACCGCGCGACCGCGTCCCTGGTACCAATAAACAAGCACCTCCTTGTGGTCGCCGTTTTGAATTACGTACTTATTAGCAATGAATGCCGGTCTGCCCGTTGGCGCAATAATGATTCTGTCAGGATCGCTCATTACCCAGCCAGAACCTGGCAAACAATTTAAGGGGCTGTGATAGGTAGCACCCTCGCGCTGGCTGGCGTAATAGCCAACGTAGAAATTCAACACGCGACCGTCGCCGCTGCGATAGTTCCGCAGCAGATAATCGCTGGCGCGCAATACCGCCATAGTTTTTTCGTCAAGCCGTTCATCGCCCCCTAATTGTTTCCAACCTTCGATGTCCTTAGGAAAAGCGTTCAACTGCTTGCGATCCACGTGCGCTTCGCCCAGGTAGGCCCAGGCGTTTACCAGTAAGCCGCCGGCCAAAAGTAATCCTAAGAAGATCGCAAAGCGCCACCCTTTCATCAATCGCTGCCCCCCGTCGCGCTTTGAAGATTTGCAAAGCCGTTTTGCAGACCGCTAGCTTCGCGCCCCTTGTCATTCTCTCGGTATTGGACGCCGCTGGGCTGAACTCGATCCAGCGCCCATCCAACTCCAAACAGCATCAGGAAAGCGACTACATAGATTACCCATCCCGAGAACGTGTGAAAGAAACCGTCCGCAACTTTCGTCCCGTAATAGCGGGCTAAAATGCCAGTACCGCTTACTCGCAGTGCATTCGTGAAAATCGCGATCGGCACGGCTGAGAAGAGAATTAGCGCGGACCGCCAGAAGCCAAAGGTCCTTAGGCTTGAAAACATCCCGCCAGAATTATTTCCACTTCCGGGGTCCTTATCGCGCCTATGAGTGAAGTAGGCATAAACAACTGCTAACGTCACGAGCGTCATGAGGGATCTGATCCCGCTGCACGCTTCCACAACCTCGAGCTTCTTTGTTTCGCGGGCACCGAGCGGCATAAGCTCAATGACGTTGCCCTGACGCAGCACCGGAATGTCAAAAAGTTGCATTGCCGAAACGGCACAGCGGGACGCAAAGAGCTGCAAAGGAAACGCGACCTTGTTGAAGATGATTGCGGGGATGGGAATGGCCAACCATAGGAGAAACATCGGAACCACCATCAATCGCAAGAGCTTGAAACCCCAGAAATAGATGACAGTCCCGGCGATTAGAAACAATAGGGAGGTGCGCTGCAAATAAAGTTCGGCTCCGGCCGTTCCAGCCCAAAGCGCAAGCAAACCAAATGTGACAACAGCGAGACCAACAACCATCGCCGGACGCAGTGCTTCGCGCGCAAACCGATGTCGTTGGCTCCAAAGTATGTAACCGATTACGAACGGAACGAGCAGACCGTGCGAATAGTTTTCATCGGTCCACCAATCATGCCCAAGTTTGCCCAGCACGGTGGCGTAGGCCAGTACCATGGCCGACGAAATGGCGAGAACTCGCCAGACTTTTTTAATAGGACTTATTGAGGCGACACTCATTAGGTATGGTTCGTTTGCGGTCTTTCCTTTAGAAAAAGGGCAACTTTTTCTTGGGAAACTGAACGGTCAGCTTGCGGCAAAACTACCTTGGTACAGCGGTCACTCGAAGAGAGGTGACGTCAATCTGGTAAAAGTGTTAACGCAGCGGTATTTCCGGCGTTTTCTTATTATCACCCGCAATGGGAGCTAATCTAAAAGCGCTCTTGACAGGCAGTTGGTAAGGATGTAAGAGCAGGAGCGAACATCGCAAGGAGATGAGTCATGAACATTGTCCTTTGGATCATTCAGGTGTTGCTCGCGCTTCTCTTCTTATTTGCCGGAGCTATGAAATTCATTATTCCGGTCGAAGAAATGACCAAGCATATGCCGGTGGCGGTTTCCGGACTCTTTCTACACTTTATTGGTCTGTGCGAGATTCTGGGCGGGCTGGGCTTGATTCTTCCCATGCTGTTGCGCGTTAAGCCCTGGCTGACACCAATCGCGGCCGTTGGCTTAGCGATTATCATATTAGGCGCGATTGCCTTCTCGTTGATGATGGGTATAAGGCAGGCGCTAATGCCTATCATAGTTGAGTTACTCTTAATTCTGGTCGCGTATGGTCGCTGGCGGTTGATTCCCGCGCGGTAAGATCATCGTAAGCTCGTGTCGGAAGTTGCAGGCTACTCCATTCTTTTTGCGGTAGTGGGACTGGTGCTAATAGGTATTAGCGTCCCGTTGATAATGCGCAAGGTCCCCCCAAATTCCTTTTACGGTTGTCGCACTCGCAAAGCCTTGTCCAATCAAACAATTTGGTACGAAGTGAATCACATTGCGGGCAAAGATTTTTGTATTGTCGGTGCGGTAATTTTCGTGAGCTCACTAGCGATGCTGCTGCTAGGCCAAGACGTGGAGACAAATCATGCAGTCGGGGTATTGCTGACGATTCTGTTATTGTCCATGGGTGGCGCCGCCTGGCATGGTTTGAGAGCAATGAAGCGCCGGTAGCGAGAATTAGCGGCTGAAATACAGCGAGTATGAAGTAAGAAATTCAGCGTTACTGCCTCGCGCTATTAGCAGCACTGCGCGTTCCTTCCCTTGCGCCGCAATCTTCCATTTATAAGAGTAGTTCATGCCATCAGTCGCAACTGTGGCGTCTTTAGCTTCACCGAGATCGGAATAGCGTACGCGGTTCGGATTAGCTACCGCCGTTACAAGAATCAACCGATGCTCGCGACTGAATTTCGTTAGTAAATAGTTGTAGCGAGCGTCCTTTTTTAGAATCCAAACTTCCTGCTCGCCGCCTTCTTCTTCCTCTTCACGTTCTTCCTTTTGTTGGGTGGCAATCTTTCGCAGGCGCTTGTGAACTGCGTCTTCAGTCATTCCCAAACGTATGCCGAACACTTCGCGTGAAGGTTTTGCCGGAGCAGCGTACGTGCTGATGCTAAGAAGAAGCGGGAGAGTAATAATAAATCGCTTGAGCTTCATTGTGGTCGGGTTTCCGAGGACCTTTCATTTATAAGCTGTAGTCGAGAAAACGCGAAGCCAAAAGATCCATTGTTTATGACGATCGACTAGTTATTCTAAGGCAACAGTGTAGAAGTAACGGCTTGAGAAAATCTTGAGGAAGACTTGAGACTTCTAAAAAAAGGGCCCGGCGTGCAGCGGGCGCGTGATTCCAAACGCGGTACGGTAACGCTCAATCACAATCCGCCATAAATTTTAAGAGTGTTGTCGACGGCCTTTTCTAAAGTGAAATGATCGGCCACGCGTTCTACGGCTTGTTGGGCCATTTGCTTTCGCAAGACGTGGTCCCGACCAAGTTTCTCTATTCCCTCTGCAAGCGCGGCCGGATCCATCGGGTTCACCAGTAAACCTGTCTCGCCATCCTTGACGACTTCGGGGATCGCTCCAGCGCGACTACCAACAACCGGAACGCCACAGGCCATCGCCTCAGCTAATGCGAGACCAAATGCTTCGCCCATTGTAGCCAGCAGAAAAAGATCCGAAGCTTGCAGCAAACTCAACGGGTCCGGAACCAAACCCAGCCAATGAACTCGATCCGCAATTCCAAGTCGTTCACTAAGTCGTTTAAGCTCAGCCAGCATCTCGCCATCTCCAGCGACGATTAGATGGGCACGCAACCGGCGCTGGGCCAACAACCCGCACGCTTCGACAATTATTTGCGGATTCTTGATAGGACGAAGATAAGAAACTGTGGAAATAATCAATTCGTCTGGGGGAATCGAAAGTTTCCTGGCCCAAACTTCGCGCGCTGAAGCGTCAGGACGAAAACGTTGATTATCAACCCCAAGATAACGAACAGCGATTTTTTCTTCCGGAACACCCGCGGCTATCAACTGACCTTTGATGTAATCGGAAATCGCAATTATGCGCTCAAGAGGAGCGGTCATCAGCCGATTGCGCAGGTGTAGTAATTCTTTCTTCCAGGACGTTGCTCGAAATAGACCACCGTTCCCCATCTCATACACGATGGATTTCAGACCCTGCAACCGTGCGAGCCAGGCAACTGCGCGGAAGTAATCAAAAAAAGCGATGTGCACGCGTGCGATCGAATGCCGCTCGATCAGCTTTCGCAGTTCCCGAGAATAGTTCGTGAATCCGTCCTCATAGTTGATAGCCGCAACCGAAGCTCCCGCCTGAATAAACCTATCTTCGATTTCAGGTGGTAACTTTGCCGCAAACACCAGCAAAGGCTTGCTCCCCCGAGCCAGCAGCGCCTGGCACAAACGCAGGTGATGTTCTTCCAAGCTGCTCCAGGTGCGGGGAGCAGAGTCGAGCAGGAACGCTGTGTTTGGAAATTCCATTTTTGCGCTTTTAGATGCCGTATTGAGCGACGAGCTCGGCGACATTTGTTTTTAGATCGAATTTCTCTGCGACTACTCTTCGTCCGGCTGCACCCATCTTGTGCCGCAAATCCGGATCCTTTATTAGCTGCAACAATTTTTCAGCGGCAGCCTCAGTGTCGTCTCGCTTAACTAAAAATCCCGACTCGCCATCGTTTACCAGTTCAGGGATGCCGCCTACTCGAGTGGCGACGATCGGCTTACCGTATGCCATTCCTTCGGCAATCATCCAGCCAAACAATTCTTCCCATTGCGATAGCTGGCAGATGATGTCGGCAGCGTCGTAAACGCCGGCACCGAAAGGATCTTCAACCAGACCGGTCCAGGTTACGCGCTCGCTGATTCCCAATTTGGCTGCATCGTCCATGAATTGCTGACGTTGGGCTCCTTCACCGACCAGAACAAAATGGGCGTTTGCATTCTGTTCGACCAAAATACGTGCGGCTTCGAGTAAGGCCCTTATTCCCTTTTCCGGAATCATCCAGCTGACCTGCAATATAACAACGCGATCTTTAGGAATGCCGTACCGCTCCCGAAATTCCAACGCGCGACGCGCATCGTTCGAGACGCGCGAAAGATCCACCGCATTGTAAATAAGCGTGTGTCTATCGGTTGGTAGCAAGCCCAGCGTCGTTAGGCAACGAAGGCCATAATCGCTTACGCAAATGACTTTTGTTAGCGGTTGATTGACCGCTCGCGCCATTGCTCGCTTCAAAACAGAAGCGCGTCGCAAGCTATGCGCAGCTGGACGCGAACTGTGATCGGTAAAGAAAATCTGGCGCACCCCAAGCATTCGAGCCACCCAAACGTACGGACCGAGGAAGCCGGTAAAATGGAGATGCAAAACCTGCGGCGAGTGGCGGCGAATGATTCTCCCCAGGTTACTGGCGGCAGCGAGGCTGAAATGCGTAGCGTCGGCCAGCACCTCAATCGAAACGTTCGGCAAACTTAGAAACTCCCGCACTTCCGGCGTCGGTTCTTCCAGGAAGCACAGCACACTTTTCCAGTGGTGCTCGCCAAGCTGTCGCGAAAGTTCGCGCGCGAACGTTTCGGTGCCACCGATTCGGAATGGCTTAACTCCGAAGACCGAAACTACCGTTTGCATAGTTGCTCCCGCAATTCGAGGGTCGCTGTTTGGAATTAGATAGTCCGGGTAGAGGTTAACTGAAGATGCGCCGCAGCCGCATGCGGACACGGCTGTTGAGGTGTCTTAAACTGACCTCCGCATCGTAGCTGGCGCTCAAGAGGCGATAGAGGATCGAAGGCTGTCCACCACGCACAAACGCTGGGCGGAAATTAATTTTGTTGCCGAACCCGAGTATGCGTCGGTCCTCGTCCGAAAGATTACCGAGAAACGCGGCGTTCAGGATTAGCGGATGATAGCGATAGTAATCGACATCTTCGCGTTGCAGTGTGACGTTTGGATCGTGGTAGTTGAAGAAGCAAGCCTGGCGCTCCTCAAGCATCGGCACGCCCTGCCGATGGATTCCGGAAGTGTCAAACAGAATTACAGTTCCCGCCGGACCAGTAACGTCTAGAATTTGTTCGGAAAGGACGCTCGCAACTTCGGCGTTCTTCACAATGCGGGGGTGTTGTTTTTGGTGGCTGCCTTTGATGTAGTTCAGTCCGCCACTGCGCACGTCGGTTAGGTAGATTGCTAACTTAACCTCGCGATGAATCGTGGCGCCTGCGCTCTGGTCGTACCACGCGTCGCCGTGCCAACCATGGAAATCACGCTTCGTCGGCAACGACTTCCACCCCTTAGCTTCCGTCAATTCGTAATCGTCACCCAAATAGCGATTCAAGACTGCCTTTACCAACGGATGCAGCACCAGGTCGACAAAACCCTGGTCCAACATCAACACATCCTCGACCAGATGCCGATACGGTTCTGTCTTCTCGTACCCTTCCAAATTGTTCCACCGAATTCTTTGCAAGCGCGCACCAAAAGCCTTCTGCATTGCGTGCAAAGCTGCGAGTGGTACTAATCCGTTCACGACAGCAATGCCATCCTGCTGCAAACGCGAAAATACCGCATCGACTTCGACGTCGTCCGGCAAGTTGCCAAGGAACGGTGGGAGTTTGGTAGTCCCGGTGATTTGAGGTTCGTCTCTCATTTCTAAATCTGGCCAGGCTTTATTAACTTAAGACCAGCTCCGCTTCCCTTTCCTCAACCAACTCGGTTTTCTCTTGCATGATCTGACGAAGCTTATAGTCGCGAAATTGTCCCGGCTCGCCTGTTTGCTGTTCCACCGCGGCCGCTACCATGTTGAAAGCTTCCCGCGCGGTCGCAAAATGAACTTTGATACTTGCTCGTTCCGAATAGTCCATCATTTCATTCAAGAATCGCTTCATCTGTTCGCCGATCATCGCGTCCTGGTCAGCCTCGAAGAACGCGTGGGAAAACAACTTCACGAAAATCCAATTTGGTTTTCCCGCGACACTAATGCCCGCGCCGCGCCAACGATGAAAACGATCGAGAGTTAACGGATAGTTATGCGCGAGCGCACCGTCATCGAGTCGGGGAATCGGCAAGCCATGCACGCGACGCGACCAATCAAAAACGAG
The DNA here is from genome assembly GCA_036265575.1 of Pyrinomonadaceae bacterium. Classification (GTDB taxonomy): domain Bacteria; phylum Acidobacteriota; class Blastocatellia; order Pyrinomonadales; family Pyrinomonadaceae; genus PSRF01. The sequence goes on from DATAOU010000021.1 coordinate 18,848, forward strand.
TGGGCCGGTAAAGATCACTGGGAGTTTCAACTCACCGCCGACCCTTAGGGAGGGCCCGCCGCGATGTGGCTTTGCTTCTGTTAGCGGATAACCGGCCTGGTAGATCGCGTTAATACGCGGTACTTGCGATTGGAAAGGAACGGACGGCAAAGTGAAGTCGGCATAACAACCCGTGTCCGCCAGAATCTGCATCTCCTCGTCAACACCACAAAAACGACCGCCCGCCGAGTTTGCTAGCGCCCAGTTTCCATGAACGAATCCATACTTGGGCATAGCGCCGGTAGTCTCTCGCGACAAACATTTATGTTCGTAAGCCAGCACATCGCGAAAGTTTTCCAAAGCGAATCTTGTGTTCGCAGCTGTATCCGGCTGTTCAACGCCGTGATGTAAATGAATTTCAACTTCCCCGAATCCATCGCGTTGCAAGTCGGCCAACATGTCGAGCAACGGCCGTTCATATTGTTCAGCAGGAAAAAAGTTAGTATGCCGAAACGCCGTACCGTCATGATCACGTATTGCGTCGCCGGTAGCACGCGCCAACTCGCACCATTTCTCTTGCCGCCGCAGTGCAGTATCGCCCAACCCTGGTTCGAAATGATTGGCTACCACGAAAATCACATGGGACTGCTGCGAATCATTCTGCCGGCGCGCAATTTCGCCAGCGCGCCAAAACGGATAGCGCAGCAACCACGGCAGCGACCATCTGACCTTGTCGAGTAACGTCGTGTTTACAAAATCATCAGCCATAACATTCTGGAGACTCTTTCCTGACTAGCCAGTCTCTCCGCAAACGCTAGTTTGCTTTACACTTAACGATGTTCGAATCTTCCCCCGGTACGAGCAAGATTAAGACCTGCAGCAATCAGGGCGTCGGTATCCACGCCTGGGTCTTTGCCATCACTTCCCCGATTTCGCGTGCGACTATCTGCCGCAAGCCGCCAGTTGCCATGCGCAAAATCGCTAAAGCCAATTCGTTGATACGAGCCCGCAAAATAGTTACCGGATGGATATTTCTCAGGCAGGCGGTCATTAGCGGCAATGCCAAGGTTGTCAGCAAAGACGTTGCCCTTAAAAATTGCGCCGGGAAAGCAGTTGCAAAACATATTCTCCGCACCGCAATCAGAGCCCTCTGCCAAGCAAACAATTCCATACTGGTTGAGCTGAACGATGTTGTCGCGGAAAACAAAATTGCGACTAGGCAAACCGTAAGCTGTGATCACATTCCCTGCTTGCTGTACGGTGTTGTGCTCAACTGTGATTTGCCGGCCCCCATTGACTTGCAAGAAGTAAGGGATGTTACTGCGGTCGTTGGCCACGATATCGGTCAACAGATTGTTTGCAATGCGAATGCGTTTGGCTTCCTGGCTGTGGTGTTCGTTGTCATTGCCAAGAATGTTTATGCCGCTACTCGCATGGCGCACAACGTTATTCTCGATCACGACGTCCTCGATTACGCTCCACGGCGCCTTGCCACCTTGGTTACGAACGGTTACCACGATCGCAGTCGTGAGTATTTCGCTCTCAATAAGATTTCCTTCGATCAGAACGCGACGAGCGTTCTTCAGCTCCAATGTCCCCTTGACGCCGGCGCGTCCCAGCCATTCTTTGGGCTTGCGTAGAAAATTACGGCGAATCTCAACGTCTGACGGCACCAGATTCGCAATCGACGGATCACCTCCGCCAATCAGGATCACTTCGCCGGCGCCTTCGAGATAGTTGTTGACGATATGAAGTGGACCAGGCCCATTCCAACCGGCAATTGCCTGCGTTTCGTCACTTGCGCCCGCAAATCCCGAGACGTGCGAATTGATGATCGAAGTCTCAGCGCTGTTCAAGGCAAACCCGCGCCGCGCACGATTAAGCCCGCTGGAATGAATATAACAACGATCAAAAATCAGATGATGAGGAAACTGGGCAGTTGAGGTGTAATCCGAGCTTCCCAGTTCCACGACGTTATAGACATAGGTCGCATTTTGCGCCGGCGTGAACTCCACGCCCACAAACTTGTAATGGTGCGCACCCGGTTCCGTAACTAAGGCGGCCTTTTCGTTAGGTGCGACAATTTTAGCCAGCGCGTGTGCGTGAATTTCAGGTTTGATACGCTCGCCGTCCCGAGCAATCCCGGACATATCAGACGTGCGAATGGTGATGTAGTCCGCGTCAGTTCCTGAACCAGCACCTTTGAATGGAAGAGTTACCGGTCCCACGAAAATCGCGCCTGCTTCCAGCACGATGGTATCTCCAAAGCGCGCTGACTGAAGCGCTGACTGCAAGTCATTGCCTGAACGCAGCGTGATCGTTCGACTCGACATAGCAACGCGCTGCGGCCTTTGCGTAAGCCCGGAAACTGCCCACGTTCCCAATGCCACACAAAATACAGCCAGACCTACTTGAAATTTGAATTTCACGTCGTTTGATTTTTATCGTTTATTAAAGATTCAAGCGATAACACAACAGCTTTCCATATTCCTTACCTACTACTTGCCAGCCAAATGACTTGTACCACCAGCTGGCTGGCGAAGGTGTGTCGATTCCCGCTTCAGCCGGATCGATTCCGACTGCCGTATCGCTGTCGCTAAACACTTTTTGAAAGGTAAACAAAGCGCGGCGCGAGTGATAGCCTGACGTAACCACAAGAACTGAATGAATGTTATGACTGTCGCAATAGACCCTGATTACGCAAGCCTCGTGATAAGTCCCCAGGATAGGATCCATTAGCACTTCGATGTTCTGTTCTGGCACGCCTGAACGAACCAATTCATCTTTCGCCCGTTCATAATAAAACGGATTGCGCTGTTCGCTTTCTGACCAACCGCTTGCGAGATTGTCGTTCGTCAAAATTACTTTTGGCGCACGGCCTTCCTTGTAAAGCTGCGCCGCGTGTTGTGCACGTTCGTGAAAAGTCGCCGAGCCGCTCATCATCACAATAATGTCGGCATGATTCAGCGGCGCGCGCACAATCAACAAACGGGCGGCGCCCCACGCCAAAACCGGCAAAAGCGCGAGCACCGCGACAATAGCGATGACTAGACCACAGAGAAGTTGTTTCTTGTTTCTCAAAGCCACTCCGAGCTACCAGCAGATGCCCTGGTACGACCCATCATTACCGACTGGTTCCTCAAACAAT
>DATAOU010000022.1:0-19480 GCA_036265575.1 Pyrinomonadaceae bacterium
CTTTAGTCTGTGTCTCCGCACCAAACACAGACTGTAGCAATGCCACTCATGACTACCGGGGTGGTTGAAAGAGAAATGCTCCGGCAAAGAACAGGATCATTAATCCTGCGACAACGAAGAAATAGATGGTTCCGATAATGCCCAAGATTCGACCGGCTTTCGTGAGGTCGCGGCCGGACGAATCCATATTGCCGTTTTTCATTTTTTCGAAATCGCTGTCAGCCATAAACCAGGCCGCAATTCCCAGCGGGGGACACATGATCAAACCGAGAATTCCCAGAACGAGTATTAAGGGGCCTCGATGAGGTTTCATAACTTCGTTACCAACCGTTTTTTGTTCAAGGCTGCGTCAGCCGCGGTCGCGTCGCTTGCGGCGTTGCTCCTTGTCGATGATATTCCGGACCGCAATATTTCGTAGGCTCAGTCCCAAGCACGAATGTCCTGGTCCGAATCACCGGACAACTCTCAACCGCAATCAACCCAGTAGTTGGATCAATGTCCAGTGTGATTGTTCCCTCCAATCGTCCACTCTCATTAGTTCGAAGTTCGCTCCGCGGTTTTCGCGGTGAGGGACTGGGCGAAGGTTCAAAAGTGGGCAACGGCACAACTTCGCCGGGCTCAATTGTGGGCATCTCTTCAGGCGTTGCTTCTGTTTCCTCAGGAATCGCTTCGGCGCCATGTGGCGATGTGCCATTAATGAAAAGTTCTATCCGCTTGTCTGGATCGTCGGGCTCGGCGGGGGCACCGGTCTTGGGATTGATCGCGATTTGTTCAATGCCGGCCGGCATGGCCCAGTCGCCTTGCCATTCCGGGTGTTGCGCCAGTGCAACCTGCATGAAGTCGCCCCAGATTGGCAGCGCTGAATTCGCTCCAGTCAGGCCAAGTTGCGAGCCATCGTCAAAACCAACCCACACGACGCAAACCAGGTTGGGCGTGTAACCGGCAAACCAACCGTCTCGCGAGGTGCCCGTTTTCCCCGCAACGTTTGCTTTGAAACCACGAGCCCGCAACGGAGCGGCCGTTCCCCGATTCACTACGTCCTTCATAAACGAAGTCATTACATACGCGACGTCCGGATGAAACACTTCATTCTTTTGCGGGGTGGGCGCGGCGATAGTGACGCCGGTGCCGGTGGTAATGCGATTGATTGCGATGGGCGTAGTGCGCGTGCCGAGCGTAGCGAAAGCGGTATAAGCCGAGGCGACTTGCAAAGGCGTGGCTTCACTCGTGCCAAGCGCCATCGCCGGATAAGCGCGCGCCGGTTTCGGCAGTCCAGCCTTTGCTGCAAGATTCATCACACGGCCAATCGTTACTTCCATCGCCACGTCCACTGTGACGACGTTCAAACTATGGACCAGCCCATCTCGCAGGGTGACTGGCGCATGAGAATAAGTATCACCAAAGTTGCCAGGCGAATATTCCTGGTTGTCGTAAGAGAATGTCTTTGGCTCGTCGACGTAGGTCGTCGCCGCGGTGATAACTCTCGGCACCGGGTCGTAGGCAGTATTGAGCGCAGTCGCATAGACGAACGGTTTAAAAGACGACCCCGGTTGCCGCATTGCATCAGTGACACGATTTAGTTGGCTCTTGCCATAATCGCGGCCCCCAACCATCGCCACGATTTCGCCTGTCTTCGCATTCATCGCAATCAGCCCGGCTTGCAAGGTTCCCGCCGGAAATCGTTTTGCTTCAATCTTGTCTAGAGCAGCAAGTTGTTTTGTCACTGCAGCATAGGCAGCGCGCTGCAAATCAAGATCGATGGTTGTATAAATTCGCAGGTGCTCCGCTGCGCCTGGTCCAGCGATGATGTCGCCCAACTGGCTCTGCACGTAGTCAGCAAAATACGGCGCGTCAGAAATATCTATGCGGCCTTTTGTGGCTGCTACCTGCAGCGGCTGCGCTTTCGCCTGGGCGGCCTCTTCCTGCGTAATTGCGCCAGTTTCCGCCATGTTATCCAGAACTTGATTACGCCGCGCCGTGGCCGTTTCCAGATCGTGATAGGGATTGTAGCGATTGGGACTGCGAATCAGTCCGGCCAGGAAAGCGGCCTCGGGAAGCGTCACATTGGTAACGTCTTTATTGAAATACGCGTCCGCCGCTTCACCAAAACCATTTATAGAAAAGCCGGATTGCTGGCCCAGGTAAACCTGGTTCGCGTAGAGCGCGAAGATCTGCTGTTTCGATAGCCGCGTCTCGAGGATGATCGACATGTATGCCTCCGCAACCTTGCGGCGCAGCGTTCGCTCGGGTGAAAGCAACAGGTTCTTAACCAACTGTTGCGTAATGCTTGAACCACCCTGGCGCGCGATCGGAGAATTGGGATCAGCATCATAGCGGCGCACCAAGGCGCGCAAAATGCCGCGAAGGTTTACACCGTAATGTTCAAAGAACGATCTGTCTTCAGTTACCACAATCGCGTTCACGAGATGGGGCGGCAGATCGTTGTAGCCGACAATTTTTCTTTTGGCTCGGTCTCGACCCGTGACTGAGCTAATCAACTGTGGCTCGAGCCACGCATGATCCAATTTCGCATTCGTATCGAGATCGGTAATTCCGCTGATTGCTTTGCCAGTGCGCGCAAACTGAATGCGCACGTGCTGAAACTGCCGCTGGCCGTCAACAATGTTGCTGTCACTAGGTTCAACGTCAACCGCGCCGTTGTTTACCGTATAACGTCCACGAGCTTTGTCTGCCTGTTGTGATTTTTCGACGTAGCCTGAGCTCTTTAAGATCTCCAACAGTTGGTCCTGGCTGATTGCCTGCCCCGCATGCAGTTGCTTTGGCGCTGCATAAATTCCAGCCGACCGCGTGAAGACTTCACCCTTTAACAAGTTGTCGATGCGACCGGAAAAAACAGTCCAGTAGTAAATCAGGAAACCAAAAATGATGAGCGTTATCGCGGCGAGCGGAATGATTACGGGCGGACTAAGCAAACGCCGCAACACGCGACGCCCAAAGCTCGGGTCCGGTTGCGCGTAAGCTACGATGCGAGACTGGCCACGGGGATCTTTGCCTGGTCTAACGCCGGGCGGCTTTCCTTCAGGTGGGTATCTTACTGGCATAAGAACAGGCGATAGACCTCGCTGGTCCAGTTGTGCTTCGAGCTGTGGTCAGTCGTCCATCCTCTTGGCGTCAAATGCTAACCTCTTGCCTCGAAGGTGTCCACTTAATTGACAGCCTAGATGTCTTTAGCTAACGTCCAAAGTCAGCTGCCGCTTAGATGCGATTACTAACTTATGAGTCTATTGCCAACGCGAAGGCCTTCGCTTACCGGCAACAAGCGCCGTATCTTCTTTGCTCTGCTGGCTGTCATGATTGCCATGGGATGCGGGGCGATCGGCTTTCATCTAATTGAGGGCTGGTCGATACTTGATAGCCTTTATGCCGCAGCGCAAACTGTCACGACCGTCGGCTACGGCGATGTCACGCCGGCGACCCGCAGCGGTCGCTTGTTTGCGATGGTTTTCATGCTTGCCGGTGTCGGCGTCGTGCTCTATGCGTTGACGGCTACAGTGCACGGCATTGTGCAATCTGAATTGGTAGCGACCTTTGGTGAGCGGCGACAATCGAAGAAAATGAGCAAACTTAGGAATCATTTCATCGTTTGCGGGGCGGGCCGCGTGGGTTCGCATTTGGTGCGTAGCCTGTTGAACGGCAACGAGAGCTTTGTGGTAATCGAAAGAGATCCGCAACGCGTGGCGGACCTAACGGCAATGGGCGTGACGGTGCTGGTGCGCGACGCGACCCTCGAGGAAACTCTGCGCGCAGCCGGTGTTGACGTAGCGCGCGGTCTTGCAACCTGCCTACCAGACGACGCTGATAATGTTTATGTAGTGCTCACCGCTCGCGATCTGAATTCGCATCTACACATCGTCGCGCGCGCCGCTGAAGAACAGGCTGAGACAAAGCTGATTCGAGCCGGAGCCAATCGCGTGGTCGCGCCGACGATTATCGGTGGTCACCGCATGGCTATGGCACTGACTAAGCCGGCGGTCGATGATTTTCTCGGTTCAATCACCGCCAACAAGCTGGAGTTGGCATTTGAGGAACTCAAGGTTGATCCCGCATCGTCCCTGGTCGGCAAGAAACTAAGTGAGACTAACATCCGTTCCGAACTCGATATCGTAATCGTCAGCATCCAGCGTGCTGATGGTCAGATACTTTTCAATCCAAGTGGAGACGCGGAAATCGGCAGAGGCGATATTCTTATAGCCATTGGTCATTCTGAATCCTTAATAAAGCTGAACGCGCTGGCCGGGGGCCTGGCCGCTCACGTTGTATAGATGAAAATTCTCGTTACCGGCGGCAGTGGTTATCTCGGCACGCACGTTTGCCGCTTCTTCAATGCCGATGATTTTTCGCGGCGCACCGGCCATGACATTCTCAACGACAACGACGTCCGTCTGGTGTCGGAATATGACGCAGTAATTCATCTCGCGGCCCACCTCGACAAGGATCCCGCAGCAGCTGAAGTCTGTTTTAGGACCAATGCCGAGGGCGCGGCGAATGTCGTCAAACATCTTAAGCCGAATGCCGCGTTCATCTATGCTTCGACGAAAGATGTTTACGGCAGCAATGCGAATTTGCAGTCTCAGGTTTCGGAAAGTTGTTCAACTGACTACTCCGGGCAGTCAGCCTTTGAGTGGTCCAAATTGATTGGTGAGCGCTACGTTGAGTATTTCGCACATCGCAATGACGTGCGCGCGTGTATCTTCCGCATGTCGACTATTTATGCGCGTCCCTCCGAAGGAAATGAATCCAGTTTTGTCACGCACTACGTTGAATCCGTAAAGCGCAGTAGACCGATTTATCTTCCGCTTGCGGGCAATCCCATACGCGACATTTTGCATGTCGATGATTTTTCCCGAGCCTGCCAGTTGTTCATCGATTCGGCGCACGCTTCTGGTTTGTATAATCTCGGCGGTGGGGCGCGAAACTCGATAACCTTAAGAGAACTGGTCACGATGATTGGCAGGGAGATTGAACTGGAGCCGGTGATTTTGGATGCGGGGCAGCTGCCTCCGAATGTTCCGGTTCGTTACATTTCGGATTTGACGAAGATTGGCGAGCAGCTAGGCTGGCAACCACAAATAGGAATCATGGAAGGGATACGTTCGCTGTTGTAATCGGGGTTCCTACTTAACTTGAGAAGCAAAAAGATTTTCCATTTGCCATTTGTCATTTTCCATCTGTCATTTCAAAACATCTCGATTGGCAAAGAGAAGATTGAAATGCCTCTCAGATAGCGACGCCGCTTTCTGCCGATGACAAATGAAAAATGGCAAATGGTAAATATTCTTTAAGAAGATAGTTAGAATGAGCTCAACCGACGCTAAGCAAATCAAGCGCATTATCGTCAGAGGCACCAACTGGGTTGGCGACGCGATGATGACTCTGCCTGCGTTGCGCCAGTTGAGACGGTTGTTTCCTGAAGCGCACATCACGCTGGCTACTCGTTCCTGGGCAAAGGGTCTATTCAACGAGGTCGACTTCATTGATGAATTACAAATACATGACGGGCGCGGAGTGCGTTCTTTTTTCCAACAAGTGCGTTCCTGGCGCAAGAGCCAGTATGACCTGGCGCTGCTGTTAACAAATTCTATTGAGTCGGCGCTGGTTGCGGCTCTCGCCAGGATTCCCATGCGCGTCGGTTACGCCGCCGAGGGTCGCGCGCCTTTGCTGACGCATCCGATTGACTTGCCGGAGTGGCGCAGCAGCAAACACGAGGTGTTTTACTACCTCAAGATTATCGCCGGTATTGAATGGATCTTTACCCGGCAACAAACTTTTCTCAACGTACAGCCCGATGCGTCGCTCGAAGTTTCCGAGGATCGTAAAGAAGAGGCACGCTATCTTTTAAAACGCGAGGGTGTGACTGCAGAGCGGCCCGTAATCGCGCTGTGTCCGGGGTCAATAAACAGTAGAGCCAAGCGTTGGCCCGCAGAGAACTACGCCGTGTTCGCGGATCGCTGCGTCGATACGCTGCAGGCGCAGATACTCTTGATAGGTTCCAAGGATGAACTGGAAGTTTCACAACGAGTAGCCAATCGCATGCACAACAAGCCCATAGTGCTGACTGGCCAAACTAACATAGCTGAAGCCGTCGCAGTCCTCAGCATCGCCGATCTGTTGGTGACTAACGATACCGGCCCGGCCCACATCGCTGCCGCCTTAGGACGACCGACGCTGGTAATTTTTGGACCAACCAACCCCTTGACGACGCGGCCCTTCTCGCCTTTCGCGGAAATTATTCGTCACCCACCAGACTGCGCGCCATGTATGCTGCGCGACTGTCCGATCGATCATCGCTGCATGACAGCCATTACTCCCGATGAAGTTTTTTCCCACGCGCAGGCATTACTAGCGAACAAGAAGAAGCCTGCCGCCTGCGAGCATTCACAGACTTTCGTCGTCGAAACTGACGCACAAAAGTTCATAGGACAAGTGAAATGAACCGAGCAATCTTCATCGATCGCGATGGCACCATCTCGGAAGAAGTTGGGTACATAAATCATTTGTCGCGCTTTCGTTTGTTTCCTTATGCGGCTGCCGCGCTCAACCAGTTACACGAGAATGGCTATCTCGCCATCGTCATTACCAACCAGGCTGGAGTTGCCCGCGGGTACTTTTCCGAAGCGATGGTCCAGGAGATTCATCAGCAAATGACGAAAGAACTGGAAACAAGCGGCGCCCGGCTCGACGCGATCTATTATTGTGCGCATCACCCATCTGTAGGCGAGCCGCCTTATCAATTTGATTGCGACTGTCGCAAACCAAAGCCGGGGTTACTTTTGCGTGCTGCACAGGATTACAACATCGATCTGGCAAACAGCTGGATGATTGGCGATCGCTACAGCGACATTGAATTGGCGGCTAATGCCGGCGTCAAATCCGCTCTTGTTCTCAGCGGTTACGGGCGTGGCGAATGGGAACACCAACGCGAAAACTGGAGCACGCAGCCGGATCTGGTGGCTGACGATTTATTGGCTGCCGTTAACCAAATCGGTAAGCTTGATTCGACAATCTAGAGGACAACAATTTGACCGTGGACCGAACACTTCTGCAGGAGCGCCTGATGAGCATCATCAGACGCTTTGGCGATCGAAAAATTCTGGTGATTGGCGATCTAATTGCCGACCAATTTGTTTATGGCGCGATAGATCGCGTCTCGCGTGAAGCACCAGTCTTCATTTTGCGGCATGAACATACCGAGACACTCCCCGGCGGCGCAGCGAACTGCGCTATGAATCTCGCTTCGCTCGGCGCTTCAGTTTCCCTGATTGGTGTTCGTGGCGACGACGAACCCGGCAATGCTGTGAACCAGAAATTAATCAGCGCCGGTGTCGACACCACGGGTTTGCTTGTCACCAGCGGGCTGCGCAGCACGACCAAGGTGCGCATCCTTGCTGGCCAGTTACACTCAACGCGCCAACAGGTCATTCGCATTGATTACCTTGGCGATCTCCTGACGGACGCGGCAGTGCGCGAAAAACTGCGCGAGGTCGTGCTCGAACAAGCGCAGACTGTCGATGCCGTAATCGTTTCGGACTATAACTACGGCGTTGCCGATGGTGAGATGGCAGCGTTTATTCGAGACCTCGCCACTGCGCGGAAAATTCCTGTGTTGGCTGACTCGCGCTTTCGTTTGGCGAGTTTTGCCGGCTTCACTTCAGCAACGCCCAACGAAGATGAAGTTGAACAACTACTCGGAAAGCAAATCGCGAACGTCGCTGAATTGGAACCGGCGGCTGAAGAACTGCGAGAGCAACTAGACTATCGGGCATTGTTAGTAACGCGCGGCGGCCAGGGCATGATGTTGTTGGAAGACGGCATCCCGGCGATTCACATTGACGCGGTAGGCGCGCACGAACCGGTTGACGTAACCGGCGCGGGCGATACTGTCATTGCGGCGTATGCACTGGCGCTCGCTTCGGATTCGTCTTTCCCCGATGCCGCGCGCATTGCAAACTATGCCGGCGGCCTGGTGATCATGAAGCGCGGCACGGCTTCGGTCACGCGCGAGGAGTTGGAGAGTTCGGTGCTGCATTCCGATGTCTCTTAACATGCCCGCTAACACGGACGAATTTCTGAAGGCGACCGCCCGAGTTCTCGATCGCGATGCCATCGTGGCCAAAACCAGGTCCGCCAGACAGTCAGGTCAAACGATTGTCTTCGCGAACGGTTGTTTTGACGTCTTGCACGCCGGACATATTCGCTACTTGCAGGGAGCACGCGAGCTTGGAGACGTTCTGGTCGTGGCCATCAATGCCGACAACCAGGTAAAGGCGTTGAAGGGAGACGGCCGGCCGATTCTTTCCGAACAGGAACGCGCCGAATTAGTTGCCTCAATAGAGGTAGTCGACTTCGTAACCATTTTTGCCGAACCAACTGTGGAACAGCTGCTGCTGGCGATAAAGCCAGATGTTCATGCAAAAGGAACTGACTATACCGAAGAGACCGTTCCAGAGCGCGAAGTGGTGCGATCTTTTGGCGGGCGCGTTGCAATCGTTGGCGACCCAAAAAATCATTCGACATCCGAAATGCTGAAACGCTTAAGTAACGGGTAACGTGATTGCGGTTTCTGTCGATTAAGACCACTGACCTCAATGCGCAAAGCTCCGCTCACCAACGCCAGACCTCAACTCAAGAAACTAAGCGCCGCAAAATTTTTTCAGAGACAACCCGTTTTTAGATCGCCTCATCGAAGTCGGCACGAAGGCCCTGAGGCGTGAGTTGATGTCTGGGGAGACGCTGCGGGCACCGCGCCAGCAGTTACGTCGGCTTCACGCCTCGGCCTTCGATTTATCAATCAAATCGCCAACAATAGCGCGCCTTTTCGGCGCGCGTTCTGTTTCGGAACCTGCCCGCGGCGTATTGGTTGAGCCCACTATTAGAAGTCTTCTGACCAGGTCGCCAATAATCCGAAAATTCGTACACTTGATCCGAAAAAACTTAACTGCGCTTTGCAGTCCTGAAGATCGCGGCTACTCTGGCGCCGATTTTCTTTCTGTAGGGAGACATTAATTGCGCAGAGGTGGAACCTGGATTCAGCGTTGGCGCGTGCCGCTCGGATTTCTTTGTGCGGGATTGTTTATCTTGTTCGCACGCCCGCGACCTCTGACCCTTCTGGTCGGCGCTGGCATTTCAATCGTGGGATTGCTGATTCGGGCCTGGGCTTCCGGTCACATCCGAAAGAATTCGGCGTTGGCCGTTTCCGGGCCCTACGCCTACACGCGCAATCCGCTTTATTTAGGAAGCTTCATACTTGGCCTTGGCTTTACTATTGGCGCCGGTCGTTGGCCTTTAGCTATCCTGTTTGGTGTGCTGTTTCTGGGCATCTATTTTCCGGTGATGCGCGTCGAATCCGCGACCATGAGTCAATATTTTGGGCCGGAGTTTCGCGATTACTCCCAAGCCGTGCCCTTGTTTCTCCCGAGACTGACCGCTTACCGAAAGGACAACGAGACAAAATTCGATTCCGCTCTCTACCTGCGGTATCGCGAGTACCAGGCCGCGCTTGGGTTGCTGGTTGCCTGGGGTCTTTTGATCTTGAAGATGTATCTCTGGAAATGAAACTGCTGCTCTCAAAAATAAACTTGATCGCGCTTGTGCTGCTGGCGCTGTCGTTCAGCGCTTCGGCACAAAGTCGCAGCGTTCGCTACGCGCATCCGTTCGAGCCAAGCGAGGAGCTGATCTACGTTGGCGAATTTTCGCGGTTACTGCTGAAGAAGGTTGACGTCGCGGACTTTCGCTTCACGGCCACGCGTGAACCGCGCCCGCAGTCAGATGGCGCCGCGCCCAACAACAGTTATGCCTTGAAACTTACCGGCGATATTTCCAGCCGGGGCTTTTTCAGCAAACTTTTCAATCTGCATTTCCACGAGCGCATGGAATCGACGGTTGATCCGACTGGCTTCACCGTCCGGAAAACAAATCGCCTCGACGAACAGGGCAAGCGCCGCCGCGAAAGTGAAACGGTTTTCGACAACGAAACCTGCAAATTGGTTTGGGTAGAGCGCGATCCGAATAACGCTGCCGCCGGCGTCCGTAGTGTCACCACCGCTTTCACCGGTAAGGTTTACGACATTCTGTCGGCAATTTATTTCCTGCGAACGCAGCCGCTCGAAGTCGGCAAGAGTTTTGAAGTCAGGGTCAGCGATTCCGGTAGGCTCTATCGTGTGCCGGTGAAAATTGTCGAGAAGAAAAGGCTCAAGACGGTGCTCGGTCGCGTCGAGGTTGTGCGATTGGATCCCGATCTACACGGACCGGACGGTATGATCAGCGAACCGGGTGAGCTTTCTATCTGGCTAACCAGCGATAGCAGACGGATTCCCGTAGCCGCGCGTTTGAAGACAGAATACGGAACTTTTGATATTACGCTGCGAAAGATAGTCGGCAGCTCTCCACGCAAGCAGTCTTAAAAGCGTGGCATAGACTTTTAGTCTGTGTTGGTGACATAGACTCTAGTTGTGCTGCTCTCTAAAGGCACAGACTAAAGTCTATGCCACTACCCGCCTTTCATTTCATCCATTCGTTAGAACGAGACTATGATGGGCCATCCAAGGCATCATGATCTCAACACCTCTAATTATCGGACACCGCGGCGCCTCGGCTGTCACTCCGGAAAATACACTCGCTGCTTTTTCGCAAGCGCTCGAAGACGGCGCCGATGGAATTGAGTTTGACGTTCGGCTTTCGCGGGATGGCGTCCCTGTCGTTATTCACGACGCGACTCTCAAACGAACTGCAAACCTTGATCGATTGGTCGCGGATCTTGATGCGTCCGAATTGCAGCAATGCGACGTGAGCAGTTGGTTCAAACCAGCTAAGCATGAACAAAGACACACGGAGACGGTTCCGACTTTGGCTCAGGTTTTCGAGTTGTTTCAGCGAACCAATTTCCTTTTCTGCCTCGAGATGAAATCTGAGGCGCCAGATGCCACGCCGCTGGTGCAGGCCGTCGTCGACGAAATTCATAGAGCAAAGGTAGCCAAGCGAGTTGTAGTTTCAAGTTTTGACTTGATGGCTGTCGCTATCGTCAAGCAGATCGATCCAACGATTAGGACCGCGGCGCTGTTTGAACCAAAACTTTCACGGCCTCTTTCCACCATTCGCCGACTCAAGCTGGTCGACCTTGCAATCGAACATGGCGCTGATGAACTCGCTCTTCATCACTCCTTGTGCTCCGCTCGTGTGGTTCAAAAGGCCGCGCAATTTGGTTTGCCGGTGGTTGTTTGGACAGTCGATGATGTGAAGTGGATTAAACGAGGCCAACGCCTTGGTCTCAAAGCGTTGATAACAAACGATCCAGCGGTGATGATTCGACACGCCAGGGCCTTAGTTAAAACGACCGCAATTACGGCCAGATGACAGCAACGGTTCACATCTGTATCATTCGCAGCACCACAATTTAACAGGAGACGTAATAGATGGCAGTTCAAAAGGGCGCGCCGATTGCCGAGCCCAGGGGAAAGTTGGGAGTGTTGCTGGTCGGCCTCGGCGCGGTGAGTACGACATTCATCGCCGGCGTTGAGGCGGTAAAAAAAGGCATCGGCCAACCAATTGGCAGTTTGACCCAGATGGGCACAGTCAGGCTTGGCAAAAGGACCGACAATCGCACGCCGTTAATCAAAGACTTTGTGCCGTTGGCGCGACTTGAGGATTTGGTGTTCGGCGCCTGGGACATTTTCGAAGATTCAGCTTACGAGGCGGCCATGCACGCCGGCGTGCTCGAGAAAGATCTTCTTAAGCAATTAAAGACTCCCCTTCAACGGATCAAGCCGATGAAGGCAGTTTTTGATCAGAACTATGTTAAGCGGTTGAGTGGCACTAATGTTAAGTCCGGCAAGAACAAGTTTGAGCTGGCGAAACAGCTGATCACCGAGATTGCTGACTGGAAGAAAAAGAATCGTTGCTCGCGCGTGGTGATGATTTGGGCGGCGTCGACGGAAATTTTTCTCAAACAGCATCCGGTTCACAAGACGCTCGAGTCGTTTGAACAAGCGATGCGCGAAAACCACAAAGCGATCGCTCCTTCGATGATCTACGCTTACGCTGCTCTTAAGTCCGGTATTCCCTTCGCGAATGGCGCGCCCAATTTGACGGTTGATATTCCGGCGCTCAGAGTGCTGGCGGAAGAAAGCGGCCTGGCAGTTTGCGGCAAGGACTTCAAAACCGGCCAGACGTTGATGAAAACCATCCTGGCACCCGGACTAAAAGCAAGAATGCTAGGTCTGAACGGTTGGTACTCGACCAATATTCTCGGCAACCGCGACGGCGAAGTGCTTGACGATCCAGAATCGTTCAAGACGAAGGAAGAATCGAAACTGTCGGTGCTGGAATACATTCTTCAGCCTGAAGTTTATCCACAACTCTACAAAGATTTTTCGCATGTAGTTCGCATTAATTACTACCCGCCGCGTGGTGACAACAAGGAAGGCTGGGACAATATCGACATTTTTGGTTGGCTCGGTTATCCGATGCAGATCAAAATCGACTTCCTGTGCCGCGATTCGATTCTGGCCGCTCCCATTGTTTTGGATCTCGCGCTGTTCCTGGATCTCGCGCAACGCGCAGGCATGAAGGGCGTGCAGGAATGGTTGTCTTTCTACTTTAAGT
Source organism: Pyrinomonadaceae bacterium (assembly GCA_036265575.1). Taxonomy (GTDB): domain Bacteria; phylum Acidobacteriota; class Blastocatellia; order Pyrinomonadales; family Pyrinomonadaceae; genus PSRF01. The sequence goes on from DATAOU010000022.1 coordinate 12,619, forward strand.
CGCCGCAAACCGCACCAGGCTTGTATCCAGAGCATGACATTTTTATTCAGCTCATGAAACTCAAGAACACGCTGCGTTATTTGCGAGGCGAAGACTTAATTACGCACCTGGGACTCGAATACTACGACTAAAAATCGAGGTTTAACTGGCGCTTGCGCCACAACCCTTACGACTCACGAACAGCCATTGCCGTTCGTGAGTCTTTTGGTAGTCGGCTGCGCTAAAAGGTGCACCGCAACCCTCTCATTCCACCAACCTTGCCTTTGCCACCAATTAGTGGCAGAGATTTTCTGACATGAATTGTCACCGAAAAAATACCTTCGCACGACGGCGCCCCGCCCTAAAATTCGGATCCACCCAATATTTTGTGATGACATTTTCATCCGTGTCGTATATATAGCATCGGTCGATATCGGCGTTGCCCCGGCAGGTAACTTTATTTCAGCAAACGAAGGTAGCGACAGTTGCATCAATTTGATTAGCGGATCGTTCCTTGCAATAGATGATGTCGGCCAATGGCGGCTGCATCAAAAGGGCGTTACAGACAACCGGTGGCGCTGCAAGGAGGACGAGCATGATTTCCGAAATGGAGCTAAACAAACTAAACGACACTATGGGCACAGTCTTCCTAGATCCTGATCAGAAAAGTCCGCGCGCGCAGGAATTCGAGGAGCAGCTTTCCGCTCGCATCGTGGGCCAGGAGCGCGCTGTCCGCCGCATGAGCGGCCTTTACCAGATATTTCTGGCTGGCATGAACCCGCCAAACCGACCCATTGGCACGATGCTTTTTCTCGGTCCCACGGGCTCGGGAAAGACGCGGGTCATCGAAGCCGCGGCTGAAGTCTTATTTGCCGATCCAAATGCGATCGTAAAAATCGACTGCGCGGAATTTCAGCATTCGCATGAAATCGCGAAGTTGATCGGCTCGCCTCCGGGATACCTTGGCCACCGCGAGACTTCGCCAATGTTGACTCAGGAGAATCTCGACCGTATGCATACGGACGAGCTGAAGCTGTCGCTGATTCTTTTCGACGAAATCGAAAAGGCTTCAGACAGTCTGTGGCAACTGTTGCTGGGCATTCTCGATAAAGCGACGTTGACCCTCGGCGACAACCGGCGTGTCGATTTCCGTCATTGCATGATTGTACTGACGTCGAACCTCGGTGCACGCGAGATGTCGGAATTGATTTCGGGCGGAATCGGTTTTGCCCCCGGCAAGGGTGCGAAGAATCCAAACGACACCGAAGTCGATCAGAAAATTTACCGCACCGCTGTGGAATCCGCGCGTCGCAAGTTTTCGCCAGAGTTCATGAATCGCATCGACAAGGTTGTGGTGTTTCGTTCGCTTAAAGAACATCACCTGCGGCAGATTCTGGATCTCGAATTACAAGCGGTACAGGAACGCATCATGCAGTCAGCCGGAACCAAGTTCGTCTTTCAATGTTCCGAGACTGCCAAGGACACGCTGTTAAAGGAGGGCCTGGACTTCAAATATGGCGCGCGTCACTTGAAACGATCTGTCGAGCGCTTTTTGGTCTACCCGCTTTCGAACCTGTTGGCGACTGGCCAGATTGGTCTCGGCGACCTGGTACATATCGACCTCGACGAGTACACGCACAAGCTGATCTTCTCGAAGCGTTCTGGCGGCGCGCTAATCCACGAACTGCCGGCGCCAAAGGAAGAGCCCGAGGTTTTGGAATCGCTGTCGGGCGGCGTGGGTTTGCCCATACCGCAAGCGACAAAGGCCGCTAAGAAAAGCCAAAGCCGCAGCGAAAAGAGTGAAAACTAGTTAGAAGTTTTCCCAAAAGTGAAAAGCGCCGGTCACTCTCAAGTGCCGGCGCTTTTGCTTTCAACTCTTTTCAACTAATTGCCGTTAACCGGTTTTGGCGAGTGTTGAATTCGGTAAATGGCGTCGTGCGCCGCTTCAGCAAGATAAGGATCGCGCGCGGTTTCCACATTCCTTAAGACTGGAAGCGCCGCATCATCCCCTATCAGACCCAAGGCAACGGCCGCTTCCCGGCGCACGTCATCCGGCATTTTCTCATCTTGCAACGCAACTACAAGCGCGGGCAGTCCAACGCGACTGCCAATCAGGCCTAATGAACGGGCCGCCGCGCGCAGCAAAAACAAATCCTTCTCTTTTTTTGACTTCTTCTTCGAGGTGCCCGCGACAGCAGCTCCAGGTGAAAGAGTTTCAGCGAGACTCATAGTTGCCGCCGCATCTCCGATTTCGCCCAACGCAACCGCTGCTGCACCACGAACGGAGTCTTGTTTGTCGGAAGTGAGTCTTTCGATGAGCGGCTGCACTGCGCTCTGATTCCTCGTTTTCCCCAGCGCAAACGCGACTTCGCGACGAACGAACTCATCCTTGTCGGCCAGCATTGGAATTAACAATCCGGCCCGCTCGCCGGCTGGCAGAGACGAAATGGCCGCTGCTGCGGTAGCTCTGACGATGGGCGCCGAATCATGAAGACCGGGGACTGCTGCAGACGAGGCCAGGGGGTGATGCATTGAGCCGAGGCGAGTCAACGCGTCACGACGGTCCTCGGTTTCACTTGAGCCTAGACGGTTGGTTTGTTTCTCGATTTCAAGTTGTAGCGGCGTGAGTGAGCCCGGCGGAGATTGGACCTCTAATAAATTTTCACTCCTGGCCGCTGACGGGTTTGCAAAACAAACGAAGACAAGACAGAGGGTCAACCAGGGCGCACAGTACTTTAGATGTTTTGGAGATGATTTCATTTGATTTGATCGGCGACGATTGGACACGACCCTTGTTCGTTAATCAATCCGCGCGGTAATAGCCTGCATTGAATCTATGAGTAGAACAACGATCGGAGGATAAACCACCAGGTCCGGAATCAACAGTGCCGTCGAAGAAAAAAAGAACATGTTCGATTGGACGACTTCTACTTTGTGCCTAAATAGCATAGTCAGGTCGCTGAAGAAATCTTGCGCATGCCAACCAATTAACAGGCCAATGCCAACACTGATACCGTAGCCGAGAAGCAAAAATGTGAAAGCCGAAAAGCGCGTAAATGGCTGCTCAGGTTTCTCGTCATCCTGCATGATCGATCCGCGTACCGTCTTTGGACTGTAGGTGTAGTGGTCAAAATATTCGCGCAAGCGAGTAACCAGATGCCACACGCCGATGACAAATAAGGTAAGTACGATAGCGCGACCAGGGTAACTAAACGTCTCCCACAAATGGGGGCGAATCATCGCAACAAAGAAAGTAGACAGGAACAGAGAGACGGTCGTGAACACTGCGCGCTGGCGTTCCCTGGCTTCACGCCGGTCCCGTTCAAGAACCTCATCAACCACTCGGTCCCAACGAGCCTGGACACTCAGATTTCGTGCGCGACGTGCGTGTGGGTTGTTTGAGTGGAGAATGGAATAGCCACTGTCGCGTTCGGCCGTCAGTTGCTGGTCGTAGTAGGCACGCTCCTGCGGATCCATGAGAACACGATACGCGCGTGAGAGAAGAGCAAAATCGCGGGCGGCAGTCTCGGAACCGGCGTTAAGATCCGGATGACGAAGTCGCGCAAGTTTGCGATACGCCGACTTCACGTCAGATTTTGAGGCGGTTCGCCTGATGCCTAAAACTTTGTAGTAATCAGTCACCGTATTGCTTGCCAAGGCCCTCAAGAGCGCAGAATTGGGATGGTTCCGCGGCCAAATTATAACACCATCCTGACGGATGTAATGGAAGCGAATCGAAGGTGGGATTGAACCCCAGGTTTGTGAGGGGCCAAAGGGGCGGCTCTTAATGCCTCGAGCGGCCATCGAGGGGGGCGAGGACGTTTTTCATTTGTGAGTGGCTACGCCCCTTTGGCTTTTGCAACTTCCTATTCAACTTCAGTGCCACGACAAAAGGATGAAAGAATCCTAGTAACTCGCAAAATCTTCTGTACCTCGGAGGTTCAAAGTGTCGAGGAATGGAAACGCCGGTGTCTACGGTTGAGTACACCAGCGCTCAGTTGTTCGCGGCTTTTGCAGACTCCCGGTCAACAATCTTGATCAGCGTTCGCACCGCGATTCCGGTTGGTCCCTTGGACCTGAACGGCTTTGCTTCGTCGCCCCATGCGGTGCCTGCGATGTCAAGGTGCGCCCAGGCGACGCCGTCTGCGAACTCTTTTAAGAAAGCCGCGGCGGTTATGGTGCCGGCCTTGCGACCACCAACATTTTTGATATCTGCAATATCGGATTTAATCTGCTTGGAGTATTCCTTATCGAGTGGTAGCTGCCAAAATTTCTCGCCCACTTCTTTACCCGCCGAGATGACTTCATCAATTAGCTCCTGATCGGTACCGAGAATGGCAGCGTTGACGTCACCAAGCGCGATTGAAACAGCGCCGGTCAGAGTTGCCATATCAACAATTCTAGTGGCCCCAAGTTTTTTCGCGTAGGCGATCGCGTCGGCAAGAATCAGCCTTCCCTCTGCGTCAGTATTAATGACTTCAATGGTCTTGCCGGTCATTGCTCGCACCACATCGCCGGGCTTTGTAGCTTTACCCGATGGTAGATTTTCAGAACACGGCACGACACCCAAAACGGCAATGGACGGCTTCAACTTTCCAATCGCCCGCATGGCTCCAATAACTGTGGCCCCGCCCGTCATGTCGTACTTCATCAGCTCCATGTTTTCGCCGGGCTTAAGCGAGATACCACCGGAATCAAACGTGATTCCCTTTCCCACAAACGATAGCAAGCCGTGCGCACTTTCGGCTTCATTCGCGGGACTGTACTTGAGGATGATCAATTTCGCCGGTTCATCCGAACCACGCGAAACGCTCAACAACGAACCCATGCCTTCCTGTTCCATGCGCGCCTCGTCGAGCACATCGATGCTCAACCCGCATTCGGTGGCAACTTCGCGTGCGCGGTCGGCCATCATCGTTGGTGTCAGATAAGCTCCCGGCTCGTTCGCCATGTCCCGAGTGAAGTTGACCGACTCGCCGATGATTTGTCCGCGCTGGATGCCGCGTTCAGTTGCGTCCGCGGCAGCACCATCGATGAAAACCGTCACTCGTTCAATCAGTCTTTCTTCTTTGTCGGCCGTGCGGTACTTGTCCAGGTCGAATGTAGCCATCACCGCACCCTCGGCTACCGCAGCCGCAGTGTCTTCGGCGTCTCCATCGAAACGAGCAACCACGCTGATCGACTTGACGCCCTTCCCGCGCAACGTGCGAACGGCCGCTCCGGCCATTTGCGAGACTGAAGCGCGAGTGTATTCGCTGCGATCCCCAACACCGATTAGCAACAAGCGACTGGCCTTGCCCGTTGCCGTACCAGCCAAATGAATGAAAGCAGATTCGCCCTCTTTGCCTTTTAACTCTTCGCCGTCGAGCACCGACTTGATCAAGCCGCTACAGGACTCATCCAGATCTTTCAGAAATCCCTCGTCTGCTTTTTCGTCTTTGAACACAGCCACTGCCAATGCCTGAACATCCGTGTCCTGAATTCTGCCGCTGCCAGCTTGTATTTGCATGTTCTGTTTCCACTCCTACGAACTCTCGACAAATTTAACGGTTACGTTCTTTCAATTGCGCCCGCGTTTCCCTTTCGACGGTGCGGCGAAGTTCGGTTTCCCGCTTGTCGTAAAGCTTTTTGCCTCGCGCAACCGCCACTTCAATTTTTATGTGACGCTTCTTAAGATAGATTCGCGTCGCAACCAGGGTCATCCCTTCTTTGGCTATCGCCTCGTCGAGACGCGCGATTTCCCGCCGGTGAAGCAACAGTTTGCGGGCCCGCAGGGGTTCGTGGTTTTCGCGGTTACCATGAGCATAAGGTGAAATGTGCGCATTAAACAACCAGGCTTCGCCGTCCCGAATGCCAACGTACCCTTCTTTTAGCTGCACGCGCCCGCCCAGCACGCTTTTCACTTCCGTTCCGGTAAGCGCAATACCAGCCTCGTATTTATCGAGGATGTGATAGTTGTGATACGCAGCGCGATTTGAAGCGAGCACTTTTTCTTCTGTTGCGGTCGGCATACGTTGTCCGACAAACTTCAGTTTGTCGCTTCCAATCCAATGACAAACTGACGTTTGTCAAACTAAACAATCACCAATTGGCTTCGACGCGCAGAGGCCGGCGCATTAATTCCGAGGCAGCGTCTCTGGCAGGTTTCCCTTCGTACAAGACTGCATGAACTTCGTTTGTGATCGGCATCTCAACGCCGATTCGATCTGCAAGATTCTTAACCGCGCGCGCCGTATTAACGCCTTCGGCAACTTCGTGCATGCCCGCGTTAATTTCTCGCAAACTGCGACCCTTTCCCAATTCCTCGCCCACAAAACGATTGCGCGAAAGACTACCGGTGCACGTCAGCACCAGATCGCCCAAACCAGCCAAGCCCATCATAGTTTCAAGTTTTGCGCCCTCATGCAATGCGAGCCGCGTCATCTCCGCCAGGCCGCGCGTAATCAAAGCGGCAACGCTGTTTGCACCAAAGCCAAGACCGGCGACCATACCGGCAGCAATTGCCATGACGTTCTTTAAGGAGCCGCCGAGTTCAGTGCCCACCAAATCGTCATTGGTGTAGATGCGCAGATTCTCAAAACTCAACTCAGACTGGACCAAGTGGGCGGCAGTAGAATCGTCGCTGGCGGCGACAATCGCAGTAGGGTGGCCCGCAACTACTTCGGTCGCAAACGACGGACCGGACAGACAAACGAAGTTCGACGCGACTGATTTGCTCATAACGTCGGCGACGACCTGCGAAATTCGTTTGCCGCTTTCAATCTCAATGCCCTTGGTTGCGCTGACGATGAGCGAACTCGCCGGCAACAGCGACACCATGCTTTCAAGAACCTGACGCGTCGCATGCGACGGAGCAGCCAGGATAATCAATTCCGCTCGTTGC
>DATAOU010000023.1:0-2117 GCA_036265575.1 Pyrinomonadaceae bacterium
TGGCTTCGTTAGGTAATCTAACGCTTTCTGCACTTTTTGCCGTTGCTTCGGAGTGAGGTTGTCCTTGCTCAGCTCCTGTTCGATCTCGCCGCGCTTGTCTGCGATTGCGGCGGCAACTTCCGCCCGTTTTTCCTCGGGAAACTTTGTCGGGTCAATGCGAATCCCTTTCGCTCCGTAATTCACCGCAAAGAAAAATAAGATGCTGGCCAGCAGATAGAGCCGCAGCGGATTGACGTAACGGACGCGCTTGCCGGCCAGAAACTCATTTGTGAGCCGCCACGGCTTTAAGATGAGTAGCGCAATGGTGGTGAAGAATTTTGAGTCCCAATTCAGGAACTCGTTCAGTAGATCGGCAACAACGTGCCGGAAAGAACGGCGATACTCGATGGCTGGTTGGCCGCATTGCGCACACCAATGTCCCTGAAGCTCTGCGCCGCAATTCTCGCAGTGCGTCAACGGTGGACCTGTGTCTTTCCCTCGGCCTGATGGGCGTCGCCCCGGGGTTCGCTCGAATGCGCTAATCGCCGTGTCGCCGAGAATAATTTTTGCCGATTCATCGGACATACACCAGCGATGCTACAAAACTATTTTGCCCGCGTCGACTCAGCATAAGCAAGTGTCCGCTTTCTCATCCAAAGCTTTGGATTGACCACGCGAACTGCTTGATGAGACGATCTCGCGCGGTGGCACTTCAACTGTTCAGAACCAAAAGTCCGGATCACCTGATCGCCGAAGCAGAGGCGCCGGACCGACAGATGAAACGCACACTCGGACCGCTCGCGCTGACCTGCCTCGGCATCGGCGCAGTCATTGGCGCGGGAATCTTCTCGCTTACCGGAACCGCTGCGGCCGGCCAGACCTTTGCGTCGGGCCTTGAAACGCCAGTAATCAATTTCATTCAAGCCTGGTTCTCCGGAACAGGCGCTGTGCTTGGACGCGCGGGTGCAGGCCCCGCCATTGCCGCGTCATTTATCGTCGCCGGCATCGCTTGCGCGTTTGCTGCGTTTTGTTATGCCGAACTTGCGTCCATGATCCCGGTCTCAGGATCGGCGTACACGTATTCCTACGCAACGATGGGCGAGTTGATAGCTTGGATCATCGGTTGGGACCTGATTTTGGAATATGCCGTTGGCAATATGGCCGTAGCCGTGAGCTGGTCAGGTTATTTCGTCCAACTCTGCGACAGCCTGTTTCACTTGAGGTTTCCGCTGTGGCTGGTGAACGATCATCAAACCGCCACAGATTTGCTCGCCAAAGGCGGCGCGGCGGAAGCGTATTCGTCGACCAGTTTGCCGGTGATTGCTGGCCACTCCATCGCATTCAATCTGCCGGCCTTACTTATCGTTGCGGCGGTGACTGTCATTCTGGTTTACGGGATTCGAGAAACCGCGCACACGAACACGACGATAGTCATTATCAAGGTGGCCGTTGTCGTGTTCGTCATCGCCTTCGGCGCATTTATGGTGAACCCGACCAACTGGCACCCTTTTATGCCGCATGGTTTTCCCGGTCTGATGAGCGGCGCGGCGATTGTGTTCTTCGCCTTTATCGGCTTCGACGCCGTGTCGACCACAGCTGAAGAAACCCGCAATCCGCAACGTGACATGCCGATCGGGATCATTGCCAGCCTGATCATCTGCACGGTGCTCTATGTGCTGATGGCGGCCGTGCTTACCGGAATCAAGAAATACACGATCTATGCCGGCGACGCCGCTGCTGTTGCCACCGCTTTCGCGAGCAAACCGTGGGCGCAGGCGCTGGTGAGCGCGGGCGCGCTCGCAGGCACGACTTCAGTGTTGCTTGTGTTTCAGCTTGGACAGCCGCGCATTTTCATGGCGATGGGGCGCGACGGTTTGTTGCCGCAATACTTTGCCAGAATTCATCCGCGGTTCCGAACACCGCATATCACGACAATCTGGACTGGAGTTGTCGTCGGTGGCGTAGCGATGGTTACAAACATAGGCGAGCTCGCAGACCTGACGAACATCGGCACGCTCTTCGCGTTTATTTTGGTTTGCCTCGGCGTCAACGTGCTGCGCCGCGTCGACCCGGAACGACCGCGTCCATTTCGCGTGCCGTTCGTTCCGATTTTCCCAATCCTCGGCGTGTTCATGTGC
>DATAOU010000024.1:0-3561 GCA_036265575.1 Pyrinomonadaceae bacterium
GTCAGGCTGCTGCTTTGCGTTCGCCTGTTTGCCACCCTCGTGTGCGGATTGCGCCAGTGTTTGAGCGAAGACTCTAACTTGCGCTGACGCCAACACCATGACGGCACAAATCAACAAGGAAGTGACTTTCTTTAGCATGTTTTTCCTTTAGGGTTACACCACAAGTTTGCTTCAGGGAGCTGCCAAGCCGTCATCCAGACAGCTCACCCTCCAGAGAGCCCCAGAACATTCACTACCAATGAGACAAAAAGAAAAGCCAGCAGACCGGCAAGGGCGCTGACACCGACCGTAACCAGGAATTCCATGCCTCCGGCAACTTGCTTTGGCGCGATCATAGGGAGAGCCTCCATAATCATTAACTGTTTGACTAAACTCGAAACCTGCGCTGCTATCAGATCTCTTTCCTTTGCCGGGTCTGGCCGCTTGGACTACAATTACGGCCGACTAGTCAACAAATCCTGTGAGGTGTTTCCCAAGCGTGGCGGGAGCTTAGAACAAAGCGCTCGGCGAGTCCTCGGGAATCCCTCAATACTTTCTCAATGATGGTTCTCAAAGCCGCTTATGTCCGAGCAAACCAGCGATTTTTATGAGTTTGGCCGGTTCCGCGTGAAATCGGACGAACGCGTTCTGCGGCGCGGCGAGGACCTCGTTCCGCTGACGCCGAAAGCGTTTGACATACTTCTGACGCTGCTGGAAAACGACGGACGGATCGTCAACAAAGACGATCTGATGAAGAAAGTCTGGCCTAATACCTTCGTAGAAGAAGGTAACCTCACCCAAAACGTTTCGCTGTTGAGAAAAGCGCTGGGCGAAAGCGCCAACGGTCCGCAGTTTATTGAGACGGTGCCGCGCCGTGGCTATCGCTTCGTGGCGCCTGTGAATCGCGTCGCTGAAAACGGCCAGGACCACGTAATTGAAAACGCAGCCGAGCTGCCAACGCAGTTGCCGACGAATGCGCAAGAGACTCAACCGAGCAGCAAGGCCCGATCGATCTCCGATTCGGGACGTTGGACTTCACTCTCAAGGCGTCTTCCGGCTGTAGCTTTGACGCTCGCGATAGTGTTGGCAGCAGTCGCCGGCGTTGCCTACCTGAGCGCACGCAACAAGGCCGGCGCGAGCCCCAACGCCATTCAATCAATCGCTGTCCTGCCGTTTGTCGACGATAGCGTCGATGGAGATGCTGAGTTTCTTGACGATGAGATTGCCGCGAGCCTGGTCAACAGCCTGACCAAACTGCCGAAGCTGCGCGTGGTGCCCCGCAGCGTGATGGTGACCTACAAGGGTAGAAACGTCGATCCGCGCCAGGTGGGGCAGGAGTTGAATGTGCGCGCCGTCGTCACCGGTCGGGTGCATCGCCGCGGCGACACCATAAGCATTCAGGCGGATCTGATCGACCTCGACAGTGTTTCGCAGATCTGGGGTCAGCACTATGAGCGTCGGCTTTCGGACATTCTGCTGGTGCAGGAAGAAATCTCGCGCGATATCTTTGAAAACCTGCGGTTAAAGTTAAACGTCGAAGAGCAAAAACAGTTAGAGGCTTATCGCCTTTACCTGAAGGGTCGCAACGCCTGGAACAAGCGCACCCGCGAAGGAATGCAACAAGGCATCGACTTTTTTCAACAGGCGATCAATGCCGATCCCAACTACGCGGCGGCTTACGCTGGCCTGGCGGACTGCTACAACATGCAGGTGATTTACGGCGTAGATTCGCCGCGCGACGGTTTCCCGAAAGCTAAAGCGGCGGCGGTCAAAGCCCTCGAGATGGACGAAACCCTGGCCGAGGCCCATACGTCGCTCGCGTTCATCAAGTTTCGCTGGGACCGTGACCGCGTCGAAGCTGAACGTGAGTTTCTGTTGGCGATAAAACACAAGGCCACTTACGCCCCGGCCCATCAGTGGTACAGCTCCTACCTGGTCGCCCTTGAACGTTTCGACGAAGCCATCGCCGAAGCTAAACGCACCGCGGAACTTGAACCTTTGTCGTTCACCGGAAGCTCGCACCTCGGATGGATTCTCTACCTGGCCGGACGAAACGATGAAGCGATTGCGCAGTGCACAAAGATCCTCAACCTCGATCCCAACTCATTTCCAGCGCGCCGGTATCTGGGCCTCGCCTACGAACAAAAGGGAATGTATGCGCAGGCGATTGACGAATTTCAAAAAGGCGTGAAGATCTCTGGCAGCCCGCTCATGCTGGCGCTGCTGGGTCACGCTTATGCGGTCTCCGGAAAAACAAAGGAAGCGCGGCAGGTGTTAAGTGATTTGCATGATCTTAGTGAAGCGCGCGAGGCCGAGTCGCGGCGTTACGTTTCCCCTTACACGGTAGCGGCCATTCATGCCGGACTCGGCGACAAGGACCAGGCGTTCAAGTGGCTTGAGCAGGCGAACGAAGAACGCGACGTTTGGTTGATGAACCTGAAGGTCGATCCGGTGTTTGCGAAACTACGTTCGGACAAGCGCTTTCAGGATCTGCTGACGCGAGCTGGATTAAGACCTTAAAACGACTTTTGGAGTGCGGTGACCTGTCACCGCTTTGGTCCGCGGCGACCTGTAGCCGCTTCAATGACGCCGGCTTTATCTTCTCCTTCATGCAAGAGTCCCGGCATTCATTTCTACCTTCCTAGTCAAGCGGTGACTTGACTGTACTGTGGCGCTGAACTAATTCAATAGAGTTCGCCACAGGTCCCCTAATCGATTTACAGGAATTACTTTCGGATGTCCCCCATCAAAGATTGGCCCCACGCGCCCATTCACCGTCTGGATTCATCCGGAATCTATATGGTAACGGGGGCGACCATTCACAAAGAACACGTCTTCACGACCGCAGAGAAGCTAAGTTTGGTTCAGGAGGAATTGCTTACGCTTGCAAAGATTCATAAATGGCAACTTGAGGCATGGGCGGTTTTTGTGAACCACTATCATTTCGTTGCCCGAGGATCTGAAGAGGGTTCGCTAAGGAGTTTTCTGCAACATCTCCATTCGAATGTTACTCGGAAGACAAATCGGCTTGACGACACTGCTGGCCGCCAAATTTGGTACAACTTTTGGGATAAGAAGCTGACGTATGAACGCTCATACCTGGCTCGACTGAATTACGTTCACCAAAACGCTGTGAAGCATGGATTGGTCTTGGTTGCTAATCAATATCCGTGGTGTTCAGCCAACTGGTTTGAACGTACTGCCTCACCGGCCGCTATCAAGACGATTTATAGTTTTAAAGTAGATAAGTTAAAGATTGATGATGACTATTAATTGATGCCGTGACAGGTTCCTACTCTCGAAAAGAAAAAGCGGCGACAGGTCGCCGCGGACCAAAGCGGTGACAGGTCACCGCACTCCAAAAATTCAAGCTACCTTAACAATCTGTTTGCCAAGATTGTCGCCGCTAAACAAGCCAATGAAAGCCTGAGGCGTGTTCTCAAATCCTTCCTCGATTGTTTCTGCGTACTTCAGTTTTCCGGTAACCAGCCACTGGGCCAGGTTCGTGACACCTTCAGCAAAGCGCGCAGCGTAATCCCGGATGATGAACCCCTGCATCATTGCACTGTTCACCAGCAGATA
>DATAOU010000025.1:0-6392 GCA_036265575.1 Pyrinomonadaceae bacterium
CGCCGCATCTCGTCTTCAATATTTATATGGTCGCGCTCAGAAGTTGTTTCCATCCGTTAACCTTTCCAGTACAATCCGGCCGCCGTGGGTCTTCATTTTCCTAAACTTGAAACATCGGTTCGCGACATAAGGAGCCCCGAAGAGGCAGCATGCTTTTCGCGTCTAAATATGGTTGTGGCTCGCGCAGAATCAAGATCAAAATGGGCGCTCTGAAGTAAGCGTTATTGTAGTCGATCGGGCGCTTTATGGCAAACTGAAAAGAGACAAAAACCTAATAAAATCAAGGGCTTCGGTTAAGATATAGCTTTCAACTTTTGCGCCCCTGCCCCGGCGCCGACGGTTTTCTGGCTACCCCCTGAATTCTGAACTATCAAGCTTAAATCTTCACCATGCCGGAACAGCGAAAATGGAAGCGAATACGCGAGCGGTTGGAGCTGAAATTGCCCGTGCGCGTACACTGCCGCGAAACTGCCAATATGGAATGGACTGAGATAACGCGGCTGATTGATGTCACTCCGTTTGGGGCCGGCTTTACCTTGAAGCGCCCGGTGGAAAAAGGGCGGCTGCTGCACATGACCATACCGATGCCGCGCCAGTTGCGGGTATTTGATCATGTTGAGGATCAATACCGCGTGTGGGCGTTGGTGCGTTACATCCGGCAAGCCGCGCCGGCGGGTTCGACTCCTCAGTTTGAAGTTGGCGTGGCGTTCATCGGCAAACGCGCTCCTCGAAGTTACGAGGAGAATCCGGCAAAGCGATATGAGATTGGGGAGTTGTCAACTGAGAGCTTAGCCTCGCTGGCGGAGTGGCAGGATGCAGAATCAGCCGCTGACGACAAACGGAGACTCACCCGCCACAACATTCCCGTCGACATGTTGATCGAAACGTTGGACGACAAGGGCGCCGTGGAAATGAGCGAACATACGGTGACTGAAAACATCAGCGTGCGGGGTGCAGCAATCTACACGACCCTTAATTTGCCAATCGGCCGTTTCATCCGCTTATCGAGCGAGCAGTATAAAGTGACTGTGTTCGCCGCCGTGCGCGCCAGCAGCATGGGGCCTGCGGGTGTCCCGCGTATTCACGTCGAGTTTATCGATCGCGAGTGGCCTTTGTAATTCGCAACGATCCGATTGGGCGCGGCCTCTTCATTCGTGGCGGCATGAGTGATATACAAACATTGCAAAGACAAAATTCCGACGACCGATCGAAACGACGCGACGTAACACTGCCTGCAGGATTGATTGGTTTGCTGCGCCCGGTGGTCGGTGTGTTTAGCCGGGCAATCTGGCGGCTGGAATTCAAGCATACTGAAAACATTCCGACTGACACCGGACTGATCGTCGCTGCAAACCACCAAAGCTATGGGGATCCCTTTTGGCTGGCGCTTCCCATCAAACGTCCGATCAGATTTTTGGCGTGGAGTGAAGCGTTTTCCTGGCCTGTCGTGGGCAAAGCAATTGGACTGCTGGGAGCCTGGCCATTGCAAGTGGAGGGTAGTGACCCGGCGGCTATTCGTCGTTCGTTGAACTGGCTACGCGAAGGCGGTGTAGTTGTAATTTTTCCCGAAGGTGGCCGGGGACTGCCGGATGGTTCGATGATTCGCATGAAAGGCGGCGCCGTGCGCATGGCGCTGGAGGCGGATGTTCCTATTCTTCCGGTAACCATTCGCGGTGGGAATAAGGTCTGGCCGGCAAACCAAACTTTACCGCGACCGGGAAAAGTTGAAATCATTTATCATCCGGTTATTCACGTCGAGCAATTGCCCGGAGAAGAAACCCGCACTTGTGCGCGCCGCGAGACAGACCGGCTGGCTGGGATCATTCGTTCGGCGCTGTAGGCCATTCAGCTATTCAGTAAGCGCATCATCGCGTCGTGCACAAGGCCATTCGTGGCCAGCACTTTGGGCGTGTAGATATCGAGCGGTGCCCCGCGATAATCGGTCACGCGCCCGCCCGCTTCCTCAATCAGCAAAATTCCTGCAGCCACATCCCAGGGATTCAGTCCATCTTCCCAGAACCCATCAAACCGGCCACAGGCGAGGTATGCAAGATCGAGCGCTGCTGAGCCGTCGCGGCGGACCGCTTGCGCGTTCATGGTGAAATTCACAAAGTCGCGTTCAAAATTTGGCCGCTCGCGCACATTGTAGGGGAAACCCGTGCAAAGCATGGCGCTGTTCAACTCCTCCACCTTCGAGACATGCATCGGTCTTTCATTCAGTGTGGCGCCTTGTCCCCGTTCCGCGGCAAACATTTCATCGCGTGTTGGATCGTAGACGACGCCGATTTCGATGGTGCCGGCGTGTTCGACCGCGATCGAAACACAGAAACAGGGGTAACCATGCGCGTAGTTTGTCGTGCCGTCCAGCGGATCGATGATCCACTTCCAATCACTCTTTCCCGCTGAGGTTTCGACACTCGCGCCCGACTCTTCGGCCAGAACCGCGTGACGAGGGTAATGCGAATTAATGCGTTCGATGATTAATTTTTCCGCCGCCAGATCGGCTTCAGTTACCAGATCGATGGCGCCCTTGTTGGAGACCTGCGCGCGCCCAAGGCGATCAATAAGCACGCCACCGGCTTCGCGCGCGGTTTGAATGACAAAGTTAAGCAAGTCTGAACTCTTTTCGTGTGGGATCGAATTTCAAAGTTAGCATATAGCAAATAATACTGTCCGCGAAGATCGGCGCTCTGGCGTTGCACAAAAACCAGTCGGGAAGAGTTAAGAGGTGAGCATATAACGAAGTCAGGCCTGAACCCTGAGTTGTAGTAGGTCGACGAATACAGAACCGGGAGCGGTAGCGACCGGGTCCACCACTCACCACTGTGGGTCAGCGAATATTGATCGCGCGACTCATTGCAAGTTTGGAATGCTTATGGTGGGCCACAAAATACACGCGCTACCTTCCGCGTTAAGCGGCACACCCGGTCGCTACCGCTCCCGGTTCTGTATTCGCGGACCCACATTGCGGCTTTGCGGCCGCACATCCGGCGGCAAAGCCGTTCCTTCGCTGGTGCTTTTTTATGCAAGTGACGCTAAGTGGATACTGGCCAGGCGCCGCTGACATTGACATAACGTTTACCCAAGCTATCCTACCCCAGGCCCTAATTCAGGTGTTCACGGCTAAGGAGAGATGTCTTCATGAAAAGATCAGTCCTGTTCTTGCTCGTCACAACAATATTCGTTTCTACGGCGAGTACTGCTTTTGCCTGGGGCGATGAGGGCCATCAGACGGTCGGCAAGATAGCGTCATTACGAATTAAGCCGCGCACAGCACAAAAAATCGCGGAGATACTTAAACCGGGAGAAACGCTCGCGAGTATTGCTACCTGGGCCGACTCGGTTAAAGAGCGCGTAGGCAAAACCGATCCCGATCCGGATACAAACGCGTTCCTTCAGGACGTGGTCCATAACGAAAAGAATCGCGAATGGCACTACGACGACCTGGCGCTTAACTGCAAGAACTACCAAACGTGCACTGGCTTCACTCCGGACAACGACATCGTGCATATGCTGAACGTTTGCATTCGGACTTTGCAGGGACATCCTGATGCAAATCACCCGTTAACGAAACGCAACGCTTTGCGTTTGATCGTCCACTTTCTTGGCGACCTCCATCAGCCCTTGCACGTCGGCTGTGGCTATATAGATGTGAACGGACCAAATCACACCATAGTCATCGTTCGTGACCCGGCAATTATCCGGCGCGAACACCTGCCAAGTGATAAGGGTGCTAACGATCTGGTAATCGATGGCGACCGGAGCAATCTGCATTCATTTTGGGACTTTACTTTGGTGACGTCGCTAATGAATGCAGTCGGGCAGGAGCTCACATCTGAGTCGCTGGGCACTTTTCTGCAACAGCATGTGAAGCCGAAAGCGAGTTGGAATCCGCATGGGCCGATCGCTGGTTGGGCTGCCGAATGGGCCACTGATTCGCTGCGCCAATCGCGCGATCATACTTACCAGTCGGTGAAGATCACTGGTCAACGAAGGATTCCAGTGCTTAGTCACGGTGAACCGGTGGTAAAGGACGGGCAGCCGGTGATGCAGACAGTCTTCGATATCACTCGTGCCCCTAATTATGAAGCGGTCAATCGCGAGTTGGTGCGTCAACAGTTGGCCAAGGCTGGCTATCGATTGGCTAAGCTGCTTGATGCAATCTTTGCGGGAGCAAACAACCGGAATGTTAGCAAACAATAAACAGCAAACAGCCGGAAGGTTCAACGCTGACTTCTGACTTCTGACTTCTATTTGTTTTCCCGCTGTTCGTTCTTTCCTGCCGTTTGCTGTTTACTGTTTGCTGTCTGCTGTTTACTTTTTTCCGATGAACAAAATCAATCTGGCGCAAAAGTTTTCACTTTTCAACGACCACTGGAATCCACGCATTGTTGGCGAACTCAATGGCCAGTATCTGAAGCTGGTAAAGTTTCAGGGGCCGTTTACCTGGCATCATCATGACAACGAAGACGAAATGTTTCTAGTGGTAAAGGGCCGCTTTCGCATGGAGTTTCGTGAAGACAACAGCCAGCCCTCCACGCCAACCGAAACCAAAGAAATGTGGCTGGAGGAGGGCGAATTCTGTATAGTTCCTCGCGGCGTCGAGCACCGGCCAGTTGCTGAACAGGAATGTCACGTTCTTCTTTTCGAGCCGGCTACCACTCTCAACACCGGCAACGTTAAAAATGAATTTACCGTTCCAGTCCTCGATACGGTCTGAACAAAGCGCCGGCGACCTCGTATTCATTAATCTAACCAAACCCAGACTTGGAGGCTTACAACGTGAGTAAACTTTTTCATGTCCTCGCTGCATTCGTGCTGGTCACCTTACTGACTGGTCATACGGTTCTGGCTCAAAGTCCCGTGGGAATAAATGCGGCCGCCAGTGCGAACGCGGCCGGCGCCGCATCGCTTTCTCCGGCATCACAAATCACCGGTTCCCTTGCCAATCTGCCGGAAGCCGACACGATCATCTATATCAATCCGCAGCGCATCCTTAACGAAGCGGTGCCAAAGTTCATGCCCGCCAAGGATGTTGAGGAGATGCGTAAAGGATTCGAGGCGGTTAAGACCCAAGCGGGCGTCGATCTCACCAAGATCGAGTACCTCGTTATCGCGGTTCGTTTTAAGAAGCCAACAGCCGATCTCAACTTTCAACCGCCTGAGTTTCTCGCCGTCGCCAGCGGTGACTTCAATGCCGACTCATTACTGGCATTGGCGCGAACCGCTTCGCAGGGCAAGTTGCGCGACGAGAAATACGGGACCAGAACACTGGGGCTGATGACCATTGATCCGTTACTGAAAATGGCCGACCAGAACCCGCTATTAAAGTCATTTACGGAAGTTGGCATCGTCTCACTTAACGGAAATACGATTGCAGTCGGTACCCCAGGTTATCTGCGTGCTGCGGTGGATGCCGGCGAGGGCAAAGACCGTATCAGTGCTGAAACCTTGAATTCATTGGTACGCGATCCGAATGCACTGATTAGCCTGGCAGGTTCGCCGTGGCGTTCGTTTGCGAAAAGTTTTGGCATGCTCGGAACGGAAGTTACTCCACGTGCGCCACGATGCGACTCCAAGCTCGGTGATTTGTACCTTGCCCTAACCATGGACGCGACAAATTTCATGCTGCGCGGCGTTTCAAACGCCGACAATCCGGACACGGCAAAGATCATGAGCAGGTTGTATTCGAGCTTGCTCGCCTATGCTACGCAGTCCATACCGGACCCGACCGCAAAGTCGCTGATGAGCAAGATCTCACTCACTGCCGAAGGCGATGAGGTTGTACTTCGTGCCGACGTGCCGCAGCAAACGATTGTTGAATTGATTCAACAGCACGCGACGAAGAAAGCCGCCGCGCCACCTACTAGCGAACCGGAAAAACCACCGGTCAAGAAACGGCGCACCAGGCGCCGCACGCGTAACTAAGATTGAAAGTGGCATAGACTTTAGTCTGTGTTGGGTACGAAACCATAGACTGACGCTATCTCTCTTTCTAAACCCACTTTAGTTCGTGTCATATTCTTCGACGCGTAGCTTCGGTTCGAGTTTAGCCCGCCTTTCAAGGGCAACGACATACTTGACGCATCACCTTTTTTGGAGTCCGCGGAGCGGACGTTAGCGTAAAGCCTGAGGCGTGAGCCCCAGGTCAGTTACCAAAATCTGGATTGAACCCGCGAAGCGGGTGATGGCCGTTGGGACTTAACATTCGTCCAAATGATTCGGCTGCCGCCCGCTTCGCGGCTTCGAGTGTTTTTCCTGACTCGATCCTGGGGCTTACGCCCCTGGCTTTACGCTGGCGTCCGCTCCGCGGACTTTAAGAATTAAGATCAGTTTGAGCCGCATTTGTTGCATCAAGTATGTTGATGCCCTTGAACGGCCGGGCTAAGGTA
>DATAOU010000026.1:0-6868 GCA_036265575.1 Pyrinomonadaceae bacterium
TTGTAACGCACTGCTCATTTGTGAAGACTTTCCATTTTCCTCGTCCTGCTGTCTCAATTCGTTTTCCTCTTGTCAGATCCGCGTTTACTGGGTTCATCTGCGGCTAGTTAAATTTGCATGGACAGAGAGCTAAGGTCTAAGATCAAAGCACAAAGTTCAAATCCATGCGCGTCACCATCGGTCAAATCAACACCATTAACGGCGACTACGAAGCCAACACTGCCAGCATCATTCGCGCAATTGAGTTTGCTCGCAAAGACAAATCAAACGTTGTCGTGCTGCCGGAAACAAGTATTCAAGGCTACACATCGCTCGATTGGTTTCTGGATCGTGACGTTGCTCGCTGCGCCTTGAGCCCGCTCGACGAAATCATCGCGGCGACGAAGGGGTTAACTGCTATCGTCGGCACCGTCCGGCCGAATGAGACCGGCACCGGACGGCGTCTTTTCAATTCCGCCGCCATCATTCGCGATCAGAAACTGCTCGGCTTTGCTGACAAAACTCTATTGCCTGAATACGACGTGTTCGACGATCCGCGTTACTTCGAGCCGGGGCGTGCGCGACAACTTTTTCCACTTGAAGACTGCAAACTTGGCGTTGCCGTTTGTGAAGACTTTTGGAATGACAAAACATTTTGGAAGGAGCGGCTCTACGCACACGACCCCGCGGATGAACTGATCGAGATGGGTGCGCAATTGCTGGTTTCGATCAATGCGTCGCCATTCAATAAAGGAAAGATGGGCCAGCGGTGCCAAATGGTTTCACATCGCGCGAAGGCCGCTCGGCTGCCTATCATCTTCGTCAATCTGGTCGGTGGCAACGACGGCGTCATCTTTGACGGCGCGAGTATCGTGGCGGATTGCGAAGGAAAAATTATTCTGCAAGCGCCGCCTTTTGAAGAATTCTTTGGCACCGTAGATCTTGATTGCGGTGTTGCTGACGAGCGTTGTTTGCCTGGCGATGATATTGAAACCGTGCGCAGCGCCCTGGTGCTGGGTATTCACGATTACGCCCGCAAGAACCGATTTGATAAAGCGGTGCTTGGCCTTTCCGGAGGCATTGATTCGGCGGTTGTGTTGGCGCTAGCCGCAGAAGCCCTGGGCGCTAACAATGTGCTGGCAGTAATGATGCCGTCGCCTTATTCATCGCGCTCGAGCATTGACGACTCGGTCGAACTTTGCCGGCGCTTGGGAGTCAACGTTATCGAACGGCCCATCACCGACGCCTTCAAGGTGTTGGTTAATGAGCTGCATTTGCCGGCGCCAACCGCAGGCGGTCGTTCGATTGCCACGGAAAACCTGCAATCGCGTTTGCGCGGAAATATCTTGATGACGATTTCGAATGCCGAGGGCCGGCTGCTGCTGTCGACCGGAAACAAGTCGGAACTGGCGCTCGGTTACTGCACGCTTTATGGCGATACGAATGGCGGCCTGGCGGTGATTGGCGACGTGTTGAAGACGGAAGTCTATGCGCTGGCGCGTCATTTGAACCGCGAGCAGGAAATTATTCCGAAATCGATTATTGAAAAGCGCCCCTCAGCAGAACTCGCGCCCGATCAATTTGACGATCAGTCGTTGCCGCCTTACGACAAGCTGGATCCGATTCTCAAAATGTATTTCGAGCAAAAGGCTACGCCGGAAGAGATCATCGCAGCCGGACACGATGCCAACATGATCTATGAAATTCTCAACCGCGTTGAAGCGCCGGCCAACGAATTCAAGCGACGCCAGTTACCACCCACGCTAATCATCTCGCGAAACGCGATCGGCATCGGACGCCGCCGGCCGGTCACGCATCATTACCGCCGCGCGCCGGGTAAATGCTGAAGCAATCCAGCCGCGGATTAACACGGAGGAACGCGGATCAGAAACTGCAAACGCATATGTTTGATCAGTCACTTACAGTCTGATCCGCGTCCTTCCCGGTTCATTCGCGGCTGATTCAATGCCTGGTCTTTGCGCTCTTGCTAAACCAACCTCAATTCTGATCAAGCAGCGTAGCGCGCGTAGACGGACTTCACTTTATCCAGAAACTCCCGGCGATCCACGATGTGGTAAAGCTTGACCTTGCCCTGGCCGCCGCCAATTTTGTCGACGATGGCTTCAAGCGTCTCAGACTGATCCGCTGCTGAAAGTTCTTTGGCGTCGAGGTACCCGTTGTAACGTAGACGCCGGACCAGCTCGAACAAGGTCAAGCGTCCTTCCATCGTTTGTCCGCCATGAACATGAGAACGGCTTACCAGGTACTGAACGATCAAAGCTTCGCTATAGATTGAAGGCGCGAGAAACAAGCGCGAGCCTTCGCGTTCCCATCCTTCGACTAACCGTTGCGAACGCCGTACAGCCCGCAGCCCTGCAAAAACTTCACTCCAGTTTGTCTTCGGCTCAAACCGCGCAAGATAAGCATGCGTCGCGTCCAGCAGCCAACCTTCTTCATCCAAGTTCAAATTACGAACGAGGGTGTCCAGCCAGTCGAAAAAGATTGCGCGCTTGTCAGACTTTGTTTCGATTAACTGAAACTGATTGTCCTTTTGCGGCAGCTTTTTCAGCAATGCACGCCGCGCGGCGTCAGTGGCTTTGCCGCCCTCAATGCGCACCGTTTCAAGCCGGGCATGCCAACGCTTGGCAGCATTGCAATAGGGACAGTGCGCTTGTTTGTCATCGGAATCAAAAAAGGGGCGTACAGCCTTTGGTGCGGTTAGCTCAGCGATTGTGGGCGAGTATTTCCGGATCTCGGAATAAGCCGTGCGGGGCGCGAAACCGAGTTGCTTGGTGAAGATGTCAAAGACGCAGGCGAGGCAAACGAGCGTGCTGTATTCCGTCACGCTGCCTGGTGGGAATGCGCTGAGGTCGAGCTCGAGTTTCTTTTTCTTCGTGGTGGCCATTCAAATAATTCCATCCACAGATTACGCAGATTACACGGATTATCAGCCGGACAGATTGTGGCGAGGTGTTTCCGAGGTTTCTTCTCACAAGTGAAATCTGCGTAATCGCTGTAATCTGCGGATACTCTCTTCTCCTACATAATGGAAACCAGCGTCGGTTCTAAATCGCGGTCGGTGTGTCCCACCGCCAGATCCAGTTCTGCCTCGACGTCGCCGGTTCCCTGCCGGAGTTTTTTGAAATCGAACAGTTGCTGGTCAAGCAACTGCGAGGGCTTCACATTTCCCATTGCCGTCAGCATGGAACTGCGAATGTGTGGAATCTCTTGCTCAAGCTCCGTAATTAATCGCTTGATGCGCGCGCGCTTAAGATTGGGTTGCGACCCGCAAAGGTCACAGGGAATGATCGGAAACTGCTGCTCGTCAGCATATGCGGCAACGTCAGACTCGCGGCAATAGGCCAGCGGCCGAATGACGGTGTTGCGTCCGTCGTTTGAACGAAGCACCGGCGGCATTGCTTTCAACGAGCCTACGAAGAAAAGGTTCAGTAGAAAAGTGGTGATGATATCGTCCGCGTGATGGCCCAACGCGATTTTGTTGCAACCTTCTTCCACCGCAGTGTTGTAAAGAATTCCGCGCCGCAATCGCGAACAGACAGAACAATACGTTTTGCCTTCCGGCACGAGCCGCTTGACGATCGAATAAGTGTCACGTTCGATGATGCGGAAGGGCACGCCGCGCGTTTCTAAATACTTTGGCAAAACTTCGGCAGGAAAACCGGGTTGCTTCTGGTCCAAATTGACCGCCAGTAGATCAAAATCGACGGGCGCCCGGTGTTGCACGTCCAACAATAGATCGAGCAACGTGTAACTGTCTTTGCCGCCTGACAAGCAGACCATTAGGCGATCGCCATTTTCGATCATCCCGAAATCCGCGATTGCCTGACCCATGCCGCGCAGCAAATTGGTTTTTGTTTTACTTTCCATAACCAGGTTGACCCACCAGTGCCCGTTTTTCTCAGCTTTAAGCATTCTCAGAATGCCACGGCTGATTTGTGACTGACAAATCCATTAGTAACCTTCCGTTTGCTCGACTTGTGCCATTAGGCACTAAATAATGGCGGCCGTTGCGGCGTTTAGAAGTCGGACGGTCGGGGAAAATACATCATATTAGTATTAGTTGTCCTTGTAGTCTGACTTAAGCATGTGATACTTTGCCTGCCATCCAAGGCGGTCAGCTTTCGCTCCCGACATACAAAACAGTCCAAGCGGTTCAGAACGTTTCAATCCTCGCCCGAATTGAAGTTCTTAACGAGAGTGGCCTATGCTCGAAATTGAGCGGACACGCGACAGTAAAGGTGCGCAGAGTGGGACTGCCACAGCGCGAGCGTTGTATCGACAAACGCCCGCGATCGCTCGCGCCGTTTCTGCAGAAACCAACTTAAATCCGTCTTCGTCGGTCACTACAAAAAGCGCTGCGACTGCTCGAATCACGCCGGCTAATACGGGAAGAATTCAGACCAGAACACCCGTTATCACCGGCGAAGTGAATTACAAAGGCATGCTGCCAATCGATGGCATTCTCACCGGCCAACTTGGCGGCAATGGTGGCAGTCTGGCGATCAGGCAAAAATTGGGGAACCACTCAAACGGTCCCGAGCTTGAGGGAGAAATCAGCTTTCGCGACGTAGTGCGAGTGAATGGACATATAGCCGGCACTGTCTACTCTGAAGGCGGCACATTAATGGTCGATGACACAGCGCGCGTTGATGCAGATATTGAGGTCGCAATCGCGGTGATCAATGGAACCATCAACGGCGATATCGTGGCGCACCAAAAAGTTGAGATTGGGCCAGCAGCAAAAATTTACGGAAACATTTGGACGCGTTCGATAGCCATCAAAGATGGCGCGGAGTTTGAGGGTGTCTGCACAATGATCGAAGACTAGCAGTGATATTGAAGAGACCGTTTTGGTTTCTGAGTGAATCTAGCTGGTGGGGGCTAATAGAAAGACCAAATGAGTGCTCTTCTGGAACGTGACCTGGTGCGTGACGAGGTCACCGATTTATCTGACAACGTATTTGATCCCGCTGCCTATTTTGATCGCTGGCTCGCGGATGTTGCGGCCGCCGCCGGCCCGCCTGCCGCAGAAGATCCTTACTCAAACGATGACTTGGATCAGGATATTTACGTCGAGTCGCGTATCGGCTCAAATTGCGAATTAAGTTTTGAAGGCGTCCTGCATTTTGACGGTTATTCCCTTGGAAACGTTATTTCGCCAGGCGGGACATTGGTGCTCACCAAACGCGGACGCATCGAGGCGGATATAGACGTCGGCATCGCGATAATTGATGGCGCCGTCACCGGGGATATCAAGGCCAGCGATCGCGTAGTGCTGGAAAGAGACGCCCGCGTCAAGGGACAAATATTTACGCGCGCTTTGTCGATGCACCTGGGTGCAATTCTGGATGGCGATTGTCTACTTTCAAGCGCCGAGAGCGACGCAAATCTGCTGCATTCCGGCCAGATGTCAGAGGTAGAAGAGGCGCGACTACTCGCAGACATGTCACGCATACCTACAGAGGAGCCCCAGGAGGAACTCGAAGAGTTTTTGCTGAGTGCTTGATTGACTCACCGCTCTATGCGCCGTTCAAGTGTTTCAGGCGATTACAATTTGATTGCAAAGCTAGACACCCGCCGAGTTCATTGTCTATTATGTGCTTCCCCGCTTCTGGGCGGTTAATCAATCAGGCCAGTCACGCAGGACTGGATAATTCCACAACACAAGGCACGCGCGTCGTTTTGTTACTGCTTACGTCCCGATGGTGACGGAACCTGCGCCCCCAACATACGGAGGTTTACTGATGCTTAGGATAGGAAAGAGTCCAAAAGACACGGCTGAACAAGAAAGTCCCGCCGAAAAACACGACGTTTCAAACTATAGTGCCCCCAGAACGTTCTCCTCTTACCAGACACCGGCCGCACCGGAAGTGAAGCCACCGGCCGAAGCGACTTCCACGGCGCCGCGAGCACTGACGGAAAGTGAATCACTGGCGCGTGAGATAAAGGAAGGCAACCTTAGCGGTTTTGTCGGCGGCGGCACGCTGGTTACCGGAGAGGCCAACTTTAAAGCGTTAATGCGCGTCGATGGCCACCTGTCCGGTCGAATAACGTCCAGCAGCGGAACCCTGATCGTCGGCGCCAATGGTAAGGTCGATGCGAACATCGAAGTCGCGATTGCCGTTATCCATGGCACTGTTAATGGCGACATTATTGCCACCCAGCGTTTGGAACTGGGACGTGCCGCGAAATTGAATGGCAACATTCAAACGCCTTCACTCGTGATTGAGCAGGGTGCGTTGTTCGAAGGAAGCTGCAAGATGATCAAGATGAACGCCGGCGCCAGCAAGCAAAAGGTGGAAGCACGCGAGGCGCAGCCGCTGGATACCAGCAGCATGAAATCTATTGCCGCTGATTCAAGTGCTGAACAATCCAAGATCGCGAACGTCTCGAGCGTCGCCAGCTAAGAACAGCAATAGCAGTTGAGTTTTCTCAGGCGCTTCGCCCGTAAAAACGGCGAGGCGCCTTTTCTTTTTGCCCATTTAAGGACCAGTAGCGATGCAGTTTGAGTCAGAGGCCTTGAGTGGCAATGAGGTCGGTACCGTCTGCGGTAGCGGATGGGTGCTTCGCTTTTGCGTGAGATTCTTGAATCAAGCAAATCAGCCAAGCCTGCCTTTGAATATCGCCGACGAGGCACCCATCCGCTACCGCGGACGGTACTGACTTCATGACACTCAGTCGCCTCAAATCAAACTGCATCAGTTCTTAAGTCCGAACTGCTTGACACAGACGCGCTCTCTCGCCGATACATAGAAAGCAAACCCCCAATTCAATGCGCCTGTCCGTGGAATCGACAATGAATCCTTTCTTCTTTCGCAAAGCCTTCAACGCTCGCTGGATTTCAAATCCTTTGTTGAGCGTCTGCCTA
>DATAOU010000027.1:0-5853 GCA_036265575.1 Pyrinomonadaceae bacterium
TCCACCTATTCGCTCGTCCAATCCCTCAAGCGATCCGTTCACTCGACGGTAGAGTCTTTCGATGACAGCGCGGCGCACGGGATCCGGTGCACCCGCGCTGTAGCTTTTTATGTAATACGAGATGGCGTCTTCGTTCTTTCCTTGCCTTTCAAGCGCGGCCCCCAGATGCCATTGCGACGCGCGCATTGCCGGTGTCCCCGCCGGCAAAATATTGACGGCGCGATTTAGATGGTCCACCGCTTCATCAACTCTATCGAGGTTAAAGAGCGCCCACCCTGACGTGTCTTCAATGTGACCGCGCAAAATATTGGAAAGGATGTTAGGCGGGGCATCCGCGATTTCAGCCATGCCGCCGGCGGCGATGGCCCGCGCGCGAATGTCGCGATATTCGTCTGCTTGCACTGCCACCGTTGCCGCCGGCACAGTCAGGGCGGCATCAGCGCTGTTGCGCGCAGCTTCGGCCAGTTCGAAAGCAGTTTGAAAGCCAATGCCCTTCTGCAGTAATCGACTGGCCGCGTAGAGCTCGCGATGAGCGCGTGCCGCATCAGTCCCGGAAGCAAACTCCTTCGCCGCAGTTACCGCTGCCCGCTCGTTGATTGGCTCGCTTGGCGGATTCAGCGCAGTCGTCAAGACGAGCAAATCGTTCAAAACTTTGCTGTTACTTTCCGAATCTGCGGGCGCAAGCTGAAACAGGCTTGCCTGGCGCTCGGGGGTGAGTAGCTCGATGAAGTTCGGAGCTTGCGCGGTTACCCGCCCCCCGAGTCGCGTTTCGATTTTGCCGTTGCTCAAGCGAAAGGTCTGTGTCAGCACTTCGGCCGCTTCCTCGAACAACCCAGCGGAAACAAGTGCAGTCGCTAATTCATAATCGAGCGTGGGAAACTTTCCATATTGTAGCGCAAACCTGATGACGCCTTCGGCCGCCAGCGGGTTTCGCTGCGCTATCAAGGCCCGGGCCACAGCAACATGCGACCAGGTGTAGCGCGGTTCGAGCTCGACAGCCTGATTTCCGAGTTTGAGGGCCAGCTCGTTTTCCTTGTGAGCCGCAAACCAATAAGCCGCTGACGACAACAGCTGCAGATTTTTCGGATCAGCCTTCAACGCCGTTTCCAGTTCGGTTTTTGCTTCCTCGATGCGACCTCGATCCAGCAATGAAATTACCAGGCCCGCGTGCGCTCCTTTGTCAGTCGCATCCGTGGCCAGCAGTTCTCGATAAAGAGCCGCCGCCTCGTCATCTTTCCCGAAAGCGCGCCGCAAGTCTGCAAGTCCTCGTCGCGCGGCTTTTGATTTTGGGTCGAGCTCAAGCGCCCGTTTGTATTCGGCAGCCGCTTCGTCCAAATGCAGGGAAATGTGCCAGGCCAAGCCCAACGTTTGATGAGCTGTAGCGGAATCCGGAGCTAGCTTTAACGCTTGCATCGCGATTTGCCTGGCTTCTTCGCCATGCTCAATTGCGATGTAGAACCCGGCAATTGAGAGCAGCCGGGCCGGGTCGGCGCCGAACTTAGCAACGATATTTCTTGCCGCTTTGTCGGCGGCGGCGCGCTCACCGCGCAGATAAAGGTTCATGGGAATTTGCGAAATCACTCCCGTAAACAATTTTTCGGAAGAGGTAAGCGGCGCCTCGCTGATTGCAAGCAGCAATTGTTCGACACCACCTGCGTTGTTGCCCTGCTTCAAAAGTTCGTCACCAAGTCCCGCATACGAGCTTATGAGCAACTCCGACGCGCGCGTGTTTGCGCTCGAATCAGGATGTGTCTCGATAAACTTTTTCAAAGCCGTGACGCGAGCCGCGACCGGCAACGTCAGCGTTAGCTCAACTTCTTCAGCGTCGGCGTCATTGGCCGCGGCACTCGCGACCGCACGCGGTCTAACCGCAGAGGTCGCCGTTGGCACATCCCGAGGTCGGACAACTTCCGGAGAAACCTGTGAAGCTGGAACTTGTGGCGCTGAAGCGACGGCTGCTGGTGTCTCGGTGGCAGGTGTCGACGTTGCCGCTGCAGCCACCGGCGTATTCAGTTCTTCGACACTAAGCCCACGATTAGCCGCGACAGACGAGATGAAATAATTGAGAGCGTCGCTGACGCCTTCGGTAACTTTTCCCGAGTTGAGGTAATTGCGCAGGCGTTGACTGACTTCGCCCAGGACGCCTTCAGGCAAGCTGCTCTGCGCTGACTTGCTGAATTGTGTGAACGAAGTTTTGTCATTGACTGACAAAACCAGCAGCAACTTCTTACCGGTCGCGCCGCGCCCAATCACTTTCCAACTCTGCGCCAGTTGTTGTGAGTAATCGAAGATGTCCTGACCACCAGTCGTCTCGACCGTCACCACGTCAAATTCCAAGCCGGCTTTCTGTTTTAGATTCTCTAGCGTGTTTTCGAGTTGTTGACGCGTAGTCTCGTCAATCACGTGGGCAAAGTCATTTATGTGGCCCACACGCGCCGGCACCTGCGCGGCGGTCTGCGCTTTTTGCGTCGCAGCAAATGTCAGTAACAAAGCTGCGGTGGCGCAACCGACAAGCAACAGCGCCGCTTTACGATAAAGTTTTAGTTTCATAGAACGTTATTTGTTTCCGGAAGTGTAATTGTCGGGGAAGCAAGGTTGAGCGGCAAAACCGCAATTGCAATGAAAGCCGTATGAAGAGACATGATAACATCGCCTGCTTTGGCCCGCGAATCGGGGCAAACTGCATGTAGCGTCTTGGTTTTGGTTTCTCGGTGCGTCCTTTGGGACCTCTGTGCCTTTGTGATGAGGTTATCGCTCATGAAGCGTCCACCACCGATGCACATAGGACACAAAGGCGCACAAAGAGGGATCTCAGATTAGGACACCGGCCCAAACTGCCAATCTTATGTCCGATAGCCAAATTCCACCGCCAGTATTTAGCGACCTGGATGAAGCCTGGGCCAACGAGCTTCGCGACGCTGAGACGCGGGCTCGAGCCGCAGGGCGCGCGGACATCACGGAATATCTCGCTCTACGGCGTTCAAACGATGCGTTGCGCCGGACTGCCTGCAACTGGTTGCTGGAAATTTTTCGTAACGTCGCCGGCGAAATGAATCGCGCCGGCGCCTCGTTGCAAATCTCAAGCGACGACAATTATCACTTTACGGTTGGAAGCGCCTCGCTGTCCGGTAGACTTTTAAAACTTGAAATGGGTGTTCGCCAGTTGTTGATTGAAGTCGGCTGGCCGCGTCTTCCGCGCGATGGTTTCATTCGCGGCGGCGGCATCGCACTCGGACGACTACGACATTTCGGGATCAAGTCAGCGAGTGATGAAATTCGTCTGGTGACATCGCCCGCAGGTTCGCCGCGCTGGATTGTTGAAAACAAAAGTACGGATACAGAAATTCGCGAAGCAGACATCCGGCGTCACGTGGCGATCCTGCTCGACAACTCACGCGTCGACGAGTCTCCTTGATAACTGAGTCTCTTTCCTCGGTGGGTCAACGAATACAGAACCTCGACGCCTCCGGGTAGCGACCGGGTCGCGGGGCATTGAATCACCGTCAGAAATCAGAAGTTAGGAGACCGGATCATCCTCTCACTTTGGGAGAGGGTAGGGAGAGGGCTTAGCTCAGAAAAAACTGGAATCTTCGCCGACCCTCGATGGGTCGGCGTTGCTTTTTTGATCGTTGCTTTTCTGAGTCGACCCCTTCGAAGGAGATCGCGACCCATCGAGGGTCGGCGAAAGCGTGATTGGTGGTTAACGCGGTACCCTCTCCGCCGACCCTCTCAGAGAGGGCGAGGGAGAATTCGCAAGTGACACCCCGGTCGCTACCCCGCGTCGGGGTTTTGTATTCGTCGATCCACCAAGGGCGAATTCCTGACTGGCCATTAGACCCATCTCACATTACGAAAATGGTTTTGTCTCACTTTAACCAAATCGACGAGCGCCTACACGTTTTCGCACCAACGTAGTTCGCCTCGGTAATCGCGTCACCAAAAAAAGCCCGCAAAAAGAATCCTTCTTCAATGAAGTTCAACGCAGCGTGCGTACTCGGCGCCAAAGGCACGGAGCTTGCGATTGCGACATGCGGCACAACGTTCGACCTGATTGGTGTCCCCCAGGCGAGCGGAACAAGCGGGCAGACCAAAACTCTTCGGATGGCACTCACGAGTGCGGTCGGCTCGAAAGAGAAGTAGAGGAGGATGAAATGAAACGACGTACAACGAGTATCTCAATTTTGGCGGCTGCAATCCTGGCGCTGTGTCTGCCGGCGCTGGCTGCGGCCCAGGGTGGTTATGGATATCCTGACTACGGTCGACAGAACGGCACGTACGGCCGCTACGACCAGCGGTACGTTCGCGATTCCATTCACCGGCTGGATCGCCTGGCGAAAGATTTTGAAAGAGATCTCAGTCGCGCACT
Organism: Pyrinomonadaceae bacterium; assembly: GCA_036265575.1. Classification (GTDB taxonomy): domain Bacteria; phylum Acidobacteriota; class Blastocatellia; order Pyrinomonadales; family Pyrinomonadaceae; genus PSRF01. Next base: position 4,367 of record DATAOU010000027.1, read on the forward strand.
GGACCACAGTCGCATCAACGGTTCACGTAATGAAGATTATTTGAATGCGCAGGCGCGTGACTTCCGCCGTGCGGTGGGCGATCTGAAATCGCGCTTCAACGGAAACGATCTCAACCGCAGCCGCAACGAAGCGCAGCGTGTCATGCAGGAGGCACAGCAGTTTAATCAGCTCGGCCGTTCGCGGGCCATGGATAATCGCGTCGCTTCTGACTGGTCGCAGATTCAACAGGAATTGCGAATCATATCGGATGCGTATGGCACCGGTTACTACAACGGCGGTTGGGGCAATGGCCGAAACAATCGCAACAACCAAAATCGGAATAACGATTGGTGGCGCAGAATACCCTTGCCCTACTAAGCGGACTACGATCCGAACGTAAAGCCTTGTCGCACCTAACAGTGAGGCAAGGCTTTCGTATGTTTACCGCAGGTGACAAAATAGGCGGCATGCCGGGAACGCTTTATGTTGTGGCCACGCCTATTGGCAATCTGGAAGACATCACGCAGCGCGCGCTCAGAGTGTTGCGCGAGGTCGACATCATTGCCTGCGAAGACACACGGCACACCAGAAAATTGTTGAACCATTACGGCATCAAAACAAAAGTCACCAGCTATCACGATCACAACGAACGCGAGCGCACGGTTGAACTGCTGGAAGCTCTGGCCTCAGGCGCAAACGTCGCGATCGTTTCCGATGCCGGCACCCCCAGCATCAGCGATCCCGGCTTTCGGCTAGTCAGCGAAGCCAGCGCACAGGACTTACCAGTGGTTGCTTTGCCGGGAGCGACAGCGCTGATTGCAGCGCTGGTGGCTTCGGGACTGCCGACCGACGAATTCTTTTTTGCCGGTTTTCTTCCCGCGCGCTCAGGTGAGCGGCGCGCGCGTCTGATGAAACTGCGTGAACTTTCGGCAACTCTCATTTTTTACGAAGCGCCGCATCGCATTGCCGCGACGTTAAAGGACGCTCACGAAATTCTGGGCGAGCGCCGGGCAGTGGTTGCGCGCGAATTGACTAAGATGCATGAAGAGATTGCACGCGGGCGTTTGAGTGAACTCGCCGCGCGATTTGCTTCAGCTGATCGAGCACGCGGAGAGATGGTGCTGCTAATCGATCGCACACTGATGGAGAGTGAGATTGATAGTGGCGACGTGCGCAACATTGCGACGCTGGTAGCGGGCTTTGAAGGCGAGGGGTTGGATCATCGCGCAGCTCTTAAGAAAGCTGCACGGGAGCTGGGCCTGACGCGTGATGAAGCTTACCGGCGATTAATTGCGGAGCGAGGAAACTAACCGCAAGGCGCCAGACTGAAGAGATTTACCATTTGCCATTTACCATTTTTCATTTGCCATTTTCCATTGATGGATTCAACTTCCAAGTACAACAGTCAACTTGGCTTTCGCTCCAGCGGAGCGAGATGTTTATAGCTAAAATCGAACCGCAAAGGATCTCGCTCCAGAGGAGCGAAACCGGCAACAGTGTGAGAATC
>DATAOU010000028.1:0-6157 GCA_036265575.1 Pyrinomonadaceae bacterium
CCACCATTTTTTTATAGGCCGCATAGGTCGCGCGTTCAACTTTCCGCAATTCTTCAGCCCGAGTCGGATCGTAAAACTCTGAAATGGGAACGTTGACCAACCTATCCGGCGAAGCAACTTCGCGATCCTTGAGGCGCGCACCCTGCCAAACCTTGATCATTTCGTAAAGCGATTGCTCGTCGAGTAGGCCGTTAGCTTGCAGGCCCATCTTTTTCTGCCAGGTCGCGAGCGATTTAGCGAAGGCAGTCGATCCAACTGGGTTTTTTGTATTGAGGAGACGACTGATCAGCGGCGTGTAGAGATACCAACCGCGCTGTGGCTTGTTGCCAAACGTCCAGACTAGTTCGTTACTGAGCGATAAGTTGCGAGACGCTGCGGCCGTCAAATTCGCAGTCGCAGGATTTCCTTGTCGAGGCTTTTGTGCGCTGCTGTTTCCGGATTCAAGCATCGCCAGCACCAGTATCATCGCGAAAATTAGCGCCTTGCGAATTGTGAAACGACTCATACCCTTCCTTGTCTCGACTTCCAGGCGTAGCGTCGGTTACCTTAGCCCGGCCGTTCAAGGGCATCAACATACTTGATGCAACAAATGCGGCTCAAACTGATCTTAATTCTTAAAGTCCGCGGAGCGGACGCCAGCGTAAAGCCTGGGGCGTAAGCCCCAGGGTTGTTGCCCTTGAAAGACCACGCTAAATTCGTGCTGACGCTGCGCGTCGAAAAACCACTCTTGAGTAGTTATCACCAGGCACTCGGGGTCCCAGCCACCGCAATCTAACAGTTTGCTTCACAGGTATGACAACCACCAGTCGCGCCGCCGTGCCTTTACGCCGGCGAACCATTTGCATAACGGATAAAGCAGCAGCACGCCGACAATCCAACAGGCGTAGACAACCGCCAGATTGAATCCAACCCCAGGCGGCGGTCCGCTAAAGTTAGGATTACTACCAAACATCCAGCGTACCTGCTTGCCGGCAATCAGATGGACGATCACGGACAGCAAATGCGCAGTGGGCCATTGCAATAAGTAGAAGAACAGCGGCACACGGCCAAACGTGATAAAGAAGTTTCGGATGCGATTCCAAAGAGAGTCCGATCGGGTGGCAGCGAGCTTATTCGACTCGAACAAAGCGAGCGCCAGAAAGGCAGGCCCTAGCGTCATCAGCAGGAACAGCAACGACGGCGGATACTTCGTGACGTTCAAAAACGAGATGAGTGTAAACGCCGGCGTGCTTCGTTCCGACCAGTGGGACGGATCGCCGTACCGATTAATGCCGCGAAGAACGATAAAGAGCAGCGTCGCCGCGCCGCCCATTACCAACAACCAGCGTCGCCGTCGTTCCCCATCCATTTGATAAAGAGCGCCAAAGGCATAGCCGGCGGCCATCACTCCGATCCACGGAATTAAGGGATAAAGCACAAAGACGATTGGGCTGGGGAAAAACCACAACACCGGAAGAGGTTCGAACGCCTGATGAAGGATGATGTAAATCTTTGCCCAAAAGCTGGGCACGGGACTTTGGGGTCCACGCCACCCCTGTACCCGAAAGCGATCCAGCAGGTTATGGAATGCAACCATTAACACTCCAAAGGCCCCGGTAACGCGCAACGGCAAATGAATCAATATCGCAAGCACAATCATTGAAACGCCAATAGTCCAGATGACTTGCATCATCCCGATGAAACTTTGGTAGTCGAGGTTGAAAGTTACTGCAATACGAACCCAGGTAAACTCCAAAAGGATCAGCCATAAGCCGCGCGTTACCAGGAAACGCGATAGGTTACTCTTGCTCTTGCCACGCGAAATTTGCAGGTAGGCCCCGGTACCCGCGAGGAACACGAAGACGGGCGCACAGTAGTGAGTGATCCATCGCGTCAGAAAAAGCTTAACGCTTGTATGGCTCAGATCTGTCGGATCAAATCCCTGAATCGCCGCGTAGTGCACAAAGTCGCGCGTGTGGTCCAACATCATGATGACCATCACAATGCCGCGCAGCAGATCGATTGAATCTATTCGCCCGCGACCGGGCGAAACTGGTTGCGGCGGCGCATCAGTAAAAGGCACCGGCGGGCGAGGAACTTCAGTTTGGCTGGGTAAGGAAACACTCATGGGAGTTCGTCCTCAGTTAAAGCAATTCGATCTCTCGAACAAGCAGGATTTCTTCCTGGCCGCGCAGCGCCGCTAGCACTGCTGGCTCGACTGTCGAGTCAACTTCGATTACTGCCATCGCTTCCCCGCCCCTTTGGCGGCGGCCCAAATGAAAGCGGCTAATGTTGACGCCGTGTTCGCCGAGTATAGTACCGACGCGGCCGATAACGCCGGGCACGTCGCGATTTCGCATCACCAGCATGTGCCCACGGGGAATAGCTTCGATGTGAAACCCATCAATTTCCGTGATACGGCCCTCGCGTGCCTGCTCACCGAAACCAAAAATTGTTCCCGCTAACGATTGTTCGCCGCTGTCCACGACCACGCGCGTGCGAATCGCCGGCACGACATCTGAAGCGGAACGGAGATAGCTGGTAGTGACCTTGATGCCGCGTTCTTCAGCAATCAGAAAAGCATTGACGACATTTACTCGCGCGCTGACGTCGCGCAGTAGGCCCGCAAGAAAGGATCGCGTTACTGGGGCGCCATCAGCATCGGCGATCTCGCCCGCAAATTCGATGCGCACTTCGCGCACCGCGCTGGCCAGGAGTTGAGCGTGAAAGCGGCCGAGCTTCTCGGCCAATTCGATATAAGGCCGCAGCAATCCCAATTCTTTGGTGCCCAGCGCCGGAACATTAACGGCGCCGCGCAAAGCGCCGGTCAACAAGTAGTCGCGCATCTGCTCGGCAACCGTGAAGGCCACGCCTTCCTGCGCTTCGGTCGTTGAAGCGCCGAGATGCGGGGTGACTATTACTTCATCGAGCGACAACAGCGGATGGTTCGCCGGCGGGGGTTCCTCGACAAAAACGTCAAGCGCCGCGCCGGCTACGGTTCCGGACTTGATTGCGTCATAGAGCGCGCCTTCGTCAACCAAACCACCGCGGGCGCAATTAATAACGCGCACGCCCTGCTTCATTTTTGCAAAGGCGTCTTTGCCGATGATGCCCCGAGTTTCCGGAGTCAATGGCGTATGCACAGTCAGAAAATCGGCTTCAGCGAAAACCTGGTCCAAAGACGCAAGTTCTATTTCGAGATCACGCGCCTGCTCAGCGGCGATGAACGGATCAAAGGCAACAATGCGCATGCCAAAGGCGCGGGCCCGGAGCGCCACCGTGCGGCCAATGCGGCCCATGCCAACCACGCCCAAAGTTTTCCCCTGAAGCTCGACACCGATAAATGATTTGCGGTCCCACTTGCCGGCTTTCAGACTGCTATTCGCTTGCGGCACGCGCCGGGCGAGGGCAATCAGGAGCGCAACCGTGTGCTCGGCGGTAGTGATTGTGTTGCCGTCGGGCGCATTCATGACGACGATGCCGCGCGCTGTCGCCGCCGGCACGTCAATGTTGTCTACGCCTACTCCTGCGCGTCCGACTACGCGAAGTTTTGGCGCCGCGTCCATTAAATCCGAAGTGACTTTGGTTTCACTGCGAACGATCAGACCATTGTAGTCTCCCACCGCTTTACGCAATTCGGCCACCTTTAAACCGACACGCTTGTCGATGGTGAATCCGGCGTCACGCAGGGGTTGCAAACCGCTGTCGCTGACGCTGTCGGCTACGAGAATTCTGAAGGGAGAACTGGACATCGATTCGTGTTTCGAATAATTAAGTACGAGTCATGGAAGAGGTGGTATCGTAGCAGCCGCCCAAATTCCCGTCGAGCAGTCATGGTCAGGGTAGTGACCTAATTTGGATCTTTGTAAAGCAAACTGTTAGTTTGCGGTGTTTGGATGCCACAACCAGCCCAAACTAACAGTTCGCTTTACGAAACTTTCGGCATCACCGGAGACGCTTATGGAAATTTTTGTTTATAGAAACGGCGCCGATAGAATCGAAACTGGCTTCACTGCCGAGCAGCTTCCTGAGCTATTGAAGGACCAAAACCTGCTCGTGTGGGTTGATATGGCCGAACCCACAGCAGTCGATGAAAAAGTGCTATTGGACGTCTTCCATTTTCATCCCCTGACCGTCGAGGACTGTCGCGAGAACCGCCATTACCCAAAAGTTGAGGAGTTTCCCGGTTATTTGTATTTGATCGTGCATGGCGTGCGCGCGGACACTAGTCCGGATCATTTCAATACCATCGAGCTGGACGCGTTTCTGGGCCGCAACTATGTAATCACTTATCACCATGACGAGTTTCGAAGTATCACCAATGTCCGGCAACTGATAAGCACCAGCCCCATAGTTTGCCAGCGCGGCGCTGCGTTTCTGCTGCATCAAATCCTCGACCAGATTGTTGATTATTATTCACCCGTCCTGGATGATTTTGATGAGCGAATAGACCAGCTGGAAGCGGACATTTTCAGGTTGAACCGGCCGAACAACGAGATCCTCGAACAGATCATGGATCTGAAGCGCGGTGTGCTGCGGCTCCGGAGAATCTCTGCGAAACAGCGAGAAGTGCTATTGCGAATGAGCCGCGGTGAGTTCGCTTTGATCGACGCGCAGATCCTGCCGTTTTATCGCGACGTACACGACCACATCGTGCGGGTAACGGACCTGGCTGAGAGTTATCGTGATCTGATTAGCGGTTCGCTGGAAGCTTATTTGTCGGTAGTCTCGAACCGCATGAACGAAATTATGAAGGTGTTAACGATCTTTTCCGCAATCATGCTTCCGTTAACTTTCATCGCCGGCGTCTACGGCATGAACTTCGATTTTATGCCGGAACTGCATTCTCGTTACGGCTACTACACAGTCTGGGTGATCATGATCACGGTTGCCGTAGGAATGCTGCTGCTGTTTTGGAAGCGCGGCTGGATTGGCAGAGGACCTGAGAAGAAGGTCAAAGAAGCCGACACGCGTTAGGTTGCCGTCGTGTCCGATAAGCTTTAGCTTGTGATGTCCGATAAGCTTCAGCTTGTCGTTCGTCACATCAAACGCGCCATCAGGTGAATTAATGGTGTCCGATAAGCTTTGCTCCTCCATTGCTGCAGCGACAAACTGAAGTTTGTCGGACACTGATCACATTGGCCCAGCGTCGTCAGTTTCTTTCTTCTCATCAAAGGCGCCATCAGGTGAGTGAACGTCAGATTCGCGTTCGCCCTCCGTCGCACCAGACGACTTCTCATTCTCGTCCAAATCCGCAACTGTGTCTTTGCTGGTAGCGTCAGCCTCACGATTTGGAGTTTCAGTCTTGCGACCGCTTGATTCCTGCATGAACTTATCTCCTGACTAAATGAACCAACTTGCCACTACTGCCAGGGCTACAACTACTGCGGCGTATACACCGGCAACGACGTCATCCAACATTATTCCCAAACCACCGTGAAGCGATTCCAATCTACGAGCGGGATATGGCTTAACGATGTCGAAAAATCGGAAGAGCAGAAAGGCCAGCACCACGAAGACAGGCCATGCTCCGATCCTCATAAGCGGAACTGGCAAAAGGGCGATGAACTGTCCGGCAACTTCATCGACGACAACTTTCCCCGGGTCCTTAATATTAAGAACACGCTCGGTTCGCGACGCTGCCCAGGTTCCGCAAATCGTAACAGCCACAATCACCAGGATTTGTCCGGCGACAAAACCGGAAGTACTAATGATCTGTGGCGTGTCGGTGGGATGATTCATTATGCCGATGCGGACCAGCAAATAGATCCCAACCGCCAACAATGAGCCCCAGGTTCCGGGTGCCAGGGGCAGATAGCCAACGCCGCAAGTTGCGATGGCAAGCGCTAGATAGTCTTTCGCGGAACGGGTGGGTCGTGGAGGGGCAATCACCTGATCAGCTATTACCATGGTCGGATTTAACTCATCGCTGGATTCTTTTATAGACATTGAAAAGTTTTAGCGGCTTTGCCGCCTTCCGTGCGGAAAGGCTCTGCCTTTCCGTCCAGCCTTCCCAAAATTCTTCGCCGAGGCTCAGCCTCGGCGAAAGAATTTATATGGACTCAACGGTAAGGCAAAGCCTTACCGCACGGAGGAAGGCAAAGCCTTAAGAAAACTTGTCCAGTTACTAAACAATCCTTCCGACTAGGTCGTATTCCTGCGCTTCTGTAATCAATAC
>DATAOU010000029.1:0-20313 GCA_036265575.1 Pyrinomonadaceae bacterium
AGATTGATTACACAATTGCTAATCACGCAATCCACCGATGCATCAGCGAGAGGCAAATTATCAATTGTCGCCAGGTGAAACTCAACATTTGGAAACGCGCCTGCCGCCTGGCGTTTCTCCGCATTCCGCCGGGCCAGCTCTATCATCTCCGGCGTCATATCGATGCCGATGGCTCGACCTTTAGGCCCCACTTTCTCGGCGGCTAGAAAAACATCCAGTCCCCCACCCGATCCCAGATCGACAACGGTTTCACCTTCGCACAGGTGAGCGATCGCAGTGGGATTTCCACACGAGAGGCCCATGTTGGCTTCTGCTGGAATTGACCGCAGTTCCTCGGGTGAGTAGCCAAACGCTTCCGCGACTGCGCGCACTCCTTCGTGTTCACTCGATAAGCCGCTCTTTGCGACCGACCCATATCTTGACTTTACGGCGCTGACGATGGACTCTGGCATCGATTTACCTCCCTTATGATTGAATTAAGGAATGCTGCCCAACCATCGCTACTGCAGTAGCGATTTCAAACCAGACAACCTGCAGCCGCAGAATGCTGCCACTAATCCCACTACTCGCCGGCAAAGCTTACTTCAGGCTCGAGCTTCGTCTCCGTTTTGATCGAGTTGGAAATCAGACAGTTCTTTTCTGCCTTCTCCAGAATGCGACCAGCGCGTTCGACGTCACGGGCGTGGTTGATGACGAGCTTAGGGCGCAGCACTACTTCAGTCATGATGAAGCCCTGGCCTTCCAGCTTCTCCAGCTTGCCCTTTGCGTCCGCGCTAAAACTCACAAACTCGAGTTTAGAGTTTTCAGCAATGGCCAGAAAGGTGGTCATAAAACACGAATTTACGGCCGCCACAAAGAGATGCTCGGGTGTCCAAACTCCGTCGTGTCCTTTGAACTCCGGCGGCGCATCGACCTGCATATTCGGTAACACCGGCGCGCGCAAATCTCCGTGACGTTCGCCGGTCCATTCAACTTCAGTGCTGTAAAAGTACTTGTTCTCCATGACTAGCCCCCACCATCTCCAGGTTTGTTAAGACGTCAGACACCGGCTCAAAGCCGGCGGTAAAGTGTCGCAGAAACTTCGGTTGCCTAACGATTCGATAGCCCCCGATCGCTTCGCGCCGTTCGTAAACTCTGAGGATTGCCTCGACAACATAATCAATGTGACTCTGCATATAGACTCGATGTGGAATTGCCAGCCGCACCAGCTCCATTGCAGAAGGAATTTCTTCATCCGTTTCCGGATCTTTCTCGGCATGCATCACTGAGCCGATCTCACAGGATCGGATGCCGGCTTCGCGATAGAGCTCGATAGCTAGAGCCTGACCGGGATATTGAAGCTGCGGTATGTGTGGCAGCATTGCTTTCGCGTCAATGTAAATTGCGTGGCCGCCGGGTGGTTGCACGATAGGCACGCCGGCGCGCGCGATGTGCTCGCCAAGATAGCGAATTGAGGCGAAGCGATACTGCAGATAATCCTCGTGGAGAATTTCTTCCAGACCAACCGCTATGGCCTCAAGATCGCGCCCCGCCAAACCACCATACGTCGGAAAGCCTTCAGTGAGGATGAGCAGATCTTTTTCTCGCTGTGCCAGCTGCTGGTCATTTGTGCACAGAAAGCCGCCGATGTTTGCCAATCCATCTTTCTTCGCAGACATCGTGCAGCCATTAGCATAAGAGAACATCTCGCGCGCGATCTCTTTTACGGTTTTGTGTGCATATCCGGGTTCGCGCAGCTTGATAAAGTAGGCGTTCTCGGCAAAACGACAGGCGTCCAGATAAAGCGGTAATCCGTAGCGGGAACAGATTGCCCTCACTTCACAAATGTTCGCCATCGACACCGGCTGGCCGCCCCCGGAATTGTTCGTGACTGTAATCATCACGAGCGGAATGCGCTCAGGGCCCACTCGCTTGATCAGTTGTTTGAGCGCTTCTGTATCCATGTTGCCTTTGAAGGGATGATTGACCGCCGGTTGATAGAACTCGGGAATCGGCAAGTCGACCGCTTCAGCTCCGAGATATTCGATGTTGGCGCGCGTCGTATCAAAGTGGGTGTTGTTCGGAACTATGCTTCCTTTCTTGCACATGACCGAGAATAGTATTCGCTCAGCGGCGCGCCCCTGATGCGTCGGAATCACCTGATTGAAGCCAAAGATCTCGCGCACGACTTCTTCAAAGCGATAGAAGCTTTTGCTGCCGGCATACGATTCGTCCCCACGCATCAACGCCGACCACTGCTCGGCACTCATCGCTGCCGTGCCGCTGTCGGTGAGTAAGTCAATGATGACGTTTTCGGCTTTTAGCAGGAACAGGTTATACGCGGCGTCCCTGAGATAGTCTTCGCGCTCTTCGCGCGTTGTCATCTTGATGGGTTCGACTACCTTGACTCTGAATGGTTCGATGATCGTTTTCATAATCCAATTCCCGTTCTCAACCGTTGCTTCAGAACTCCCAAACGAATCTTTCTAATGGATAGGCCAATATCGTGCCGGCGAATTTCAAACCAGTTTGAATAACGTCAGGCAAAGTTTGGAGCGATCGCCTTTCCACAGTCAGCGGTATTCGGATGGCCCCGGTGAGCGGTGAATCCCCGGTTGGAACTGCCGATAGACAACTGATTCAGGGTGGTCACGTACAAATGATTGGGCGATGTAGCAATCCCAACACACCGCCGAGTACGTTTCCATCACCGTCTCCAGATCATTGATATTCACCTCGCTCCATTCCAACAGTTTTCCTTCCGGACTCTGGAGGGCGGGCTTGTGATCCAGCAATTGAATCAGAGAAAACGGCTTGGCGCAGTAGAGGCAGGATTTAGAATCGTACCACCTCATCAGAACGCCGCGCACCAGACACTCTGGTGGCGCCACATCCAGTTGGACCAGACACTCCTGACCGCAGTTCTGCAGCAGTGGCCATCGCCCGCAGTTCTGTAAGCGAATGTCCGGCTGGCCGAACGCCGATGTCAGCGCAGCGTGCAACGCGTCAACCTCGACGATCGCAGCCTCATGGTTCTCAGGGCAGGTGATTATGCGCGAGTCTCGATAACGAAGGTACTCGCGACCAAGATAACGGATTGCGAAGAAGAGGCCTGTCGCCAGCAGGGCAGCGGCAACCATATAGACAACAAACATCATGATGCACCTCCACTTCCACTTCGTCAGGGCAACCGATATGCCAGATAGAATCGGAGTATTTCGGCGGTAGGGCTGAGTTTAGTCAGCGCGATTTGCGAAAAGTTACTCAAGGATTAGCGGGAAAGCGCGCAACTGCGAAGTCTTGACCCGCAAGGTACTTCTGTCTTAGTTGGCACACACGTTGCTCGCTGACCAATGACTTGCTTTCACAATGGCCCCTCGGCCTTCAGGGAAAGAATAGTGTTTCGTTCTTAAGAATCACATGAGCTTGCCACCGATTGCCGAATTTATCGCCCTGGTCAGAGCGACTGACGAGGATGCCGACTACCGTATACCGCTCATAGAGCAGGTTGCTCCCGTGTTGTACGAGACGACCGCAACTGCCGATGCTGATAGGCGTTTGCTTGCCGAGAAAATCGAACGCTGGCGCTACCAACGACTGAACAAGTACGCACCGTCTTTATCGCCAAGCGAACAGAGGCTCGTCGACGTGCTCGATTTGGCCGCGAACAAAATTCTGCAAGGGCTGCCGAAGCCGCCAAAGGCGCCGCGTGCCGCCATCCATCCAAGCGAGGCAGTTGCGGGAGAAGTGGATCCAGACCCAGACTCCGCCGGATCAGTTGCGTTCGAGGCGGTTTTAAATCCTCGCATCTCCCTGAAAGAGATTGCGCGCGAAGCAGCGGTGGTCACCCGCCGTCACTTTGGTTCTATCAGCGCAGAGGCGAGCCTTCCGGAGGCGCGCGTGGCCGAACCTGAGGATCTCCACCCGGCGAGGCGTTGGCGGATGCGCCTTTATGCACCACTCTACCTGTCGAATCATTGCGTGAATCATTGCTTGTATTGTGCCTTCCGTTTTCCCAACACAATGGATCGGGTTCATTTGAGCCTGGACCAGGTGATCGCTGAGGCCGAAGTACTTCGCAGTCAGGGACACGAGCATCTATTGATAGTCGCGGGCGACTTTCCCAAGCTCACAGCGACTGACTACCTGGTGACGATCATTCGTGAGCTAGTGGCGCGGCAGTTTGCGGTCTCGGTTGAAGTGGCGGCGCAAAGCACTGTTTCGTATTGGAAGATGATGAGCGCAGGAGCATCCGGGGTGACGCTCTATCAGGAAACTTATCAGGAAGAAATCTATAGCAAGTTGCATCCGCGTGGTCCAAAGATGTGGTTCGACTGGCGACTGGAAGCGCCGGAACGCGCTGCAGAGGCCGGGATCAAGCGACTCGGGCTCGGCATCCTTCTGGGTCTGGCGGATCCACTGGTCGACATTCGCGCCCTCATTCGCCACGGGCAGTATCTGCTTCATCGTTTTCCTGAAGTCAAACTTGCCTTCAGTCTGCCGCGCATCCACGAGGCGCCCGCCGGGTTCAAGCCTGGCATCACCGTGGATGACGAAACAATTACCCGCCTCTACTGCCTGCTTAGATTTTCCTTTCCCACTGCGGACCTGGTTCTCTCGACTCGCGAAGCGCCTGAGTTGCGTGACCAACTGGCCCGGACTTGCATCACGCAAATGAGTGCGGGCAGTTGCACGGCACCAGGCGGTTACACAGCAATGCAAAAAGATTCACTTGGTCGGCAACAGTTCCCCGTCTTCGATAACCGAACCACAGTGCAGGTGACTGAAACACTGGCGCAATCCGGATTTCAGCTGAACTGGGGGGTCGATGAAGGTCCAGTTGAGTTTTCGACCGGGGGAATTAGGCACCCGCTTTAGCTCAACTCCCGGCCGCGAGTGCTGCGGTTTTCCCCGCATTGTCTTCGGATTAATTCGCAATCTGCCCAGCTCAATAGGGTCCCTATTCTTTTCTCCCTCGTTCATTCCTCTGTCGGACTGCGAGTTTTCTGGGCTTTTTGCGACCCATCGCGACGGCTTTGGGCCAGTCACCCACTAGGCATATCAATTGCCACCCTTTACCAGAAGTTTGGAGGGCCCGCTATGACCAAAAAAATTCAAGCAATCGATTTCATGTATTACGTTGCCACGCGCGAATTCATGGAGCAGTGGGATCGCGCGAAAGAGGGTGAACTCATCTGTCGCATGGAGAAGGCAATCGGCGGCTTGCCGCGCTTTGCTTCGATCGAAGAGATGTTGCGCCAGATGGATGAAGCGGGTGTCGAAAAAGTCTTCATCACGCAGTGCAAGATGTGGTCGTACTGGCGCAAGTGGATGTACATGGATACGCAGCTCGAGGACGTTCTCCAGTACACCGAACAATATCCCGATCGATTTGTCGGCCTTGCCGGCTATAACCCGTTTCGCATTAAAGAAAGCCTGAAGGAGATTGAAATCGCGGTTACCAGACACGGATTCAAAGGCGTCTATGTTCACATCTACGGCTTCGATATTCCCCTCAATGACGCGAAGATGTACCCGCTCTTCGCCAAGTGCGTCGAGTTGGATGTGCCCGTGTCGATGCAGGTGGGCCATGTGCTCGAGGCCAGTCCCAGCGACGGCGCGCGGCCAATGTTTCTCGATCGCATCGCCTGCGACTTTCCGGATTTGAAAATGATCGGCGCGCACACCGGCTGGCCCTGGGTCGATGAGCTGCTGTCAGTTTGTTACAAGTGGGAGAACATCTGGTTTGGAATCGACGCCTGGTCGCCGAAGTATCTCTCGCCTCAAATCATTCAATTTCTTAATAGCCGCATGGGCCGCGATCGCTGCATCTGGGGCACGAACGGCCTGCCCTGGAAAGAGAGCTTGCAGCAGCTCTGCGATTTGGGGTTGAAGGAAGAAGTGCAACGAAAAGTTCTGCGCGAGAATGCAATTGAGTTGTTCAAGTTGGACGAAGTTGTTGCGCAGCACTCCGGCTGGAGTGTGGTGAATACATCAACGAAAGAAGCGGTATCAATTTCATGAAATTCGAAGGCAAATCCGTAATCGTAACTGGCGGCGCGCGCGGCATCGGTCGCGCCGTCGTTAAGGCTTTTGCCACCGCAGGCGCAGACGTCGTCATCGCTGATATGCGTCTCGCAGATGCTGAGCGGACCGCAACTGAGATTGGTAGCTGCGACTGCCGGCGCGTCGTCGCGGTGCAAACCGACGTCACAAAACGCGAGGACATCGACAAACTGCGCGATGAGACGTTGAAAATGTTTGGCAAGATCGATGTCCTGGTTAACTGCGCCGGCTGGGATCGTTTGCTCCCTTTTCTCAAGACGTCACCGGAACTTTGGCAGAAGGTGCTGAACATAAACTTTCTCGGTGTCGTCAACATGTGCCATGCGATTCTGCCGCACATGGTCGAACGCAAGCAGGGAGCGATCATCAACATCAGCTCCGACACCGGGCGCGTGGGCTCCTTTGGCGAGGCCATCTATGCCAGTTCAAAAGCAGCCATCATGGCCTTTTCCAAGACGCTCGCGCGGGAACATGCGCGCGACAATATCCGGGTCAACGTGGTTTCACCGGGACTCTGTGAAACTCCTTTGATCGAGGAGATGCGTGAAGACGAATTCACCGCAAAAATTCTCGGGTCGATCGTTAACTTCATTCCCATGAAACGGCTCGGTCAGCCGGAAGAAGTAGCGCCCACCGTGGTCTTTCTGGCTTCCGAGGCTGCCAGCTACATCACCGGCCAGGTAGTCAGTATCAACGGCGGTCTAAACATGGTCGGCTGAAAGAACGCGCGATGACTGAATCGATCTTTCACGAATGGCAAGACAGATCGCTTGACGACGCAATCTACGAATGCCGTGAGTTGTTCGAAGACACGTCTTTCCCAACGGTGCAGCGTTGGCGCGAGCGCGGCGGAAAAGTAGTCGGTCATTTTCAGGTTAACTTTCCCGAAGAGATTGTCCATGCTGCCGGCCTCCTGCCGTTCAAAGTTCGCGGGGCTCCCATCGAAACGGTCCAGGCCGACTCGCACTTTGGGTCGTACCTCTGCTCAATTCTTAAAACTTCACTGGAACTTGCCCTTAGTAACACCGTCCCGCTCGAGATGTTCGTTACCCATCCCATTTGTGATGCGGCGCGGAATCTTGGGGCCGTGTGGGGACGCAATGTTTCCTATCCCTGTCAGATTTTGTATCTGCCGCAGAACCCCAACTCACCGCATTCTGTCATCTACCTTCGCGACGAATACGATCGGTTGAAGAGGTCAATCGAGGATATCTCTGGTGAGACAATCAGCGACGAGGCGCTGCGAAATTCAATCGCCGTGTTCAACGAGAACCGGCAACTGATTCGCGCCTTGTACGAGATAAAGAGAAATAGTCCCTGGCTTGTCTCTGCCGATGAAGCTTACGTACTTGTGGCACTGGCCGGACTGATTCCGCGCGAAGAACATAACGAGCTGCTGCGCACGCTTCTACCCCAGATTCGGGCCCGCGCTGCACGGACACAGGACAAAGTCAGAGTCGTGTTTGAAGGTGGCTTCTGCGAACAACCGCCGCTGGACTTGATTCGCGCCATCGCGCGTTCATGCTATGTGGTCGATGACGATCTGCTGATTGGGTTGCGCTGGTTGCTCGAAGACGTTTCGTTGTCGGGCGATCCACTGGAAAATCTGGCCCACGCCTACCTCGAAAAATCTTCTTATAGCCCGGTTCAACACGATCTGCGCAAGCCGAAAGAGAAGATGCTGCTCGCTCGCATTCGCAATGCGCGCGCGGAAGCCGCCATCATCACTGCCGCCAAGATGTGCGAGCCAGGTCTTGAAGAACAGGTCGCGTACACACGCGCGCTCGATGAAGCCGGCATCCCATATTTTGTCGGCGAATTTGAAGAGAGCATGACCAGCTTTGATTCCATGGAAATTCAGCTCGAAACCTTCGTCGAAAATATTTTGTTTAGTTGATGGTCCAGGGACATGACGCAGACACATACAATCGTTGGCCGCGGCAATCGTGACGGCGCCGCACTCTTTCAAAAGTGGTTCACTGAGTTGAACCACACCGCGGAAAGTGGCGGTCAAGCCGCGTATGTTTTTGTCATGGGCAGCATGGCCGAGCTGCTGCGCGTCTTTGACCTGCCGATCGTGATGCCCGAGATCAACTCGCTGCAAACCGCCGTGCGTCGCGTCGCGCATGAATACCTGAACCAGGCGGAAGACTACGGCTATTCCCCGGATATTTGCGGGTATGTTAAGGCCGACGTCGCCGTCCAGCTCAGACACGGCGAACATCCGATGGGACGGATCCCGGCGCCGTCGCTGGCGGTCCTGACTAACGCGTGCAACACCTATATCAAGTGGGCGGAAATCTGGGAGCGCATGTATCACATTCCGATCTTCACGCTCGATATTCCCGGCACCCGCTCGTGTGGCAAGCAGACATGGCCCGGAGAAACCGATTTCGAAAACGATCGCAACTACGTCCTGGCCCAGATAAAAGAGTTAATCACCGTTTGCGAGAAGCTGACCGGAAAGAAGTTTGACATCGATCGCCTGCGCGAGACCTTGCAAAACGCCAACGTCATGAGTCGCGGATGGCGCCGCGTGCTCGAACTTAATCAGAGCACGCCATCGGTCTTCAACGCGCTTACCGACGGCACGATTTATCTTGGCGTGTCGAATGGCTTTCGCGGCACTGCCGAGGGTGCGAAGTATTTCGAAGATCTAGTGGCAGAGATGGAGTTCAAGGCCGCGCAAGGCATCGGCACGATGACCGACGAGAAGTACCGGTTAGTGTTTGTCGGCGTTCCTTGTTATCCGATCTTCCGGCGGTTTAACGAGCTATTCAGCGAATGGGGCGGCACTTTCGTCAACTCCACTTATCTCTGGTTTGCCGCGGGCGGAGTAAACCAGAGTTACGAATACGATCTTAAGCGGCCGCTCGAGAGTTTTGCCGAAGGGGTTTTGATCTACGTGCGCAATGCGATGGATAGCATGTTCTATCAGGAACAGGCGTTGGCCCAAATGATCGATCCGTTTCAGGTGGATGGTGTGGTCTATCACCCGATCAAGAGTTGCCGCACGGTGTCGACCGGGCTGGCCGACAATCGTCGTGCGTTAATGGCGTCGCGCGACATTGCGAGCCTGTTCATCGAGTCGGACATGATGGATCGGCGCGTTGTATCAGAAGCTCAATTAAAGAACCGTGCTGATGCATTCTTTGAAGGTCTGGCATCGCGGCGACTAGCCGCAGCCCGTTAGTCGGGCTTGGGTTCTTCCTCCTTGGGAAGGTTGGTGAGTGCGCTCGGGGGGCGAACGAGGCCTCATCGACCTCTCCCAACGGAGGAAGGAGAAAAGATAAGGGAAAGTCTCTATGGCATACGCAGCCGGCGTTGACGTCGGATCAACTCAAACCAAAGCTGTCATCATCAACGAAGCCGGCGCGATTGTGGGGCGTGCGTTGATCGATACCGGTGCGAATGTGATTGCTGCTGCCGAAAACGCTTTTGCGCTGGCGCTTGCCGCGGGATGCCTTGACGAACGCGAAGTTGAATATGTGATCGGCACCGGTTATGGCCGCTATCGGGTCACTTTTGGCAATACCCAGGTAACCGAGATTAGCTGTCATGGTCGCGGTGCGGTGCATATGTTTCCGAACACGCGAACGGTCGTCGACATGGGCGGTCAGGATACCAAGGCGATTCGCGTGAACGCGATTGGCGAGATTGTTGACTTCTGCATGAATGACAAATGTGCTGCCGGCACCGGCAGGTTCCTGGGTGCCGCGTCTGCCGCACTCGACATTCCCCTCGACGAGTTGGGAGAAGTGGCACTGCGTGCGGAGCGAGCAGTAAAGATCAGCACGACGTGCACCGTCTTTGCCGAGTCGGAAGTTCTTTCGTGGCTGGGGAAGGGAAAGAAGATTGAAGACATTCTGCTAGGCGTGCATCAATCCATCGCTGCGCGCTCGATCGGCTTGTTAAGGCGCGTGGGTATCGAACCGGAAGTCACGTTCACCGGCGGCGTCGCCAGGAACATCGGGATGATCGAGGCGCTCAACAAAGGGATGAACCTGAAGGTGAACGTGAGCGCCGATTCGCATTTCATGGGGGCGCTGGGCGCGGCGCTGTTCGCGCTGGACCACATAAGCGCTAGTCGCGTTCCCGTCGCTGTTCAGGAAGTAGTTTGAGTTGTCTGCGTAATGCAACAACGCTGTGGGCGTTGTTGACCGCGCAGATAGGAAACCTCTTATGACTTACACCGTCGGCATTGATGTAGGCTCGACTTACACGAAAGCCTTGATTCTCTCTGACGACTTTTCCATCGTCGGCAAGGCAATGGCCCACACCGGTTTCAAGCTGGCTGAAATCTCGCGCAAACTTTTCGATCTTTCGCTTGCGCAGGCCGGCCTGGAAGACAGCGACGTTGGCTACGTCGTCGCGACCGGCTTTGGCCGCCACATGGTGCCATTCAGCAACGTTGCCGTGACCGATCTAACAGCAAGCGCGCGAGGAACGGCGTTCCTGTTTCCCAACACCCGCACCGTCCTCGACGTGGGTGGCCAAACGATGAAGGCCAGTCGTCTCGACGAGACGGCGAAAGTGAAGTCGTTCAGGCTTAATGACAAGTGCGCGGCGGGAACGGGCGCATTTATCGAGAAGACCGCGCGCTACATGGGCTACTCGACCGAAGAGATTGGACCGCTGGTTGCGACTTCCAAAGCGGCCGTGCCTATCTCAGGCGTTTGCGCCGTGTTTGCCGAGTCTGAAGTGATCAATCAACTATCGATGGGCGCGCCCCCGGCGGACATTATGCATGGCGCGATCTCTTCGCTGGTGGATCGTTCTGTGCAACTGATGAAGCGCGTGCAGATGAAACCCGAATACACACTTATCGGCGGCATCCTGCGTTTCGGCACGATGGCGCGCGTAGTCCGCGAGAAGTTGAACACGGAAGTCAACGTGCCTGAAGGCGAAATGGTCCAATACACGACTGCACTGGGAGCAGCGATTCTCGGTCATCAGCGATTGCGAAAACTGAGAGAAACGGGCGTCGAGGTTTCCCGCGTGCTGGAAACGGTGGCTGGCTAACTAAGCTAACGAAACAAGGGACCAGGGGACCGTTGAACAAAAAGTATTGGCGCAAGAATGGATCAAATAACTGGTTGGCCAGAATGCTGTAGTGGGTCGACGAATACATAACCGGGAGCGGTAGCGACCGGGTTATTCACTCAACATTTGGGTTCGCGAATACTAATTGACCCCTCGTTGCGAAACTGGAATGCGTTATCGTCGGAATTAATAAACGCGAGCGACTGAATTCGCGCGTTGAGGGGGGGATCCGGTCGCTACCGCTCCCGCTCCCGGTTCTGTATTCGTCGACCCACTAGGCAAATAAGCGCGCAGCCACCTATCCCGCAAACTTTTCTTCGACCGTCGCGGCGAAAACGAACGTTCCGATTAGACCAATAATTCCCGCCACCACGAACGGTACTTCTGGCGCTATTCTCCACAGCAGGCCGCCAATCGCTGCCGCCGGAGTAATCGAAAGGCTCCGCACCAAATAATAGAGTCCTACCGAACGCGCGCGGACATTCGCTTTTGCAAAATCCACAATCATTGCTTTGCGCGAAGGCTCACCAATTTCGCGCAAGCCTCCGATAATGAAAGCTAGAACGAGGACGGTGAAACTCGAAGCCGCGATCACTGCCAAAGGAAACAGGGCGAAACTCAGGAATGTCACGATGACAAATGGTTTGCGCCCGATCCGATCGGCGATCTTGCCTGCCGGGATGTAAACGATAATTGAAGTGATCATTTGAATGGCTACCAGAGTCCCGTAGCGTGCCACGCTGAAGTGCTGCACGTTAGTGACGTAAAGAATCGTGATCACTCCGGTCATGCCCTCGCAGGTCCGAATGATCACATCCGAAACCAGCAGTCGCTTGAGTGCGCTGTGAAATGACCGCCACACACCGGCTATACCAGTCGTTCGCGAGGTTTGGATCGTTATGTTCACCTTCAGCAGCAGCAACATGGTTAATGCAGCAAGCGCGAGGGTTATTATCAAACCGGTGTGAATGCCCTTAACGATGCCGAGCGCAGCTATCAAAGCGCCGCCGGCGAGCGGTGCAATCACGATGGGCACTCGTTTGAGAATCGATTGCAGCGTAAATCCCATCGCGCGTCGCTCGGGCGGCAGCGCATCGCCGATAACGGCAAAGATTGCCGGCGACGCCATACTTTGCCAGGCCATAACCAGAGCCAGACCGAGGAAGAGAAAGGGCCACGAAGGACTGAACAGGTAGACGAGATAGCCGGCGGAAGCGATGGCAACGAAGATGAGAAAGGCGCGGCGGCGTCCTAAACGATCGGCGAGCCAGCCGCCGGGATACTGGTAGATCGCATCAAAGAAATCTTCCGCGGTGCCAAAGAAGCCGATGATGAAGGTCGTCGCGCCCAGAGACTCGAGGTATTTCGGAAGAAACTTCTTCCACAGTTCTTCGCCCAGCCCCAGCAGGAAAACGGCGGCCGAAGCGATCGAAACGTTTCGTTCGAGGCTAAGGAAATCTGTTAGGCGTTCGCGCCTGTTCACGAGCTTGACTATCCGCCGATGGGTGGATCAGTGGCGGTAGCTTGCTGTGTGGAACTAACATGAATTGTGTTGCTGTTTGAGTCGAGAAAGAAATGGTTCTTGCCCGTGGCGCCGACGCCTTCGGTCACTTGCGGATCCGAGTTGACCGCGAAACCTGGTTGGGCCGTGGTTGATTTTGGAGTGACGCGCATGACGTAAACGTAGCCATCCACGACTGGCGTGGTCCCGGCAAAACGCGAATCAAGCAAGCCTTCCTTCAGCATCTCATCGAACGTCCCGAATGCGGTCCGTTGATGAGCGTTGTAGTAGAGCATCTGCTGCTCGGCGATTGTTTTAAGTGTCTTGATAGCTGCCGCTTCATTAGCCGACCTGACCGCCGCCTTCCAACCGGTCACACCAACGGCAATCAGGATGCCGATGATGGCGATAACGATCATTAGTTCGATTAAAGAAAAACCGCTTTGTTTATTACGATTATTATGGTTAGGCTTCATAAATTCTCCTTGCTCGATCTAACGCCGCAACTTTGCGGGAGTTCCCTGAAATTCGGGACTTGCACGCAGGCAATCTCAGCCGAGTGACGCCAAGTTTACTACATGAGCGGTGCAACGTCATTCAGTAGCATAGACTTTAGTCTGTGCCAGTTGGGCCGAGATACCACCGACTGAAGTCTATGCCACCGACGTCACAGACTAAAGTCTATGCTACTTTTCGGTGTGCGATGCTGGTGTTCAGCATGTAGAATGACGGCATTTTGGTGAATAACTAAATGAGACGCCTCGAACCAGTAAGCGGCCAGGAAGCCACGACCACGCTCGAAGCCGTTGAAAAGATCAATCGCCTGCAAGCCGCGATCGAAACTGTCATCAAGGGCAAGCCTGAGGCGGTGCGGCTTGGCATTGTGGGCCTGATTGCCGGTGGACACTTGCTGATCGAAGACGTCCCCGGAGTGGGAAAGACGACGTTGGCCCACGCCATGGCGCGCGCGCTGCGCTGTACCTTTCAACGGGTCCAGTTTACTTCTGACCTCTTACCATCGGATGTGATTGGGCTTTCGGTTTTCAACCAACACACCTCGGTCTTCGAGTGGAAGCCTGGTCCAATCTTCGCCAACGTTGTGCTGGCCGACGAAATCAATCGCACTACGCCGAAAACTCAATCAGCACTGCTCGAGGCCATGGCCGAACGGCATGTGACTGCTGAGGGTGTGACGCATCCGCTGCCGGCACCCTTTATTGTGTTGGCGACACAAAATCCTATTGAACACCACGGCACTTATCCGTTGCCGGAATCTCAACTCGATCGCTTCATGTTGCGTTTGCGCATTGGCTATCCCTCGACGGAAGACGAGAAACAGATTTTGCGCGACCGCGAATCCAGCGATCCGTTGGATGAGATACAACCAGTAATGACTGCGGCTGAGATCGTTGAGCTGCAACGCAGTGTCACCGATGTCTCGGTTGACGATGCGCTAGTTGAATACCTGATGCGGATTGTCGCCGCTACACGTGAATCTGAAATGCTCGATCTCGGTGTTAGCCCGCGCGCTACGCTGGCTCTGTTTCGGGCGGCGCAAGCCCTCGCTCTTTCCGAGGAACGTTCCTATTGCATTCCCGATGACATCAAACGCCTCGTGATCCCAACCTTTGCCCACCGCATACTCGTCAGCACGCGGTTCTCTTCGTCGCTGCGCCGTAGCGAAGAAGCAGAAGCCGTCCTGCGGGAAATAATGAAGACAGTCAGCGTGCCGCTCTAAGGAGACGGGGTGACAAAAGCGATGGGAAGAGGGGGCGCGGAGATTAACGAAGAAAAACTCCCACCGTCCTCCAGTCTCCGCAACTCCCAGTCGCGCACTTCGAACTGGCGCAATGCAATCCTCGGCACCTTGCTCGTTATAGCCGGGCTGGCGACAGCCTTTGTCACTATCCTCGCTCGTCAAACTGAAAACTACACCCTGGCCGGGGGCGCAGCGATTTTGTCGTTAGTCATCGCGCTGCTGATGTTGGTCTTCATTGTGCCGCGGCTGGCAAAGTCTGCGCGGCTCGAGGTGCGACGACTTGATCTGCCGCTTGAAATTACAACCGGCGGGGCTATTTTCCTCTTGATTCTCGGCGTGGTGGGCTTTGCCGCCTGGAACACCGGAAACAATCTTTTGTTCCTGGTTTTCTCGTTGCTGCTCTCGACTCTATTTGTCGGTGGCGCCGCGGCGAGGGGTTCATTGCGCGATCTGATCGTGTCGGCGCGATTTCCCGATCACATATTCGCCGCCGATCCGGCGCCGGTTATCGTAACGTTAAGAAACGCCAAGCGCGTGTTCCCATCTCTTTCGATTATGGTCGCGGCGCGTGGTCCAGCAGAGTTTGCGCAACAAGCACGCAAGCGACGTTCGCCGCGGTTTTCGAAACGACCGTTGGCGTACTTCACCTACGTGCCACACCACGCCGCCGCAGAGCAGCGAGTTGAGCAGGTTTTTCCGCAACGCGGTCATGTGCTAATCAACGGTTTCGAGTTGGCCACGCTCTTCCCATTTGGCTTCTTTCGTTTCCGCCGCCGCCTGCGTGCACGTGACGTCGACATCGTTGTCTATCCCAAGCCGCAACCGATCGGCGATGAACTTCATCTTCTACCAACCTTTGCGGGGCGAATGGTTTCTGCTCGACGCGGCATCGGCCAGGATCTTTTTTCATTACGCGACTATCAGCCGCAGGATGATTTGCGCCACATCGATTGGAAGGCAACGGCCCGTTCGCGACAACTAACCGTGCGTGAGTTCACGGCAGAGGACGAGCGACGAACAACCATCATTCTCGACACGGCCGAACCTGAAGGATCGGACGCCGAAGAATTCAATATCAGATTCGAGCGTGGGGTAGTTCAGGCTGCGTCGCTGCTGAAGCATTTTATTGACGAGCGTGCCGAGGTGAGATTGATGTTGGGCGCAGACTTGGGGCCGTATGGCACCGGCGTCAATCATCTATATGCATGTCTGCGCAGGCTTGCAGTCGTGAAGGCGCAACGGAAAAACGGTGACGCTGAGTTGTTGAGCGCAGTTGCCGATGTCGACCAGCGGCAGAACGTCCTAACTGAAGACTACGCAATTATTTTGACCGCAGCCGCGCCCGGATCGATCCCCGCGCAAATCTGGCGTGCGTCATTTGTCATACATATTTAGAGCGGCGTACACCTTTAGAAACCTTAAGAGGCCGAATCCGATCGGTATTGTCTTTCGACGCGTAGCGTCAGCACGAATTTAGCCCGGCCTTTCAAGGCCGGGGACAGCCAAGAAGGGATTCGCGTCGCGTAGCGACGCTGGAACAAGATTCGATCGTCGCTACGCGACGAGGGCAGGGGACGGCTTCAAGCCCGGCGTTAAAACGCCGGGCTAAATTCGTAGCGACGCTACGCGTCGAAGACTTGAGCAGGTTTTCCTATGGTCTGTAGCTGCTAACGCCGACACAGACTAAAGTCTATGCTACTGGGGTTTCTAAGGGATGGGGCAGGCTTGAACTGAAACAAGTTGCCAGGAGTCATTGCGCAACGAGTAGACATGCATGACCTTGAAGTGTCCACTGTAATCGTGACCCTGGTAAAACCAGCGGGTTGAGTCTTTGCAGGTTGCAATCGCTGTATTACCAAAGATGCGAATGCCAACGTTTTCTCGCAGCAGATGTTCGACCTTGATTTCGGTCGAGGTCACATCGTCGATGAATTGCTCTTTGCCGTCGCCTTCAAACGGATAAGCAAAATAAAAATCGTCGGCCATGATCAGGCCGAGTGTTTCGGCATCACCGCGCACCAGCGCCTTGGCCCATTCGTCGGTCATTTGGCGCAACAACTGTTCGGTCTCGATTTTTGAAAGTGAAGAAGATTCATCCGGCATTGGGGAACTCCTGAATTCTTCGGTTCAGCGACGGTACGCACCCTATGACTTGGAACGAGGACGGATTGCTTCTACGTTATTCTGAAATGGCAGTCAACTGTTAACAATGAGGCCTCGCAGGGGGTACTGACCTCATTGCCACTCGGTGGCCGCAAATCAAACTGCATTTAGAACTGACGTGACTTGTGTAGGGCGCCGAAAAGAGAGTCGGCAGCGGTCTCGCCACTGCGAATACAATCGGGAATGCCAACTCCGTTGTAAGCATTCCCAGCGAGTGCCAGCCCCGGCAACGCCGCGACGCGTTCAACGATCTTACTAACCCGCGCCAGGTGTCCGATTTCGTATTGCGGCATGGACTGAGGCCAGCGCGAAACGGTGCTGAACAATGGCGCGCTACGAATACCCAGCAAGTCGCTGAGATCACCTCGCACTCGAGCGACCATTTCTCCTTCTTCAAGTTCAATGAGTTTCGCCTGCAATGCGCCGCCAACGAATGCGCGCAGCAAAACCGAGTCCTGCGGCGCGCGGCCGGCAAACTTTACGCTGCTGAAAGTGCAGGCAATCAGTGACCGTTTTTCAATAAAGGGAACAACGAAACCAAACCCGTTCAAAGGATGCGGAATGTCGGCGCGACGATACGCGAGATTCACCGTGGCGGTTGATTCATAAGGAATCTGCTTGAGCGCGGCAGCCAGGAGCACATCGGTTTCCAACAGCAAAGAGGCAGCTGCGTACGCCGGAACAGCAAGGCAAACTGCGTCAACAGCGATTGCGGCCCCATGCTCCGAACGCACCAGCCATTGCATCGACGTTCGATCTAAATCAACCGCGGTGACTTTCGTGCGCAGCGCGACTCCGATCATCGCTAGTTTATCTGCCAGGCGATCGACCAGGACTTGCATGCCCCGATCAAACGAAGCGAACAAACTGTAGCGCGCGCCCTGCGTCTGTGATTGAGCTTCGCTGGGTTCGGTACCTCTTGGTTGGCGCAAGGCGCGAATAAGACTGCGGTGTTTGCGCTCCATTTCGATAAAGCGCGGCATCGTCGCCTGCAAACTCAGCTTCTCGGGATCAGCGGTGTAGATGCCGCCAACCATTGGTTGGGCCACGCGTTCAAGTGCTTCGCGACCCAGGCGTCGTCTTACGAACTGAGCCAGGCTTTCATCAGTCGCGCCGTTGGCCTTCAGGCGCGGCAGTACAAGATCCAGCGCCAGCCGAGCCTTACCCGCCCAACTCATGATTTCGCTATTAAAGAAAGGCCAGAACTGAGTCGGCGCGATTAACTGAAAGCCGGCTGGCACTGGAATCAGTTTTTTGCCACGAACGATAAAACTGCGCCGGTGCTTTTGGTTCGTTTGAATTAACTGCGTTTCGAGGGCAAGGCGTCTCGCGAGTTGAATGGCTTCAGGTTTTTCCGTGATGAATGAATCGGGTCCCTGTTCGAGCAGAAAGCCGTCGCGCTCTTCGGTTTTGATAATGCCGCCGAGTCGTGAACCTGATTCAAAAACCAGCAGCTCGAGCGGTTCGCTGGTTTCCGCGCTTCGCTCCAGCAGCCGGTGCGCGGCAGCGAGTCCGGCGATGCCGGCGCCGATAATGGCAACGCGTTTCATCTTTTTGGGTGGGCAGAGCTTAGGAAACTCTGATCAAGTCTTTCGACGCGTAGCGTCGGCACGAATTTAGCCCGGCCTTTCAAGGCCGGGATTAGGTTTCTTCCTTGCTCTCGTCGCGTAGCGACGATTGACTACGTGCTGGAATTCGAGCGTCGCTACGCGACGGAAAAACTTTTCTTGGCTGTTCCCGGCCTTGAAAGGCCGGGCTAAATTCGTGCTGACGCTACGCGTCGCAAGACTAATAATGCTCTAAAGCCTAACCAACGCACAGCAGTCCGGCTGGCAAATGTTGTTCCGGGCTCCCATCGTCCCCAGAAAACGCCGCGGAGTTTCCGGGTCGATGCGTTCAATGATCAGTTCGCGAATCATTTCCACAAACATTGGATGCGTGCCCGCTGTCGCCGCGCGAACCATATTTAGACCAAGCTTCTCACACAACGCACTGGCCTCGGTATCGAGGTCGTAGATGATCTCCATGTGATCCGACACGAAACCGATGGGAGCAACAACCACATCGGTGACGCCGGTCGCCCTGAGTTCCTGTAAATATTCACAGACATCGGGGCCGAGCCATGGTTGTGCCGGTGAGCCGCTGCGGCTTTGGAAGACCAGCCGCCACTGCTGCATCCCCAGCGCATCTGCAATCAGCCGGCTTGTTTCGTTGAGCTGCGCCTCATAGTCGCAGTTTCTCGCCATTGTCAGGGGAATGCTGTGCGCGGTGAAAACAAAATGAGCATCGCTGCGTTGTGCGGCAGGAATTTTTTGCAGCGCTGCACGCGCATTCTCGACGTTTGCCTGGATAAATAAGGGATGATTGTAAAACGCGCGAATCTTCTCCACCCGCGGCGAGTCTTCACCGGCAACTCTGCGTGCCTCAGCAATATTCTCCAGGTATTGGCGACAACTCGAATATGAACTGTAAGCCGAAGTAACAAATGCCAGCGCGTTTTGAATACCATCATCACGCATCTGCCGCAGCGTGTCAGCCAGTAGTGGATGCCAGTTGCGATTGCCGAAATAGACGGGAAGGTTCGGGCCCTTGTCAGCTAATTCTTTTTGCAACGCTGCGATCAGTTGCCGGTTTTGTGCATTGATGGGGCTGACGCCGCCAAACAGTTCGTAGTGTTTCGCAACCTGGAGTAGTCGTTCCCGCGGAACGTTTCTGCCGCGGAGAACATTTTCGAGGAAGGGAATTACATCATCCATTCCTTCAGGCCCGCCAAAGGAAACGACAACAACTGCATCGAATGAAGGGTTCATGGAAAGTGCAAAACAAGTAGTGTCGACGCGTAGCGTCTGTGCAAAATTAATCCATTCAAGTTAATTTAATTTGCAGGTTGGGAAGGGCGGCTTGCCCCCGCTCAGATCGAATGGCATTCAATACAGGCGGGGGCAAGCCACCCTTCCCGACCTGCAATTTAATTGAACTTGAATGGTATCACCGCGCACTCATCTCGTGGACCATCTCAACCAGCGCCATCACATTCTCGACCGGTGTTTCCGGCAGGATGCCGTGACCCAGATTGAAGATGTGTCCCGGCCGGCCACCGGCCTGGTCCAGAATCATCTGCGCTTGCGAGCGCAGATGTTCCTGGTTGGCAAACAGCGCAACCGGATCAAGGTTCCCCATCACAGCTTTATCATGCCCAACTCTTTCCCAGCCTTCGTCCAGGCGAACCCGCCAGTCAACGCCAATTACATCTCCGCCTGCGTCGCTGATGAGCTTAAGTAATTCGCCCGTGCCGGTTCCAAAATGGATGATTGGCGCGTCGGAAGTTATTCCTGAAATCACACTGCGTGTGTGCGGCAAGACGTATTGCCGGTAATCATCCGGACTGAGACAGCCAACCCATGAATCAAACAACTGCAATGCCTGGGCGCCGGCATCGACTTGCGCATTTAAGTATTTGACCAGCCCGCGGGAGATCAGCGACATCATTGAATGCCAGGCGCCGCTGTCGTTGTACATCAACGACTTTGTCTGCACGTAGTTTTTCGAGCCGCCGCCTTCGACGATGTACGAAGCCAGCGTGAAGGGCGCACCGGCAAATCCGATCAATGGAAGGTCGTCGCGAAGGGCGCGTCGGGTGTGGCGAATCGCCTCGAACACAAAGTTGAGCGCGCCGAGATCTTCAATCTCAAGCAGTCGATCGACGTCAGCTGCAGTCCGGACCGGATTGTGAATCACCGGCCCGTCGCCTTTAGTAAATTCAAGCTGCAAGCCAAGCGGCTCCAGCGGCAACAGAATGTCT
>DATAOU010000030.1:0-8652 GCA_036265575.1 Pyrinomonadaceae bacterium
ATCTATCCAAACGCGCCGATCAAAGGCTTGCCCAATCGTGAAGCCGCGATTCGTTACGCGCTAAACCATCCGCATGGTTGCGATCCTTTGTTTGCGCAACTCGAGCCGGGCATGCAGGTCACCGTCGCGGTCGACGACATCAGTTTGCCGCTGCCGCCCATGGCCACCCCGGACATTCGTCAAACTGTTCTGGAAATAGTTTTAGACATGCTGGCCGGCCATGGCGTCGATGATGTGCACATCATCATTGCCAATTCCCTGCACCGCAAGATGACTGAATGGGAAATGAAACGGATGGTGGGGAAGAAGATCTTCGATGAATACTATCCCGATCGTTACTACAACCACGACGCCGAATGGGTGGACGGGCTGATCAAAATTGGTGAGACGAAGCACAAAGAGCCGTTAACGCTGAACCGCCGGGCAGCGGAAAGCGATCTGTTGATTTACGTAAACATCAATTTGGTGCCGATGGATGGCGGTCACAAATCTGTCGCAGTGGGTTTGTGCGACTACGAATCGCTGCGGGCGCATCATGAGCCGCAGACGATCCGCGATTCGGACAGCTACATGGATCCGGCGCGTTCGGAGTTAAACCACAAGGTACACCGGCTCGGAAAGATCGTTGACGAGCACCTCAACGTCTTTCACATCGAAACGGCCATCAATAATCGCATGTACAAAGGCGACATGGACTTTCTGCTGAAGAATGAAGACGACTTCACCGCTTTCGATCGCATGAAGTTTGAAGCCATGCGCTACACCATGAACAAGCTGCCGCGACCGGCGCGGCGCAAACTGCTTCATTCAAAACCAGCGCAGTACGAAATGATTGCCTGTCATGCCGGCAACACCGAACCGGTACACGAGAAGATTATTGAAAAAGCTTTTGATCAATACGCCATCCCGGTCCGTGGGCAATGCGACATTCTGATCACAGGCATTCCCGACATTTCCCCGTACAACGTTTATTCGGTGTTGAATCCGCTGCTCGTCCAGGTGATGGGACTTGGTTATCACTTCAACTTCTATCGCAACAAACCGCTGCTGAAGAAGGGTGGCGTGCTAATCATTCACCATCCCTGTTACGACGAGTTTGATCATAAATTCCACCCGAGCTATATCGAGTTTTTCAATCGCTTACTTCCCGAAACTCGCGACGCCTTTGTCCTGCGCGATAAGTACGAACGCGAGTTTGCCAACAATCCCAGTTATGTCGAGATGTACCGGCGCGGCAACGCCTATCACGGCGCGCATCCATTCTTTATGTGGTACTGGGGCGAGAACGGCCGCCAGCATGTTGGCAAGGTAATCGCGGCGGGTGCCGAGAATGCGCATGTGCCGGCGATGTTGGGCTGGGACCGCGCCGACAATTTAACGGAAGCTATTGCGATGGCGCGCAGCTTCATGGGCAGTTCCGCGGAGATAACGATGCTGCATCAACCAATCATCGGCATCGCGGATATGGAATAGAAGACAGTAAATCGTAAATGGTAAATCGTAAATAGTTACGATCATTACCTGCCCTTCGGTTCATGAAAGGTTTATTGACACGAGACAACTATTTACGATTTACGATTTACTATTTACGCTCTTATGAATCTATCGCCAACTGAACTTTACCGAGATCGAAAGATCTTCATCATCGGCGCCACTGGCTTCCTCGGCAAAGTGACGCTCAGCATGCTGCTGCATCGCTTCCCCGACATCGGTCGCGTTTACGTAACCGTGCGCGCTCGTTCCCAGGAAGAATCCGAAACCCGCTTTTGGAACAACGTAATTACTGCGCCACCGTTCGATCCCTTACGCGAGCGTTACGGCGACACACTTGAAGACTTCATTCGCGATAAGGTGGTGGTCGTTGGCGGTGATATTGGTGATACGAATCTCGGTTACAGCGAAGAGCAGGCCCAGCAAATCGCGGACGACATCGATGTTGTTCTGAACAGCGCCGGTAACGTTACCTTCAATCCGACGCTCGAAAGCGCGCTGCGCACAAACGTAGTGGGCACTCAGAACGTCATCGCCTTTGCCAAGCGCATGAAGCGGCCGGCGCTGATTCATGTCTCGACTTGCTTTGTGGCGGGCAATCGTTCCGGACCAGTCTGGGAAAACGATCCCGTCGTCGGCTACTTCCCTCGCAAGGATGAGCTGAAAGGCGTCGAGTTTTCCGTCGAAGAAGAAATACGCGATTGCGCGAAACTCGCTGACCGGGTGCGCGAAGAAGCGCGCGACGCAATGATGGTCGCCCGTTTTCGCGAGCTCGCACGCAAACGACTCAATGAAGAAGGCCGCGATGATGACGATCCGGATGCGCTAGGGTTGGCCGTGGCGCGTGAACGCAAGGTGTGGACGCGTACACGCTTAACTGAACTGGGCGTCGAGCGTTCGGCTTTTTGGGGCTGGCCCAATATTTATACCTATACCAAATCCCTCGGCGAACAACTGGTCGCCGCTGAAACAGGAATCGTCCGCAGCATCGTGCGTCCCAGCATTGTTGAGTCTGCGCTTTCCTATCCGTTTCCCGGCTGGAACGAAGGCTTTACGACTACTGCGCCGATTATCTTTCTCGTCCTTAAGGGACAAATAAAAATTCCGGCGAACGAAAAGCTGATTTTGGATATCACTCCGGTCGATCAAGTCTCATCCGTGATGTTGGCGGTTACCGCTCAGGCCTGCGTTGAACAGCCGGCGCTGGTCCACCAGGCTGCAACCGGTGATTCAAACCCCAACAACATGGACCGCATTATCGGGTTGGTCGGCCTGTACAAGCGCAAACATTTCCAGGAGAAAGAAGCAGGATTTAGATTTGCGAATCAGCTTGCTGCCCGCATGGAACCGAGACCAGTTTCGACTTCAAGCTTTGAAAAGCTTTCGGTGCCCATGTTCAACTCCGCCGCGAAAAAAGCCGCCTCGCTACTCGAACGAGCACGGCCAAAATGGGGCGGCGGGCGCGCGGCTGAAGTTATCGATCGCTTGAAGTCCGGAGTTGATCGCGTTGAGGAGCTAACCCACGAGACGTCGGAAGCGTTTGATATGTTTCGTCCCTTCACTATCGAGAACGCTTACATCTTCCGCTCCGATAACGTGCGCGCATTATTCGAACGGATTAGCGAAGCTGAACAAGAACTGCTGAACTGGTCTCCGGAACAGATTGACTGGTACGACTACTGGCTCAACAAACACTTGCCCGGCCTGAAGAAATGGGTCTTCCCCACTCTGGAGGAAGACATGCGGGCGCAACCAAAACGGATCTATACCTATCGCGATCTGATCGAGCTGTTCGAAACTTCGACCAAGCGACATGCAACCCGCGTGGCCATGCGCATCGAGCGAGACGGGCGCAAAGAACAATACACCTACGCCGATCTCGGCGAGCTGGCGCGACGCGCGGCTGGGTTTCTGGCGAGCGAGGGCATCAAACCCGGTGATCGCGTGATGCTCGTTAGTCATAACGCGCCTGAATGGGGCATGAGCTATTTCGGCGTGTTGAAGACCGGCGCGAGCTGCATTCCGGTAGACGCGGAAAGCTCAACCGACGAGATTGTTAATTTTGCGCGAGCTGGTGAAGCTGCCGGCATCATCATCAGCGAAAAGCTTTTCGAGGAGCATTCTGATCTGGCCGAACGCCTCCGGAGTGAGGGCCTGACGGCTTCCATTTGGACTTTTGACCAGGTGTTTGCCCTACCCGATGAGGCCACGGAAGACGAACGCATCGCTCTATTGCCGCAAAAAGTAACAGCTCAGACTGTCGCTTCGCTCATCTTCACTTCAGGAACGACCGGCAGGCCCAAAGGCGTAATGCTTTCGCATCGCAACCTCACCAGCATGGTCTCGATGCTCTCATCCGTTTTCGATATGAGCACCCGGGACGGCGTACTTTCCGTCTTGCCACTGCACCACACGTTTGAGTTTTCCACCGGATTTCTGACGCCCTTAAGCCGCGGCGCACAGATTACCTACCTGCCCGAACTTACCGGCGAGGCCCTGGCGCGCGCCATAAAGAACGGTCACGTGACGGGCATGGTGGGCGTGCCGGCATTGTGGGAACTGCTACACCGGCGCATCAAAAATCGTCTCTACGAGAACAGCGATTGGATCGGGAAAACTGCGGATGCGATGATTAAGGCAAACGCGTGGCTCAGAGATCGGATTTCGCTGAACCTTGGACCACTCATTTTTTATCCTATTCATGAAGGCATGGGCGGTCGCATTCGATACTTCATTAGCGGCGGTTCGGCGCTCAGCGAAAAACTGCAAAAGGATTTCCAGGGGCTGGGCTTCACCGTTCTCGAGGGCTATGGCTTAACCGAGGCGTCGCCGGTGCTGACCGTGACGCGGCCGGAGAATCGTATGCTAACCGGAAGCGTAGGCCGCCCGTTGCCTGGTGTTGAAGTTAAGATTGCCGACCCGGACGCGAGCGGTGTAGGTGAAGTAATCGCACGTGGTCCAAATGTGATGCTCGGTTACTACGCAGATGAAGATGCGACGCGCAGCACGCTGATTGAACGCTGGCTATACACCGGCGATCTTGGCCGGATTGACGAAGACGGCAATCTGTTTCTAGTTGGGCGATCAAAGGAAATCATTGTCGATACGAACGGTAAGAACGTTTACCCGGATGAATTGGAAGAAGTCTACGACACCTCTCCTTATATCAAAGAACTAAGCATCGTCGGTTTGGCTGACGGTATTGGCGAGAAAGTGGCATGCCTGGTGGTGGCCGATGACGAGTATGACATCACGCTCTCTCGATCCGAGTTGCGCCGCAAAGTTGAAGAACACTTCCGCGAAGTATCCGCATCGCTTCCCTATTACAAGCGCGTGAAAGTTTTGCACTTCACCGATATCGAGTTGCCGCGCACGGCGACGCGCAAAGTGAAACGCGCCGAGGTGGTCACGATTCTTCAGGCGTTGGAAGAAACAGAAAAGTCAGGCTCGTCAGAGACAGCGGAGCGCGTGGTTGATTCGGAAAGCAAGTGGCTGATTGGAATCGTCGCCAATGTCAGCAATCGTTCGCGCGCTGAGATCTCGATTAATTCGCGATTGGCTGACCTCGGCTTTGACAGTCTGATGTTTGTCGAACTTGCGGCGGCAGTGGAAAACGCAGGTGGATCGATTTCGGCTCCTGAACGCTTCAATGAAGTGCAGGACGTCCGCGAACTTGCCGGCGTTGTCAGCCGGCGGCCGGGCGCCGCGGACCGGAGGGAAAGTGCGAGAGCGGTAACGGCGGGTCGCGATGCGGGCGATGAGATTAAGGTACCGTCTTTCGTCGGCGCTGCGGGCAATAAAGCCGCCGACGCGCTCCAATGGCTGTTCTACGACCGCTTTCTCGACACGCACTACGAAGGCCGTTCGAATATTCCGCCACACACAAATTTCATCGTCGCCGCTAACCATTCTTCGCATCTGGACATGGGCCTGACAAAAATGGCGCTGGGCGAGGCGGGCAAGGACATGGTGGCGCTCGCAGCGGCGGATTATTTCTTTGATAACAAATACAAGCGCGCCGTGATGGAGAACTTTACGAACCTGGTGCCGATGGAGCGCACCGGTTCGCTGCGGCAGTCGTTGCGTCACGCGAGTTCATTCTTGGATCGTGGCTACAACGCGTTGATTTTTCCTGAAGGCACGCGCTCGTTGACCGGAGAGATGGCGGAATTCAAACCAATCATCGGCTACCTCTCGCTGCACGCCCGCGTCGGCATCCTGCCAATTTATCTGGAAGGAACCTACGATGCGATGCCGAAAGGCTCGACTATTCCTAAGAATCGAAGGATCGGCGCGCGCATCGGACGTTACGTTTCGATCGAAGAACTGGAAACGATGACGCAGGGCATGCCCCGTGCGGAGGCCTATCGCTTGATTGCGGCGCGAATCAAACATGATGTTGAGAATTTGCGAGACTCAACCAGGCGAAGTTTTGACGCCAAACAATTGCGGGCGCGTTGGAAAGCTGAGCGGCGCACGCAACTCGATGGCCGCGAAGGCGGCGAAGAATAGTTTGTTATGGCGACAACAAAGAACAGTCCCACCAAACGCACCGCGCGCATCACACCGGCAAAACCCGGCACTAAGCGCCGGGCGGCCATTGAAAAGCGGCCGCGCGCCACGACTTTGGTGACTGGCGGCACCGGCTTCCTTGGTTCCCACCTTGTAAAGCAGTTGGTCGCCGATGGTGAAAAAGATATTCGCGTGATGGCCACGTCGATTCCCGATTGGCTGGTAGGCTTGGGAGTTGAAACCTTCGCCGGATCGATCACCAACGAAAAGGACGTCAAGCAGGCAGTTGAAGGCATAACGCAGATTTATCATCTGGCGGGCAAGGTGTCGCGCGAACGCGAGGACGCGCAGGAAATGTACAAGGTCCACGTTGAGGGCACACGCCTGCTGTGTGACGCCGCGAAAGCAGCCGACGTTAAAACGATCGTGCTTGCTTCAACCAGCGGCACCATTGCCGTCACGGAAGATGGCGAGCTGCTGCCGGACGAGTCGTATCCGACCCCGCTGGAAATCATTGCGCGCTGGCCGTATTACGCCAGCAAGTCGTATCAGGAAATGGCCGCGCTCGAAGGGTTCAACGGCAAGGGAGCGCGCGTGGTCATCATGAATCCAAGCCTATTGCTTGGTCCTGAAGATGAGCGGCTAAGCTCGACTAAGGTCGTGCTGGACTTTATGGCGCGGAAGATCGGCGCAGTGCCGACCGGTGGTTTGAGTTTTGTAGACGTGCGCGACGCAGCTACAGCATTTCGCGCCGGCATGAAAAAGGGCCGGCACGGAGAGCGTTACCTGTTGGGCGCGGCTAATTGGACGTTCTCTAAATTCTTTGGCCGTTTGGAGAGACTGACAAAGATCTCGGCTCCCAAGCTTGCACTGCCTTCGCGTTTCGCGATTACCGGTTCGAAGTTGATCGATTCGTTTTTCAAGCAGTGGGACATGACGTCACCGGTCGAGCCTGGCGCGATCGAGATGGCGCAGTACTTTTGGTACCTCAACTGCGCCAAGGCATCGCGCGAACTTGGCTTTCGTCCCCGCGATCCGGGCGAGACGTTGCATGACACCGTCACCTACGTCCGCGAAAACTTCCTCGGCGCCGAAGCGTTTGGGAAATAGACTATCCGCAGATTACGCCGATTACACAGATTAAGAGCTGCAAAACTGTTTGCGTAATCAGCGTCAAGAAGTTCAGAGTTGTAGTGAACCCCTCAAGTGAGACACTTGGTTAAGTACATAATGGTTGAGCAAGGAGCTCGAACTCAACTGGAGGCCGGTAGCCAAGAGCTGAGTGGAGCCGCTTGCGGTTGTAGACGTCTTCAATGAAGCGTCGAATTGAGGCGCGCGCCTCAACCAGGGTTTCGTATTCAGTTAAGTGGACCTCTTCGTATTTGAGGGTCCGCATAAAGCGTTCCGCTTTGGCATTGTCATAAGGGTTACCCGGGCGACTCATGCTGATGCGGATCTGATGTTTGATAAGCAACGAGACATAGTCAGCGGCGGCATACTGCACGCCACGATCCGAATGGTGGATCAAGCTGGCGCTAACAGAACGTTTGGCCAAAGCCATTTGCAAAGCTTTCACTGTGAGTTCACTGGTCAGGTGCCGATCGAGTTCCCAACCAATGACTCGGCGACTAAAGGCATCCAGCATCACGGCGAGGTAAACGAACTGGCGGCGCAAGCGAATGTAGGTGATGTCAGCCACCCAGAGTTGATCGACTGCAGTGAGCACCAGGTCGCGAGCCAGATTGGGAAAGACCTTCAGCGAATGCGCTGAATCAGTGGTAATGATAAAGCTGCGCTTGCGCCGGCAAAGCAGGTTGTCCTGACGCATTAACCGCAACACACGCTTGCGATTAACCACTAGACCACGGCGCTGAAGTTCGGCCGTCATGGGGCGATAACCGTAGGCTGGCATCTCCAGGGCGATGCTGCCAATGGTCTGGCGCAAACTAGTCTCGGCCGGATTTGGTTTGGGCACTGGAGCGGCGCGCTGACGATGACGGTAATAACTTGCGCGCGAGACGCCGACCGCTGCGCTGAGCACTTTAACGGCTCGCGCTCCGTGCGGCGACTCGTTCGCTACCTGAGTTATCAGTTGGGTCATGCGACTGTTCCAATCACGCTCTTTGATTACGTTTCGTCCTCGAGCTTCTGCAAGACTTTTTTTAGCAGATCGTTTTCCATGGTCAACCGACCGACCATGCGCTCGAGTTCAGCAATGCGGGCTTCGTCGCTGGGAACTGCCCAGGCTTTGCCGGGAAACGCTTGCTCTTTTTGTTCGCGATACTCGCGGTGCCAGCGCGTGAGTATCTGATGATTGATTTGGTGTTCGCGGGCTACCTGAGCCTGGCTCTTGCCGGCTTCGATTTCCCGCAGCACTCGTAGTTTGAAATCACGACTGAACACCCGGCGTTTGACAGTCATCTTAAGCCTCCTGCTCTCGGCGAGTAGTAGACTTAACCTTCTGTCTCAGTCAAGGGGTGCATTACAACTCTGAACTTCTTGTCACTTACAAAGCTGTCGCGGATTTACTGACGATGCCAAACGCGCGCACCGGAAAGGTGCCAAAGTTCTTAACTTTCACGGGCACCGCAAAGAATCGAAAGCCACGATCAGGCAGATCGCCCAGCCCGCACAAATGTTCGACGATCG
>DATAOU010000031.1:0-4320 GCA_036265575.1 Pyrinomonadaceae bacterium
TCGAGTAACCCTCAACGAAACCAGCCTTGCCTTAACGATTCAAAGCGGGCCGGTTCACTGGAAGATGATGCCGTCCCAACCTGGCGACATGCTCGTTAGATCCAAAGATACACCTCTCTCGCTCCGAGTCGCAGATGCAAAGACGATCTTGATTGTCCCCTACGACGCTGCGTTCAAAACAGGCGTAAAGATTTCACTTTCCGGATGGCAACATGACGGACGTCAGTTGGACCTCGAGTTGTTCCTTACGATCTGCCTCGAAGGCAGAAACGAAGAAGTTGTATTCGATGTCGCAGCGAACGAGCAAGACACAACCTTGCAGCAATTGGACTGGCCCGGCGCTCTAGACGCGAATGACGTCGACTACACGTTGCTGAGTAATGGTCGAGGCACGCTGCTGCCACGAAACTGGCCGAAGCAATACTACCCGATTCGCAGCATTACTCCCGATGGAAAGATTGCACCCACCGATCACAGTTTGCTGCAGAGTCATGTCATCGAGTCGTGGTCTATGTCGTGGTGGGGATTTCAAAAAGGAACCTCAGGATTGATGGTGATCGTCGAAACTCCGGACGATGCCGCTTATCAATTCAGTCATCCGGCTGGTGGGCCGACCGTGATTGGTCCAAGATGGCGTTCGCAATTGGGCCGCTTCAACTATCTGCGGTCCGCGCGCCTGATTTCAATCACGGGCGGCAATTACGTTGACATGGCGAAGCGGTATCGACGCTACGCACTGGAAAGCGGACTGTTCGTTTCCCTTAAAGAAAAGATCGCCCGCACTCCGCTCCTCGGCGATTTGGTTGGCGTGCCGCAAATGCGTGCGAGCATTCTGCGTAATGTAAACCTTGAGAGCGATCGCTACGACACAAAGGATCCCGCGAAGAACTATAGCCTTACCACATTCGACGAACGAGCCAGGCAGCTTCGCGAGCTCAAAGCTAAAGGACTCGAACGGGCGCTGGTATTCGTTTCCGGCTGGCCACATCTCGGGTATGACCGTCAACATCCCGACTCGTTACCCCCTCCTCAAGAGGCGGGCGGGTGGGATGGGATGAAGCGACTCGTCGATACGTGTAGAGAAATTGGCTATCCGGTGATCTTTCACGATCAATATCGCGATTACTACCTGGACGCACCTTCTTACAACGAGCAGTTTGCAGTTCATGAGAAGGATTCTTCCCTGCCCGCCCAACAGTTTCCGGGCTCACGCTTTGGCGATTCAAAGCAGGGCAACATTCCCATGATGCGTCATTGGGACGGCGGTCGACAGGCTTATCTGAATCCGCGCTTTCAAGTCGGCCACCTTCGCAAAAATTATCAATTGCTTTTTGATCGCGGGATCAGGACAGATGGCATTTACATCGATGTGATCGGCTACGTTCCGCCCGATCAGGACTTCAATCCGGAACATCCAACCACGCACACTGACGCGATGCGCAGCCAGATCGCGATGCTCACCTGGTCACGCCAGAATCTTGGGATAACCGCTACCGAATCGGGTGCGGACTGGACCATTCCGTATGTCGACCTCATCAACTCGTCGGGAGGCGGAAGCAAAAGCCATCCTTGTGCCGCTCTACCAGCTCGTTTATCACGATGCAGTAATTGTTTCCTTCGGCGCACGCGACGAGAAGACCTTACTGCAAGGTCTGCTATTCGGCGGGGTACCGGAAATGCCGATCGATCAAGCGGCGGTTTCTGAGAAGACAAAGGCATTCATGCGCCAGATGTGTGCGTTGCACAAGCGTGTGGGCATGCTGGAGATGACCCGGCACGAGTTTCTGGGCAACAACTACCGCAAAGAGCGCACCACCTTTGCCGACGGAACAACAGTCACGGTTGATTGGGATTCCAGCAGTTACAAAATCGAACCCGAGTTGAGATGAAGCTACAAAACATCACCAAACCCAGAAAAGATCTAATGGGAACGTTTGTTCTGCTTATGACTCTTTGTGGCGGACACAGTATGCCGTGTGTGGCGCAGTGGGGTTTGAATGTAGCGAAGCTTGAGCGCGCTCGTGTTCTCAAGGCGGCAAATGACTTTTTGAAAGAAGCACCGATAACGATCACTGCTTCCCTGTCACCGCGTAGTGCCGGAGGTAGGCACGACTATTTCTCTGAAGGTGACTACTGGTGGCCCGACCCTCAGAATCCCGATGGTCCTTACATCCAACGCGATGGGATGTCGAACCCAAACAACTTTGTCGACCACAGGCGTTATCTGATACGGATGAGTATACAGGTGCCCGCGCTTGTGGCTGCATGGCAGTTGACGCAGGACAGACGCTATGCAAGTCATGCAGTGAAACACCTGCGAGCCTGGTTCATCGATGAACAAACGCGGATGAATCCTAACCTGCAATATGCGCAGGCGATTCATGGGCGCTTCACAGGTCGCGGCATTGGCATCATTGACACGATTCACCTGGTGGAAGTGGCACGCGCAATCGAGGTTCTCAAAGACTCAAACGCGTTAACAGCTACTGACCGAGTGGCGCTGTTGAAATGGTTTGGCGACTATGTACAGTGGATGACGACAAGCAAGAACGGCATCGACGAGCGCGAAGCGAAGAATAATCATGGGACGTGTTGGGTGATGCAGGTAGCTGCCTTCGGGCGACTCATCGGAAACCAGGAGTTGCTATCTTTTTGTCGCGCTCGTTTCAAGACCGTCCTGGTGCCAAATCAAATCGCTGCTGATGGCAGCTTTCCTGAAGAACTGCGGCGCACGAAGCCCTACGGCTACTCACTTTTCAATCTCGACGCGATGGCAATTGTCTGTCAGATCCTTTCAACACGACACGACAACCTGTGGAACTTCTCACTTAGTGATGGGCGTGGCATCAGGCGAGCGATGGAGTACATGTATCCTTATATAAAGGACAAAAAGACCTGGCCATTCAAGCCTGACGTGATGTATGACGCTGAATGGCCCAGGCGCCATGTCAGTCTTGTTTTTGCGGGCCGAGCCCTCGGGCGGCCAGAATACATCCAGTTATGGAAAAAACTGCCGGGGGATTCAACTGTCGATGAGGTGGTGCGGAATTTCTTTGTTCGTCAGCCGGTATTGTGGCTGCCGTAGTAGAAATCTCCACACTGGTAACAAACGTAGGTTGACGAAACTGAAATACTTACGGTTTGCCGCGCCTATCCTTCGGGACTAAGGTCCCTGGTTCGAATCCACTTGCCCCCCCCATCTGCAATTGGCCTCAGCGTGGCCATACTTTGCGCGCAATGTGGTCACTCTCGCATTTCACCGTTCCGCTGTTCTACTTTCACCGCCTTCGATGTTGCTCCACCGGAAAATATAACAGGCTTGGCAGCTTTGGAAATATCGCCGCCGTCGATCCTGATGTTTCCGTTGCCTGGACCACTTAGGTGTAGAAATGCAGCCCCGGCCGTCAACATGCGACAAGCTGACAATAGAATCTCGCGCACGTTTGTGAAACGAACTAAGGATTCCGCTTTAGCATCTGACTCAGCACTAAACGCACTCACCATCGCATCGGACACATTCTCAAATACCAAAGCCGGGCGCAGATCCGAAGTGTCCACTTCAAAACGCACATTATTCAGCGCCAGACCACGAACGTTTCGCGCATACATCCCATATGCGGGCGGCGTCCCTATCTCGAAATACTCGCCGGCGATTTTCGGCACTTCGCGCTGCGCTTCCGCAGCAGTGCCGCCGCCTTCATAAGTAACCTGGACATCCTGAAAACTGATGTTCTCGAGAAAATCTTCACCGACTCCATTCAAGACGATGCATTGCCTTGTTTCGCCGGGGCGAAATTTCTGTGGCCACGGCAGGTCCTCGTGTTGTTTCCCTTCCGCCACGACAGTCGCACGAATACCGTTGAACTTGAGGTTGCGAATAACTCCCCGCGGCGCTGGTTGAGTATCAGCGTTTGGATTGCGGCGAGTTGAATCAAGACCAAGCGAAATCGGTCCGGTCACGTTTCTCATCACCAGGTTCGAAAAGGTGACGTTTTCGAAACGTGATCTGGCGCCGAACCTTGCCTTAATCGGACAGCCGTAGGTGTCGTAGATCACGCAGTTCGAGACTGTGATGTTCTCCGCTTCTCCGCCACCGAAGCGAAAGACAGACCAACGCGTGCTGAAGGTGCAATTCGTGACCGTAATAAACTTGTTGCTGCCAAATAGAGCACAAGCATCGTCCTGGCAGATGACGTCGCAGTTGCTGATGTGCACGTATTGCGAACTATTGATGTGAAACCCATCGTTGTTCAGATTGACGCGATTGTGAA
Source organism: Pyrinomonadaceae bacterium (assembly GCA_036265575.1). Lineage (GTDB taxonomy): Bacteria > Acidobacteriota > Blastocatellia > Pyrinomonadales > Pyrinomonadaceae > PSRF01. The sequence continues at coordinate 4,272 of DATAOU010000031.1, forward strand.
TTCTAACGGCGTCGAGCACTACGTGTTGGCACTGAAGAATGCGCGCGCA
>DATAOU010000032.1:0-14135 GCA_036265575.1 Pyrinomonadaceae bacterium
CGAGTGTTTACTGTCGGCGTTACCATCGAGACGCTCGGCACTTCTCGTTTGATCGCGTCCAAATCTTCTACTGTTAGCGTATTAGTTCCGGTATCTCCCGTGCCGGTGCGGACACCGCCGACGTTTTGAGCACCCGCGCTAACGAAAAGCAGATTGGTGCCAATGCTGGCGATTTGTGCCTGAACAGACTGCTGTGCGCCCTGGCCAATGCTGACCATGGCGATGACGGCGGAAACACCGATGATGATGCCAAGCATCGTCAACGCCGCGCGCATTTTATTTCTTACCAGCGCGCGAAAAGCCACCCGAATGATCATTAATAGGTTCATGCTTCCTTCTGTGCGACTGCTAGTTCGCTTGCCGGGTCGTCGTCGTCATCCTCGTCAAATTCAACGGCAGGCATGAGCTTTAACTCTTCGGCAGCGTTACGCGGCGCTTCAACCAGCACATCGTTTTTGATCCTGCCGTCCATAAAAGTGATCACACGGTCGGCATACTCAGCGATGTCAGTTTCATGCGTCACCAGAATCAGCGTAATACCGCGTTCGCGATTCAGGCGCTGGAATATTTCCATCACCTCGACCGAGGTGCGAGAGTCCAGATTGCCAGTTGGCTCATCGGCAAGAATAAGAGCCGGGTCGTTCACTAAAGAACGGGCAATCGCCACTCGCTGTTGTTGTCCGCCGGACAATTGATTCGGATGATTTTGCTCTCGTCCCGCCAGCCCCACCGCCGCCAGTGCCGCCATCGAGCGGCGATGGCGCTCTGCGGTTTCAACGCCGGCATAAAGCATAGGCAGCTCAACGTTCTCCAGTGCAGAAGTGCGTGACAGTAGGTTGAAACCCTGAAATACAAAACCCAACTTCTTGTTGCGAATGTCAGCGCGCTGGTCTTTTGAAAGTCCCGACAGGTCCATACCGTCGAGAAAATAATGGCCTTTCGTTGGCCGGTCGAGGCAGCCGATGATATTCATCATCGTCGACTTGCCTGAACCCGATGTACCCATGATGGCGACAAACTCACCTTTTTTGATTTCCAGCGAAATGCCGCGCAGCGCATGCACTTCAACATCGCCCATCGTGTAAATCTTGTGAATGTGGTCCAACGAAATTACTACCGGTGCATCGTCAAGTTTTGACAAGACAGCCGGCGCCATTTCCACATTCGTTGATGGAATTTCCAAAGTTGATTGCATGATCTCAAGTTTCGAGTTTCGAGTTCCGAGTTTCGAGTTTCGAGTTTCGAGTCAGATTCAAATTGGTTTGACCCAACTAGAAACTAGAAACTAGAAACTCGAAACTTTTTAGTTCCGTCTGCCACCGCCACCGCCGGGCGTACGCTGTGTGCCGCCAAAGCCAGGTGCAGTTTGCGTAGTCGCTGACTTGGTGGCAGCCGACAATGTCTCGCTGGTGATTGCCAGTTCACCTTCCTGCAGATTTCCTTCAAGCACTTCAGTCGACACGCCGTCAGTCAGACCAATCTTGATGCGACGGGGTTGTGGTTTACCGTCAGCACCGAGCACCCAGACAATACGCGTCTGTCCTGGAAGTACCGGCGCCGAGGCAGGCGCGAAGTTACTCTGGTTGTTCTGTGCTCCGCCTGACGCGTTAGCTTGCCCGTTATTTTGGGGCGACGACGATCCAGCCGCGTTGCCCCCCGCATCCGCAGCGCGTTGTCGCCCCTGACGAGCGCCCTGGCCGTTGCTTCCTGAAGTTGCGTTCGCATCCTGGGGTCTAAAGCGAAGCGCAGCGTTGGGAACCTTCAGCACGTTGTTCCGCTCGTCGATAGTGAAAATAAGATTCGTAGTCATACCCGGTTTTAGTTTTTCTTCGGGATTGCTCACGTCAATGACTACGTTGTAAGTGACCACATTTTGGGTGTTCACTGGATTGATTCTGATCTGTTGAATCTTGCCGGTGAAATTGTCCGCCGGAAATGCATCGACAGTGAACTGCACTCCCTTAGCTGTTTCCACCAGGCCGATGTCGGCCTGATCGATGTTGGCGATGACCTGCATTTCTGTCAGGTTGTTGGCAATTGTAAATAGGGTCGGCGCAGAAAGACTGGCGGCCACTGTCTGGCCCACATCAACGTCACGCGACACCACAATGCCGTCAATCGGCGATTGAATAGTTGTATGCGTTAGATTTATTTCCGCGAGGTTCAATGCAGCCTGCGCCTGTTGCACCTGCGCCTGTGCCTGCTGTACCTGCGCTTGCGAAGACTGCACCTGCGCCTGTGATTGTTGTAACTGCGCTTGAGATTGGGCCATGCCCGAGCCGGCCGCTGACTGTTGGCTGACCACCGCCTGATTTACCTGGGCCGCAGCTTGATCATAGCGCGCCAACGCAGCCTTATAAGCAGTGTTCGCAATGTCGTAATCACGCTGCGCAATCACACCGCTCTTCAGCAAATAATCCTGTTGCCGCAGAAAAGCTAATGCATCGTCGCTTTGTGCTTTCAGCACCGCGAGATTTGCCTGGGCGCTGGAGACGCCGGCTGATTGACCTTGCACAGTTGATTGAGCTGCAAGCCTTTTGGCTTGCGCGTCGCTGACGCCCGCACGCGAATTGGCAACGCCTGCTCGCGCCTGGACTAAACTTGCACGCGCCTGTTCAAGATTCGCTTTTGCCTGGGCCACCTGGGCCCTCAATGTCGACGGATCCAGCTGCGCGATGACCTGGCCTTTTTTGACTTTGGAATTGAAGTCGGCGTACAGGGCAGAGATAGTTCCCGATGCCTGACTACCAACCTGCACAGTCGTTACTGCTTGCAGCGTTCCGGTTGCGGTGACTGTATTACGCAGATTTCCACGTTCAACTTTTGCAGTCAGGTAGGTCGCCGCCGTCGATTGCTGGCCGCGAAACAGGAAGCCGGCGGCTACCACCAGCACCATGCCTGCGAAGGCGATAATGTAGCGTTTTTCCCCGACCGCGTATGATTTCACCCAATTAAACGCGTTGATCGGACTAAAAATAGTGCCACTCGAAATATGGGAAGTTTTAGTGATTTCAGTAGCCATACCTTACTAGACACCTTCCTCGGGCAAAGCGTTACAAGATTCAGGGCGCTTTTTCTTTTATTACCTGCAACAACTAAGCCAGCCGATGTGATGGATTGCCGATATGAATGTGCGGCCCCGTAGCCACTCCCGGCACCGCGGCGCGGAAGGCCAGAAACGGAATGCCATTGCTTTGCAAATAACTAATCAACGCCTGCCCCTCGGCGCTGTCTGGTCTTAGCGCCACGTCAACGGCGTTCCTGTGATCATAGTTAAGCGCATTGTGCGTTGCGCTTTGTCCAACAGCGCTGGTCGGAAGCGACCGCCCAAATTTACTGAAAAAGAAAGTTTGAATCGTCGGCAGCGTAGCCAATATCGAACTGCCAACTCCGGCCTGTCCGCCGTAACGGAGAATTGTCGGGGTAGTCAGGCTGCGAATCTTTTTCGTCTGGGCCAATGCGAGTTGGTTCTTTGCAGCTTGCGCTTTAGCCAACTCATCGGCCGCCTTCGTTTCAGCGATCAAGTGATCGGCGTCGGCGACTTGTTGTTTTGTTGCTACCAGTTTTGCTTGCGCGGCGGTCAGCGCTTGTTCGCTTGCGTCCAATTCATTTCTTGCGACCAGCCCGTTAGCCACTAACTCTCGCAGTTGCTCGAGCTTCTCAGTCGCGGCCTTAACGTCTGCCTCTTGTAAGGGAATGAGTTTCTCGGTCGCATTCTTGTATTCCTCGGTCGACGCTATTAAAGAGGAGCCTGCTCGATCTCCAGATGCAGCGGTTTGTGCGGCCGCAAAGCCAACGGCGAACAAAGTAAGAATGACCGCACAAACGCTGGATTGTATGAAGTGTTTCATATGAATCTTTGCCGCCTGACTCTGCCAAGCTGATAGACACCGGGTGGCAGCGGGCGGTTACAACCAATTACTCAAAATCGACCTCCCGCCAAGCAGAATTTCGCCGCGGATTCTCGCGGATAAACGCAAATCTGAAACAGCACAACAAAGTTAGGCGAGTTCCTTTTATATCTGCCTCGGATCCGCGTGTATCCGCGTAAATCTGCGGCAAATGGATTCCGGCACTAAGAAATTTGTAACGCTTTCGCGAATTGTGGTGTCTAGCTCTTCGGAGGCTAATGAAGGCCTTCTTTAAAATTACAAGTAGGAGAAAGAAGACATGAAGAAATTCGCGAATTTTAAGATGCTTGCACTAGTCTCCCTATCAAGCATTCTGCTGGTTGCTTCGGTGGCGTTTGCGCAAACTGCGGGAACGACCCAGGGTGACCAAAACAAAGCTCGTGGCGAATGGCGCGGGCGTGGCGGCAAAGGCGAAGGCTGGGGTGATCATCGCGGCGGCTTCGGCTTTGGCGGCGGGATGTTTGCAAAGCTGAATTTGAGCGACGCTCAAAAAGCCAGCATGAAACAGATCCGTGAGAGTTTCGGCGAGCGCACCAAGTCGTTGCGTGAACAGCTCAGGGCCAAGCGCCAGGAGTTGCGTCAGGCGAACGCCGGCGGTACGTTCAATGAAGCACTTGTTACTCAGAATTTGACCGAGTCAGCAGGCCTGCAGGCCAAACTCATGGGCGAGGAATTCAAACTTCGTCAGGAGATGCTTGCAGTACTAACTCCGGAACAGAAGACGCAGCTTGACCAGATGCGCCAGCAGTTCAAGAGTGACCACGGCAACTTCAAAGGTGGTCGCGGTCGCGGCGAGCGTCGCGAAGCGCCAAAGCAAGTAAACTAATGTTTCAAGCAAAGGGTGGCGGACCGGCAAGCGTTCAGTCCGCCGCCCCAACAACTACAAAGGAACGCTTCTGGCCAACGGTAACGAGAGTTCGGATCTGGAATTGGCGCAGCTTGCTCGCGCCGGTGACGAGGCTGCGTTCGCTGAAATAGTGCGGCGTTACAGCCCTAGAGTTTTCCGCTTTGCCAGCAAGTTTTTTCGCCAGCGCAGCGAGGTTGAAGAGGCGGCGCAGGAAGTTTTTATGAAAGCGTTTACACAGCTTGGCAGTTACGAAGGCCGCGGCTCGATGGAAGGATGGCTGACACGCATCACTACCAACACCTGTTTGAACTTGCTGAGAAGTGCAAAGCGACGACCCGAACTGGCGTCGGCGGATTTGAGTGAAGACGAAAGCACCTGGTTGGAAAATCAGCTTAGCGACGTTGCGGCCGAACGGCACCGTGCAAGCGAACGCAGTTTGGTAGCGGCGGATCTCGCCGATCGCGTGCTGGAAAACATGGCGCCTGATGATCGCGTGGTGTTGACTTTGATTGACGGCGAAGATGCCTCGGTTAAAGAGGTGGCTGAATTGACGGGCTGGTCGGAAGCGAAAGTCAAAGTACAGGCATTCCGCGCGCGCCGGCGCATGCGCGCGGCGGTAGAGAAACTGCTGGGGAAAAAATTGCCGCCGGCGATAGCTGGTAGCTGACAGAGAGGCAGTAGCAATGAAAGAGAATCACATTATCGAATTTCTTGAGAGTCGCTCCTTTGCGAGTTTGAATGAAAGCGAACGCGTTGTCATTCAAGCACACACAGCAAATTGTTCGTCGTGCGCTCGTGCCTACGAAGCAACAAAAATTGCCTCGGCACTATTGCGCGAGCGTGCGGTGGAAGCTGTCGAGCCCTCGCCTTTCTTTCATACCAGAGTGATGGCCGCCCTCCGTGAGCGGCAGAATGAAGTGCCTGCGTTCAAGCGATTGTGGCAGGCCGCCGGTGCGCTGGTTTCTTCAATGACCGCAACCGTAGCCCTGCTCGCGGTTTTAAGTTTCGTTGTTCCGGGCACGCAGACGTCGGCGACGGCGCAGGCTTCTGAGTCTAACGGCTACACTGCGGAAGAAGTGATTCTGAATCAAAACGACTGGCAGGACGAACAGGCGTCTGACGCCCAGGTGCTGACAACTTTGTACCCGGCGGACGATGCTGGAGCTAAGTAAGCGAGGCAACGATGGACATCAATAACAAAAGCAAATGGCAGGTACGAGTGGCGGCGCTGTTGATTTTTGTGCTTGGTGTCGCGGCCGGGGCGCTTGCGCTTAACGGCTATCAACGCTGGTCCCGGTCGCGCGCTGAGGGGTCACGGCAACAGCGATTTGAGCGAATGCTTGATCGGCTACAGTTAAACGCAGACCAGAAGGCCCAGGTCCATCAAATACTGAGTGAGACACGCGAACAGTTACAAAATCTGCGCAAAGAATCCGAGCCGCGTTTCGATACGATTCGACAGCAAGCGGATGAGCGTTTACAAAAAGTGCTTACCCCCGAACAGTGGAAACAGTTTCAGCAGGAGCGAGATGCAAACCGCGGTCGTGAACGGCGAGGCCGACCTGATAATCGCTAATATGTCCGACAAGCTTTAGCCTTCTCGCTTTGCTGCGTCGGCGCCAAACTAAAGTTTATCGGACAATTTCCGACCGCGAGCTTGACCCGCGCTATTGGCCCAGCAACCAGGATTTGAGAATGCCCGGGCGCGCATCGTTAGTCGCAAAATATTCCTCGATCAAATTTTCATACAGCCGCCGGCGCTCGACTTGTTTGAGCGTCATTCCATAAGGCATTTGCCCGCCTTCAACGTAGGAACTTACGATCAACGGGTCGAAGGGCCAGTTAAGCGAGCCAAGCCGCTGCGGGTTGTGACATGACTGGCAGGTCATTGCGCGCGAAACGTTAGTTTCCGCAAAAGTCTTGCCAAAACGATGATTGCGATCTTCCGGGCTGGCGGTGCTGAGCCCGGGCCCTAACTTTGTCTGGTCCAGATAACCGCCAAAACGCGGCGACCCATAACTGCGAAAACGCGCGTTCACATTTTCAACCGCTTCTAGCTCGGCTGCGCTCACGCTGCCGGCTTGCGGAAAGATTGGCAGGATGCCGCTCTTGTGACACAGCGCGCAGTTGTCGTCGCCTTCACCAAGGTCCCATCGCCCCTTAACCGATATTGATCCCTTCCGGCCATAAGTGCGGAAATAATCTTTGAAGTAGGCGTCGAAAGTTCCGTTTGCGTTTGTTCGCGCTGCTACCACTGAAAGATTGCGGGTCAGTACTCGCTGGCCCGGATCACTGATGCCAAACTGCACCCACTTATCGGGAATGTCGAGCGCGTCATTTCCCGGCACGACAATTAGCAGCCGGCGGTAACTGTTGTCGTTATCAGGTGTCCCGAGATGGCGTGAGATGTAGCTAAAGAAAACTAATTGATCGTCAGTCGCGCGCGTCGAGTTGAGCTGGCGCAGAAATGCTTTCGCTTTGTCGAGTGTCTCCCAGCGGCTGACCAGTTTGAGAAACGCCGGCTGCAGCAAGTAGTCGGGGATCTCGACGAATGAGCGCGTCTCGTCGAAGTATTGTTTGTCAGGTACATTGAAACCCAACTCGTGATCCGGTTGGCGGTCAAGAGAAACTGTTTCGACGTAGTAAACAAACTCGCGATGGCGTTCGAGGAAGTCGGCGTCTGCGGAAAGTTTGCACTGGTGCAGCGTGCGATTGATTCTGTCCAGCACGCGATGGTATGCGGGCAGCGCATCATCGGATTCATAAGCCGCCCGAGCGGAAGTGACAAGAGAATTGACTTGTGCGGTTACCCAGCGATCGGGTTGAGATTTTATGAGCGCGCAGCGTGGTGTTGCCGCGAAGGCAGACAACGTATTCAGCAGCAGGCAACAGGCAATGACGGTTAGGCGAAAACTCATACTTGAAAGATAGGGGGGAGAAAGGCTCCAACAGCAAATGAACGGGGGGGGTGAAATCTACATCCAAAGGAGTTCTTGAGAACTCAAGTTCTCTGTGCGTCCTTTGTGAGCTTTGTGCCTCTGTGGTGGTATTTTCCATTCCACTTCCACCACCAAAGAGACACAGAGAACACAAAGGACGCACAGAGAGAATTCAGACTATTTCATCTTCGAAATGATCGCATCGGCAAACTCCGCAGTCTTGGCCGTGCCACCAATATCGCGTGTGCGCACTGTGCCTTCTGCAAAAACCATGAACATAGCGTTCTCGGTTCGGTCCGCCACTTCGCGTTCGCCCAGATGGCGCAACATGAGAATAGATGATTGCAGCAAGGCGGTTGGGTTCGCGATTCCCTGACCGGCAATGTCCGGTGCCGAACCATGGACCGCTTCAAATACGGCGCCCTGCTCGCCGATGTTTGCGCCGGGTACCAGACCCAGCCCGCCAATTAAACCAGCGCAGAGATCCGAAACAATGTCGCCGTAAAGATTCTCGAGCAGCATCACGTCAAACTGTTCCGGCCGCATGACAAGCTGCATGCAGGCGTTGTCAATGATCTTATCGTCGGCTTCGATCTCGGGGTATTCAGTTGCAACCTTGCGAAAGCAGTCAAGGAAAAGTCCGTCAGACAATTTCATGATGTTCGCTTTGTGGCCGCAGGTGATCTTCTTTCGTCCCTCGCGCCGCGCAAACTCAAACGCAAACCGCGACACGCGTGTCGAGGCTTTCTCGGTGATGATCTTCAAACTCTCAACCACTCCGGGAACGACGATGTGCTCCAGTCCAGCGTATAAGCTTTCCGTGTTCTCGCGCACAATCACCAGGCTAAGCTCAGGGAAACGGCAGGGAACGCCGGGAAGTGCGCGAATGGGCCGCACGTTGGCATAAAGATCGAGCGCTTTGCGCAGTCCGACGTTCACGGAAGTGAAGCCTTTGCCAATAGGAGTGGTAACCGGACCTTTCAACGCGACTTTGTTGCGCTTGATGGATTCGAGTAGCTCTTTGGGCAGCGTCTCGCCAAACTTCTCGACCGCTTGCGCGCCGGCATAATGGGTTTCCCATTCAACCTCGGCGCCTGCTGCTTCAATGATGCGCACAACGCTTGCGGCGACTTCCGGCCCGATGCCGTCGCCCGGAATCAGTGTGATACGATGTTTCATAATTTGACCGTGGTTAGTAGTCAGTTGTCCGTTGCTGCCCAACGACTAGCCTTCTCCCAACACCTCGTTAGTCTTGATGGAGTTTCAAGCAACAGAATAAAGCCACAACTGACTACTGACAACTGACAACGGACCTACCGGAAGATGAGTGAATTCAAAAACAGTACTGAGGTAGCAATTATTGGTGGTGGCGTAATTGGCATGGCCATCGCACGCGCGCTTGCCCAGCGCGGAGTGCGCGACGTGTTGATTGTTGAGCGGTCGAGTTTGGGAGCCGAAGCTTCGTCTGCTGCAGCCGGCATGCTGGCGCCGCAGGCGGAAGCCGATAGTGCGGACGAATTCTTTCAGCTCTGTTGTCAAAGCCGCGACCTCTATCCCGCCTTCGCGCAAACTCTGCGCGAAGAAACCGGCATCGATATCGAACTGGAAACTACAGGCACCTTGTATTTGGCGTTTACCGAGGAGGACGAACGCGAACTTAAGCAACGTTACGACTGGCAAACGAGTGCGGGCCTGGAGGTCGAGAACTTATCACCGGGCTCCGCACGCCTCTTCGAACCCGGCATTTCCCCCAACCTGCGCGCGGCCCTGAGATTTCCGCTCGACAATCAGGTCGAGAACCGCAGGCTGATCAGCGCCCTGGCAAACGCGAATGAAGCGCTTGGCGTACGAGTGTTAACAGGAGCGTCGGTCGACTCGCTGAGCATCAAACGAGATCGAGTTAGCGGCATTGAAACTTCGCGCGGGTTTATTACCTGCGAAAAAGTAGTAATTGCAAGTGGCGCCTGGACCAACCAGGTCATTAGCGAAGTGCTGCCAAATCCGCGCGTCGAACCAGTCCGCGGCCAAATGGTTTCATTTGACGCGACGCTTCGGATTGCGCGACATGTGATTTATAGCTCGCGCGGTTACATCGTGCCGCGCCGCGACGGACGGTTGCTGGCGGGCTCAACCACGGAGCACGCCGGCTTTGATAAGCGCGTGACAGCGGCGGGTGTTCAAGCCATTGTCGCGTCGGCGGTTGAGATCGCACCGGCCGTTGCCGCGCTGCCACTCGCGTCCACCTGGGCTGGCTTACGACCGCGTGCCGCTGACGGTTTGCCAGTCCTCGGTCCTTGTGCTGAAATTGCAGGAGTCTTCTATGCGACTGGCCACTATCGCAACGGAATATTGTTGACGCCGATTACCGCGGATTTGCTGGCCAGCGCGATTGTTGATGACGAGGTCTCCCCGCCATTGCAGATTTTTTCACCCGATCGCTTTCAACTCGTGTCAATTCGTTGACACGCAACTGCTGCAGATGAAGTTTTCGCACAAATTTTTGCCGGTCCTCTTCGCAGTCCTCTTGCTCGCGCCCCTATTCGCGCGCGCCCAATCGGCCCCGGCGAATGACCAGCCGACCGTGGCGGCCGATGCGCGACCGGCCAATGTCTTGTTCGCTGAAGCCGACAAGTATCTCGAAAAAAAGTTTGCCCAGTTCAATAAAGAAAAGCGTCCTTACGACGCCAACCTGGAAGCGAAGGCCAAGCAGGAACAAAAAGATCTGGCAGCTAAGTATGCAGAAGTTCTGCACGCACGCAGTTCTTTGAGCGACATGGATCAGTTTTACCTGGGCATGCTCTATCACCTGGCCGGCAATGGCGATGGCGCGCTGGAGGCGATGCGTCATTATCTTGGTGGCGAGGCTGTGGGCCAGAACGCACAGCTTGCGCGCGCTGTTGTCGTGCTCTATTCAACGCGCAAGGGCCTGCTTCCGGAAGCTGAACGCGCGGTTGCCGATTATGGAAACAACGAGCCGCAGAGTCTCGCCGAATGGTTTGGCATGGAGTCGTTAGTTACCGAGTTGCTGCAGAAGGCAAAAGATTACCCACGCATGGCGGTCCATGCGCAGCAGATGGCAAAGATCGCGCGTATGGTTGTTCCCAACCAGGGCATCAATTCGCTTCGGCGCGACGACATGCTTTTCAAAGCCGCCTCGTTTTTGTCGGATGCTTACGTCAACACGAACAGGAAAGCTGAGGCGATTTCCGCGGTCCAGGATCTGCGCAAGCTCGCGCTGTCGTTGCCATCCGGTAATCTTTTACGGCTCGCCAATATTCGGCTCAATGGGCTGGATCGCGCGATTGACCTGCGCGCGGTTTTTAGTGAGGTGCCAAAAGACGAACCGAGCAAGTTGCCCGAAATCGTGGCTGCGCAGTGGATCGATCAGACGCCGGTGAAACTTTCCGAACTGCGCGGCCACGTTGTGTTGTTGGATTTTTGGGCGACCTGGTGTGGTCCATGCCGTTACACGTTTCCGCGCTTGCAGCAGTGGCATCAAGCCTATAAGGACAAGGGGCTGGTCATTCTCGGGATGACCAACTATTTCGGAGAGGCCGACGGCCATAAAGCAACGCGCGGAGAAGAGCTGGTTTACCTGCGAAGTTTTAAGAAGCAGAATCGTTTGCCGTACGGGTTTGCCATAGCCGATTCCTCAGTCAATGATATGAACTACGGTGTATTTAGCATCCCGATGTCGTTTTTGATCGACCGCCAGGGAAGAATGCGATACATATCGATGGGTGCGAGCGCCGAAGAGATTGCGGCGCTCGGCAAGATGATAGACAAAGTGATGGCTGAGGAAACAGTAAAGAGCACCGAGACAGTCAGCGCGAAATAACATGCCCGATCAAAACATCACAATTGGAATCGCGTTCATCGCCGGTGTGCTGTCGTTTCTATCGCCCTGCGTTTTGCCCCTCGTGCCAGGCTACATTTCGCTAATGTCCGGGGTCAGTATCGATCGTTTGAAAGAAGGCGGCTCGAGCACGAATGCACGGCGTGCAGTTATTTTTAACTCGCTCGCTTTTAATGCCGGGCTCTCAGTAATTTTTCTGGCGCTGGGAACAACGGCCGGATTGATCGGCGCCGCGATCATCAACAACATCTGGGTACGCGTGATCGGCGGGCTGGTCATTATCGCTTTTGGACTTCAGCTTATTGGACTTTTGAAAATCGCGACGCTCTACAAAGACACGCGCTTCTTTTCTAACGACAAACCGCGCGGCGCGTTGGGTTCTTTTACGCTCGGCATCGCTTTTGCCGCGGGTTGGACGCCGTGTATTGGTCCAATCCTTGGCGGAATTATTGGGTTAGCGGCAACCAGCGGTGGTTGGCGCAGTGGGCTAACACTGTCGGCGTTTTACTCGGCGGGCTTGGCGGTCCCTTTTCTGCTAACAGGATTGGGGATCAATCAGTTTCTTGCTTTCTACGGCAAGTTTCGCAAGCACCTGCACAAAGTCGAGGTAGTCTCCGGCGTGGTGCTGATCGTCGTCGGGTTACTGGTAATGAGCGGCCAATCGACCTTGTTGACGAGTTCGAAACTTGCGGCATGGTTACCGAATGCCGAGGGTTGGATAAAGGTAAAGCCGCAGACCGCCAGCACGACAACACCCGCGAATACTAATTTTGAAGCAGCACCCGAAGTGCACTTCCAAACTTTGACTGGCGACCCGTTTACTTTGGGCCAACTGCGCGGCCAGGTAGTGCTACTAAACTTTTGGGCGACCTGGTGTATTCCCTGTCGCGAAGAAATTCCGGTGTTGAATGCAATGCAGCACGAACTCGAGGGCAAGGGGCTAAAGGTGGTAGGAGCGTCTCTCGAAGATACGGCCGCCGGCGTTGCGGAATACGAAAAAGATGTGCGCAAGTTTGAATACCAGGTGCTGGTTGGCGGCGATGACGCGAAAGCGAAATTTGGCGGCACGCCGCTGCCGACAACTTATTTGATAGACCGCGATGGGCGCATTCGCCAGAAGATTATCGGCGCGCGCGATCGTGAAGGGTGGGAAGCTGCCGTGAAACCTTTGCTTGATGAGCCACGAGCCACCGCGCAGAATGGAAAATAAGGAGTACGCCACGATGAAGACTTTTTTTGTCGCCCTCATACTTGCGCTGTTATTCATTCCCAGCGCGGCGCGCGCCCAGGACGGTCACGAGTATTCGCCGCTGGTAGAGAAAACCGTCAACTATAAAAACTGGACGCTGAATTCTTTAAAAGACAACCAGCCGGTCGATCTGCGTTCGTTGGTCCAGGGGAAAAAATTAGTGATGGTGGTTTACTTTGCCCCCTGGTGTCCGAACTGGCGCAATGAAGCGCCGGTGGCGGCGAAACTTTATGAGAAGTACAAGGACCAGGGTTTCCAGGTAATTGGTGTCAGCGAATACGGCACGCGTGACGCAGTCACTACTTTCTTCGCGCCTGGAGGCGCTCCTTATCCTGTGGTCAGTGAATCGGAACTGCGCGAAGACCGCGACAAGACTGCGCACTACGGCTACCGGCAACTAACCGGCGATACGCGCAAGTGGGGCTCGCCCTGGAATATTTTTCTCGAGCCGGCATCTCTTAACAAGAGCGGGGACGTGCTGACGGAAAAAGCCTGGGTGGTGAACGGAGAATTGATCGAGGCCGATGTGGATAAATTCATTGGTGATCGATTGAATGCAAAAACCGCCGCCATCGAGCCGTGTAAGAATTAACGACTTCACAATGGAGTGATTGCGTAGGGGCACGTCACCGCGTGCCCTACTTTTTTGCCCTTTCTATTCACGATTTACGATTCACGATTTACGATCTTCGCCCTTCGTTGCTACTATGGCCGACTCTTTTGGGCCAGAACTTATGAAACTTCGTCTCCTTTATCACGGTCATTGTTTTGACGGCGTTGCCTCGGCTGCCGTCTTCACCCGTTTTTACAAAGAGCGCATCCATCCTGAGGCGGAAGTCAATTACGGCGGTTTGCTACATCGCCCGGGAAACCTGTTCGATCTAAAACTGTTTGACGGCGATGAAAACGCGATTGTTGATTTCAAGTACGCGCCGTCGGAAAAACTGACCTGGTGGTTCGATCATCACCAGTCGGCGTTTCTAACCCCAGAAGATGAAGCGCATTTCCGCGCCGACACCTCCGGCAAGAAGTTTCTCGATGCCACGCGCAAGTCATGCACGGAATTTATTGCCGACGTCGCCCACAGGCAGTTTGGCTACGACGATACGCCAGTCAAATCGCTGGTAAGTTGGGCGCACATTATCGACGGCGCGTTGTACGAATCGCCGGCGCAGTGCGTGGAATTGAAAGAGCCGGCGCTGCAACTGATGCAGGTGATCGAAGCCGATCCGGACGACAGTTTCGTTGAGACCGTAATTCGAGAGCTGGCCGTAAAGTCGCTTGATGAGGTTGCGACCAGCGAAGAAGTGCAGCGGCGCTTCAAGCCCATTCT
>DATAOU010000033.1:0-13106 GCA_036265575.1 Pyrinomonadaceae bacterium
TTGTCCTCTTTGTTAACGAGCGCGAACGTTGGCGAAAGATTCCGGCAGCGTTGTTTGCAGCCGCACTGCTGTTGCAAGCCGCGCTCGCGTGCGGCTACCTGCTCCATCACGAGTGGGGCGGCCGGCCGACACTGATCGCTAACGGCACCGGGTATTTGCGCGAAGCACGCCTCTTTCTCCGCGATCGTTCGCTGCCTCAGTTTCTACCGCCCGAACAGCTGAGCGCCGTGGCAACCGTACCCGTTTGGGTTGAGAGTGCGACGAAATCTACCGGCTTCGAAGTGCTGCTGAACAACCAGGCGCCGATCGTTTCAGTAGATCATCCGGAGTATTTCTTCACCCGCGAATCGCGGCGGCACTTTATTGAGAAAGTGGAGCAGCTAAGCAGTCCGACGATGTTCTCAATGTGCTTCGCCGAAGACATAGAGCCCGCCAAACAAGCGATTGCTCTGCGAGGACTGGAAATCGGCGCAATCACCCCAATCGCCGTTCCCTTTTTTTCAAATAGCGAACGTATCGGTATGATGCTAATCGAAATTCGGCGACCAGAGTCAGCGGAGGCGCGCAGCAGGTTTGTAACTTCATGGATGAACGCGGCCTTTCCTGACTCGGATTATCGCGAACAGATTACAGCGCTGAACGCGCCCAGTGTGATGCGCGCGGGTGAAAAAGTTGTCATACGTTTTCGCGTGAAGAACCTTGGCTATTCAACCTGGCCGGCTGTAGGCAATAAAGAAGGTCGCTATCAGGTCAACATCGGCAACCGGTGGCTGAAGACTGGCACAAACGAAGTTAACGGCCTCGACGGCCGCACCGGCATGCCGGCTGACTTGCAGCCTGGAGGACAAGTCGAACTTGCCCTGGCCGTCAATGCTCCGCAGGATCCGGGCGAGTTCGTGTTGGAAGTTGACATGGTCCACGAAGGCGTCACTTGGTTCTACGAACGCGGCGCGACACCGCTTCGATTGAAAGTGAGGGTTGAGCGGTAAGCTTGAGAAAAGATCAGCCTTAGGACTCAGTCGCAAAGACCCAAGACCAATAATTGAGAGGAAGATTTCAGCATGCATTTTAAAACTTTATTGTCCCTTGCCGCGATGGCGACGCTGCTAGGCGGCGTTGCTTGTAAGAACAACACCTCTGGGCCGACGGCGAGCACGCCGGCAAGCAATCAACCGGTTGCGAGCAAAACGCCCGGCCCACTTCCCGATCGCGCCTTTCGAGCCTCGCTGGCACTCAAGGACGCGCCCACGAAGTTGCGCGCCGGGCAAAAGGAGACGGTCGTGGTTCGCATCAAGAACGCGAGCGACGTTTTCTGGTGGGCCCGCGGCGGCGAGAACAACGACGCCAACAGCAACCGGTTTTACATTGCGGTGGGCGACCGCTGGCTCCAGGAAGATGGCCAGCTGGTAACGGAAATGGACGGCCGCATCGGCATACCCAAAGATTTGCGACCGGGCGACGAAGTGGAAGTTCCCCTGACAATCTCAGCGCCAACCACGCCGGGCAACTACGTGCTCGAGGTCGACCTCGTGCAGGAGCAGGTCTCGTGGTTCCACGACAAAGGCTCGCCGACAGCAAAAACTAACGTGACTGTCGTTCGGTAGTGGAGCAATCAGCACATTACGCCGATTACGCAATACAATGCCGGGATCGCGGCGTCGTTAGCTTAGTTGGCGTTTTATTTCTGCGTAACCTGTGAAATCTGCGGATTAATGATTTATGAAACTCGCGTACTTCAGCCCGCTTAATCCGCAACCGTCCGGGATATCAGACTACAGCGAAGAGCTTTTGCCGCAACTGGCCCACGCTGCTGACATCACGCTCTTCGTTGACGGTTTTCGTCCTGCCAGCGAGGCGCTGCTCGCGCAGTTTGAATGCGTTGACTACGCAGCCCAGTCAATCGACAAACAACTCGGCGAGTTCGACGCGATCATTTATCACGTCGGCAACGACCACCGTTATCACGCGCGAATCGTGGAGACGATGCGCGCGATTCCCGGTATTGCTGTATTTCACGATCTCGCCCTGCAGGATTTTTTCCTCGGCCTGGCCCGCGAGCGAAAAGACCTGCGCATCTATCTCGATGAGATGCTCGCATGTCACGGTGAAAAGGAGCGACGGCTGGCTGAAGAATATCTGCGACGTGGCAGCGTGCCGCCGCACGTGACCGAACCGCTAAGCTACCCACTCAATTGCCGGCTCGCTCGCGACTCAGAAGGTATCATCACACATTCAGAGTGGGGCCGCGCTCGGCTGCAAACTGTCACCGCCGTGCCGGTCAAGCGAATTAACATGCCAGTGATTGCTGGTCCAATGGCTGACCACGAGCGAAAAAGTGATCGGGGTAGAGTTTCCATTGCGTCGTTTGGTTTGATTACTCCCGGCAAGGGGATCGAACAGGTCTTGCGGGTGCTGGCAACGTTGCGCGACGAATTCGATTTTCACTACACACTCGTGGGCGCCGACAATTCTTACTTCAACGTGCGCTCGCTTATTAACGAATTCGGCATCGGCGATCGCGTGACTATAACCGGCCATGTTTCATTCACGGAGTTTCAGCAGCGCATCGCGGAGACTGATATTGCGCTGAACATTCGCGAGCGCACCGTTGGCGAAACGTCGGCGAGCTTGTGCCGCATCATGGTTGCCGGCGTACCCGCAATCGTCGCTGACGTGGGTTGGTACTCCGAGCTTCCCGATGACGTAGTAATAAAGGTTCCGCTTGATGTCCACGCCGATGCCTTGTTGCGCGCCTATCTGCAGCGACTGCTCGCGGACGAGGCATTTCGCAAACGCGTGGGCGAAAACGCTCGCCGCTATATGCTGGCCGAACATTCGCTCGAGCAGGCCGCGAGCGGCTACTTAGAGTTTATAAATAAAGTGATTGCGCGGCGTCCGCACCGGCGCCTGGTAGCCGGCGTCTCAAAAGAACTGGCGGCATTGGGTGCATCAGGTGAGCAGTTTCTTAAGACAGTTGCTGTTGAAGTCGAACTGCTTGCGCCCGCGCTTGAGAGCAACGCAAGCGAGAATGGGCATCGTAAGGTAGCCGCGGCTTTGGGTCCTCGGACCACAACCGCAAGTTCAAATCAAAGCAGTGGGCGCCTGCCGCTGGTTGAGAACATCGATTACAAGCGCGCGGCGATCGAGTATCTAGGCAGGTTAGACGAGGAACGACATCACCACCTGCGCACAAAACCCTTTTACAACCTGGCCAACAAACCGGCGAAGTACAAGGGCGAAGGCATGGACGAAGACATGCAACGGCATTTCTGCGACTTCGCCAACATGGCGGTGACGCTCGCGCTGCCGCCCGGCAGCCGCGTGCTCGACGTCGGTTGCGGCTCCGGCTGGTTAAGCGAATATTTTGCGCGGCTTGGCTACGAAGTAAAAGGCATCGACATCAGTCCATCGCTAATCGAGATGTCGCGTGAGCGCGTGGCGCGTGTCCCCTACGGCGTTGATCACGAAACGCCCCTGCGTTGCACGTTTGCGGTGCACGACATCGAGCTCGAGCCACTCGACGAAAAGTTTGCGGCAATTGTTTGCTACGACTCCCTCCATCATTTCGCTGACGAACGATCGGTGATGCGCAACCTCGCGGCTATGCTGTCGATTGGCGGCCAACTCTTCGTGCTCGAAGGCAAACGCCCGCCCGCCGGCTCCCCCAGCGAGAATGAATTGCGCGACGTGATGCGCGAGTTTCAGACGCTCGAGTCGCCGTTTGACGACGACTACCTGCGGGCCTTGCTTGATGAAAATGGATTCGCGATTGTTGGTGATTACCTGAGCATCAACGGACTTTTCGAGCGTGAACTTTTGGAAGGCGATCGGCTGGCGGTGGGAGAGTCGGCGCTGAACTATCACTACCTGGTCTGTAAAAAAGTTTGCGAAGGTTCAAGCGCCGCGACGGTTCCCGATAGCCGCAGCCCGCATGTTTTGCGTGCCGACTTCCGTTTGCTGACGCCGCCAAGCCAGTCATTCGCTCCCGGCGAGTCGATTACTATTCCGCTCTCGATTACTAACAGCGGTGACACGCTTTGGCTCGCCGGCAAGTCAGCGCGGGCCGGCGTGGTGATGCCGGGCGTTAGAGTAACTGACGACACGAATACGCTCGTTAACGAATTCCACGGCGACCCGCCTTTGCCGCAAGCAATCGCACCGGGAGAAACCTTCAATCTAACCATTGCCTACACCGCGCCACGTCGCCCGGGTGCTTATACGTTGACGATCGACCTGGTTGACCAGCATGTCTGTTGGTTTGAGCAGCGCGGGTCGAAGCCGTTGTCGATCGAGTTCGTGGTTCGCTAATTTAGCCTGCTCCGCCGGCTGGGAACACGCCATATCGTTACAGGCAAAACCAGTCCGATCAACGTCAGCAGCGAAACCGCTAAACCAATCACAACCGAAACCGGGCGGTAAACAAAACTCACCACGTGCCCACCCTGTGGCAGCGTCACACCGCGCAGGTCATAATCCACCCGCAACATCTCCGCCGCCTGCCCATCAACGTACACATGCCAACCGGGAAAGTGATTCTCACTGAGCACAAGAATTCCAGATGTTTCCGAAGACGTTTGCACCTCCACACGATTCGGCTCATGCTTCGTTATCTCGACGCGCGCGCGCTTTAGTGACTCCGCACCGCTCGGCAAAGCTCCGTCAATTTCAACCAGTGCGACCTTCTCGGGATTCCACACGTTTCCATCCGGCAACACACCACTGCGCACGACCTCAAGAATCTGCTGCTCGCTCAGCTTAATAGCTTCACTCGCCAGCCAGGCGCGCGGCAAAGCATGCGCGTTCTCGAAGATCGAAACGCGATCGAACTCTTTCAAACGCCGCCAGCGGCCGCCCAATAGAGTGCCCGCAAACTGCGAATCTTCCGCGACATCGGACTCCCGCGTGATCCATTCCGCGCGCAAGGGAAAACCTTTGCCGTCGCTTGTGAGAGACACGCGAAAGACACTGAGACTAAGATCCGGCGCCAGCTCCGGCTTCAGCACCGCAAGCTCGCCCCCGGTTATGGTCGCTTTTTCCGGGAGCTTCAAAGAACAAACATAGGTGTGCCCTTGAAAGGTAGTGCGCTGGTCGCGCACCTGGTAGCTGGTCGCTACTGTCGCCTTGCGGTTCTTAATTTGGCGGCGAATGTCGCTGCGATCGTAAGCCCACTCGGAAGTGTGCTCGCCTACCCGCAAGTCGAAATCAAACTTACGTCCATCGGCCGCACGAAGAACCAGATGGGCCACGGGCGTAGAGTCCGGCAGGTCAAGGGACCAGGAGAGATTTGTGAGCAGAGCAATGCCATCGGCCTCGACCGGGGGAATTGCGAACGACAAACGCGAACCTGCTTTGACGCTCGGGAGCTTAAGCTCTTCCGCGGCGAAGCGTTGTCCAGCGAACGATGCGACGGCATCGGGAAAAGTTAAAGGACCATTGTCGGGAAGTTTTGCTGGCGCCGGTGACAGCGAAAAGGCCGCGGCTGGATCGGCGCCCGGCGCGCCGGGGATTGGCCGCGTCAATAAATAGCGCACATTGAGTAAATCAATTTCCCGCCCGCTGCCCCGCAAGGTGCGCTCCGCATCGCCAAGCTCGCCCCACGTCTTCATGTCACCGGCAAAGCGTTGGTATCGCGCCAGGCCAAAACCGTCGTAGCCGGCGGCGTTTTCAATCCCGTACATCATGTAAACGTCGGGTTGAAGCGTTGCCACCCAGGCGCCGCCACCCGCCGGAGGTGTGACGGGTGTTTCCGGATCGAACGGCTGGTCTTCAGTGAGGATGCGATAAGGAGTTCCACCCTCGTCGGCGGAACGCTCGCGAAGATAGTTGACTGTGTCTGGTTCGCCCCATAGTTCAAAATCTCGCGGTGCACTTGCAACGCGCCAGCCACTCGATTGTCCCCACACGGCGAGGTCAAGCACGAGCACGCTTAACAACAAGACCGTCGCGCCGCGCCTGCCGCGAGCGAAGCGCCAGATGGCCCACGCGGCCAGCAGGGAGAATACGACCGGCAGAAACAATTCGGGAGCGCGCAGGAAACTGGTCGGGGCGTCTCTTCCCAGCGCAAAGTTTGACGGTTTGGCGAGCGTTACCGTCAATATTGTTAGCGCGACCACCGAGAGAACTGCAATCTTTACGCGCTTGAGCGCCAACAAACTGGTGCGCTGGTTAATGAGGGTCGTCACGCCGCGTCCGGCGAGTACGGCTAGTCCAAAATCGACTTCCATCAAATGGCGGGCCGGCACGCGAAACAAGTTAAGCACCGGCACAAAGTAGATCAGCTTGTAGAGACCGAGCGGGGCGAAGCGTCCCAACGCCAGGATGAATCCGGCGGCTACAACGATGGCCCAAAACTTGGTGCGCGTGTCCGGGCGTTGCAGCAGTGCGGCCAGCGCCAGGGCAACGGCGGTTACGCCGACGTAGGCGGCATACTCGCCGTAGAAAGTTGGTCCAACATACGGTGCGCGAAAGATCCAACCGTCGCCGCCGCCCATTAGGTAGGGCGCAAGCAGCGTCAGGATGAAGCGCGGCGGTAGCGAAAAGGCGGTGAAGTAACTGTAACTGATCGAGGCGCGCGGGCTGTTGCGGAGCATCTCAAAGGTCGGTACGATTTGCACCGCCGCCAGCAAAATTCCCGCCGCGACAAACATAAGCGAACGCAGGTATCCGGTCCTGTTTTCCTGCGACCGGCGCGCCATCACAAACGCGTAAGCAGCGGCAACCATCAGTGAGTAGGCAAACGTTTGCTGATGCCCGGTAAAGCATTGAACGGCCACGAGCAGCGCCAGCAACAGCCCTCGACGCCGCGAGCTTCGCAGGCCATAACCGTCGATGGCCCAAAGAATCCACGGCAGCATTGCCGCTGTCTGAAGAATGTTAGTATGGCCAATGTGCGTTATGAGGAATGAACTCCACTGCCAGGCGAGACTGGTCACGATCGCTCCGGTCACCAGGCTCCCGCTTCTGCGCGCATAGAGATATGCGCCCAGCGCTGCCAGCATGTAGGTGGACAGCATCATTACATTGGTGGCGACTGGCGCCGAAAAAAGAAGATAGAACCAGTTGAGTGGAAAAAGCAGTCCGGCCTGAGCGGCCCCATGCAGCGGCATCCCGCTAAAGAGGTATGGATTCCAAAGCGGCAGGTAACCCGCGCGTATTATGTTCGCAGCGGCTACGCGAAGTGGTATGTTGAAGATAATGCCGTCGTCGGGCGAGATCACACGCTGGCCCAGCACCGCGCGAAAGAAGTAACAAAGCGGCGCGAGCGTTACGGCAGCGGCGGCCAGGTAGTCGGAATCAATTCTGAGACGAAAACTGGATGAATGGTTCATTGAATCAGGAAAGCGAGCTGTCGGCCACTCCGCTGATTCTGATCGAGCCGCGTCGCGCGCTCGCTGCTGCGAACCATTGGATTTGGGTGCATCGGTCGGAGTTGGTATGCGCCGTCCTGCTCGCCGCTGCAGCATTTCAAATGCTCGCCGTCGTCTGGCGCAAGAACATTACCGTTGACGAGATCGTGATGATTCCCTCGGCATACTATCATCTCGTCGCTGGCAACTTCCAACTCGTTAATGAACACCCGCCGCTCGCGAAATTTCTCGCCGCCGCGCCGCTCCTGCTGATTCAACCAAACGAGACGCAGCCTCCGGAGCTAATGCGCTTCTGGGAAGCCAACACGGCAAACTTTGAAGCGATTTCCTTTTGGGCCCGCGTACCGATGGTGTTGTTCACCATTGCCCTGGGCGTCTTAATATTTGTAATTGCTCGTAAGCTGTTTGGCGCGCGTGCTGCAGTGTTCGCCGTCGCGCTTTTTAGTTTTGAACCGACGATGATCGCGCACGGTCGAGTGGTGCAAACGGATGTGCCGGCGGCGTTTGGTTACCTGCTGTTTTCCTATGTTCTCTACTGGTATCTACAAAGGCCTTCGTGGCGGCGCGCGGCCGGGCTGGGCGGCGCAACTGCACTGGCAATTCTTGCCAAGTTTTCAATGTTGCTCACGGCGCCGGTTCTGGTGGTAACTCTCGCAGTACTGTGTTGGCAGGCTCCGCGAAAGCAGCAACCCCGTGTGATGTTTTTGAAACACTCAGTACTCGTCACGCTCCTCGTACTGATAACAATTAATGGAGCCTATTTATTTAATAGACGCTCGCTCAGCGACGAAGACGTTTTCTGGGTGCAGAAGTCTTTTCCAGCCAATTCTGTCGCGGTGCTGCGAACCGTGCGGACGGCGTCTTACATTGTGCCTACCGACTTTGTGTTGGGCATTTTCTGGCAAGCCTGGCATAACAACGAAGGGCATCCGGCATCGTTGCTTGGGCAATATAGCCGCACTGGTTGGTGGTACTACTTTCCCGTTGCCTTCGCACTCAAGACCACAATTCCCTTCCTGCTGGTGTCGCTGGCCTCGCTTGCCTGGGCCGGCTATCAGCTCAGCAGAAAACGTGATCCGCGTTTTCTGGCTTTGCTGTTGCCGTTTGTGATTTACACCGGCTTTGTGCTTTTCAGCCGCATTGATATTGGCGTCAGATATTATCTGCCGGCGTTTCCGTTTCTCTTTATTCTCGGCGGAGCTCTGCTAAATTCTTTGCTGCAGTTAAAACGCTTTCACGCTGCCGCGGTGACAATTGTCTGCGCCGTATTTCTATGGATCGGAATCGAAACTGTCCGGACTTTTCCGAACTATGTGCCGTACATGAACCAGCTCGCTTCGAATCATCCGCATTGGTGGTATCTTTCCGACTCGAACGTGGAATGGGGCGACGACGCGAAAGAGCTTGCCGCATACCTGCGTGAACGGGGCGAGTCGCGGGTGCAGACAGCTTTTCTCGGCGACTTTTTTAGCCTGCACTACTACGGTGTGGAATCCATTAGTTTAATCTCTCCGGTTCCGGGAGAGCCTGCGCCCGCGCGCTATGCAGCTATTGGCGCAAGTTTTCTTAATGGCTCAACTACACCCGAGTATTTTCTGCGCGGCGAGTGGCCCAGCGACACGCGTCGCGTAAATTATCTCGACGAATTCCGTCACCGGGTCCCTGAAGTTGTTATTGGCAACTCAATTTATGTCTACCGCATGCAAGACTGACCTTTGTCCCTTACGACTTCCAGGAGTACGAATTCCGAATGCGAGCTATCGTCGTAGTTCCCACTTATAACGAATTGGCCAATCTAAAAATGCTGGTCGAAAGACTGCAGCAGTATGCGCCGGAATTGCATGTTCTGATTGTTGACGACAACTCTCCGGACGGTACTGGACAACTGGCAGACGAATTACGCGAGATGGATCCCGAGCGCATCTTTGTGTTGCATCGGGCTCGAAAGCAGGGACTGGGAACAGCGTACGTTGAAGGCTTTAAGGAAGTCCTCAAGAAAGACTATGAATACATTTTGCAAATGGATGCGGACCTCTCGCATGACCCGGTACACCTGCCCGCTTTCTTCGCTGAGATTCAGAACCACGACCTGGTAGTAGGCTCGCGTTATCTGAACGGTATAAGCGTAGTTAACTGGGACTTGAAGCGACTCGTGATGAGCAAGTTGGCGACAACCTACGTGCGGTTTATTACGCGCATGCCCTTCACAGATGGGACCAGCGGTTTCAATTGCTGGCGGCGGGAGGTGCTGGAAGCGATTGGTTTTCAGAACGCTTTTTCCAGTGGCTATGTTTTTCTGGTGGAGATGAAATACAAAGCGTATCGCAAGCACGCTCGTGTAAGCGAAGTGCCAATCATTTTCATTGAACGAAAGAGCGGCAACTCAAAGATGGATTGGGCAGTGATCTGGGAAGCGTTCTGGGGTGTGTTAAGGCTGAGACTGAAATACTGACTGGGAGCGCGGACGTCTCGGCCCCCTCGTAATGCCACTAGACCCCGGATATTGGTTCTAACTTTCAGTGAAGTGAACCGCCGCCGCTTGAGACAGGCGGGACAGCCGGCTTCACAGTAGTCGCGATCCCAGCGCCCTTCGCTTTCGCATGGTAAATCCTGACGTCCAACCGAATTTCCTGATGCGACATCGACTGGGCTGGACACTCTTAGTGACTTGCGTTCTTGTTCTCGGTGCCGCGTTTTACTCCTCTAATATTCGCAACAACCCGCCAGGTTACTACATCGACGAATCATCGATCTCGTTTAATGCTCACCTGATTGCGCAAACAGGAAAAGACGAACATGGTGAATCGTTTCCGCTTTTCTTTCGCGCCTTCGGCGAATACAAAAACCCGATCTACATATACCTGCTCGCCGCTCTCTATCGAGTAACCGGCGCCAGCATTCTGGCGGCGCGGCTATTTAGCGCGTTTCTGCTTTACCTATCGGCACTGGTAATGGGCCTGTTAGCCGCGCGTATTTCCGGCCGGCGTGAGATTGGCTTGTTCATTTTGGTAACGGCGTTGCTGACGCCATGGTTTTTTGAGTTGAGCCGAGTGGTGCTTGAAGTCGCGCTCTACCCGTTGCTTCTCGCGGTTTTTCTTTTGAACCTGCGGCGCGTGGCAAACGCGACCAACTGGTCATGGTTCGAGGCGGGAGGCATTGCGGTGCTACTGGCCTTGCTCACCTACAGTTACTCGATTGGCAGATTGTTCGCACCACTACTCGCGCTGGGCCTGCTCTTTTTTCTGCCGCGTGTGAGGTGGCCCTCGCTGGGACGAGTTTGGTTAATCTATGCACTGCTGCTTGTGCCGTTGGTAGTCTTCCACTGGCGACATCCGAATGCATTGACCGGTAGATTTCATCTCATTACCTACTCGGCCGCTGATAGCTCTTATCACGAACTGGTTTGGGAGTTTGTGAAGCATTACTTTGGCAACTTCAATCCCTGGCGCCTGGTGCTTCGAGGCGATCCGAATGAACGACAAGTTGCGGCCATCCACGGCTTGGGCCAGGTGCTGGCTGTGACTTTTGTGTTACCACTCTTTGGTGTCGTGACCATGTGGCGCGAGTCTCGTCGGGATGCATGGTGGCGTTTTGTGTTATATGGACTTGCAGTTTGTGCCGTGCCCGCTTCGCTCACAAAAGACTATTTCCACATATTGCGGCTGGCAGCCATGCCGGTGTTTGTTGTGCTGTTGGGCGTGCCGGCACTGGCTTGGTTGGTGGCGCATCAGACAAAACGTGCCTGGCGCTTTGCACTGCTTGCCGCTGTGACCCTGACATTGGTGCAGGGGGCGCTTTTCCAGTGGCAGTACCGGCGCTATGGACGGTCATCATTCCGAGCGCAACTCTTTGACGCCGACTACCCTGACCGGATCCTGGCCGCTGCGCGCGCCCAACCTTCACGGCCCATCTACCTCGTGGATGCAGAACCGATTCCCGGCTACATCCAGGCTTTCTGGTACGCCACCTTGCGGGGTTATCCATTAACCGACTTCAAGCGCCTGCCGCCTGACACGCCCGCGCCTGCAGGTAGCATTGCGATTACAACGGAAGACATACGTCCGCGTTGTTTGCAACTTACGCAAGTTGAACCATACACGCTTTGTCGTATCCAGGGAGAGCCGCAGCAACAGCTTGCTCCGGGCATGATGCGTGCCGAGCTAAAAGCAGTAAATGCGCCCGCTAGCGCCAAAGCCAAACAGCAGATGACTCTTCGCATCCTGGTGACAAACCGCAGCAGCGTCACGTGGCTCGCTCGAGAACGCGGCGCTGCTCCAATGCAGTTGTACGTGGGGAATCATTGGTTGGACGTCACGGGCCGCGACATTGTTCACGACGACGGTCGCGCGCCGCTGACGCGAAATGTGGCGCCCGGCGAAACAATCGAACTTGAACTCGTCTTGAATGCGCCAAAGCTGGCAGGCAATTACATTCTCGAGTTGGACATGCTGCAGGAGGGCGTGTCGTGGTTTGCCCCTCAAGGCTCAATGACTGTGCGCCTGCCTATGAAGATCGAATAACGGTAGTTCTCTTAGCGGCGTTGGTGCTCTCGGGTATACCGTTGAATCGAATAAACAAACAAAAGCAGACTGAATATGACGAGAACAACCAACCACTTTGCTAGCGGGAAATCTTTCAACCCTTCGCCTTGTAGACTGGCAAGGCCGCGCCAGAATGCGTAGACCTGCACATCGCAATACATCGCTCCGGATAATGCTCCGACACCGTTGATCGCGACGGACGCCACTCCCACCGATCCAACTGCGATTAATGCCACCCAGCTGGCACTTTTTGATTGAAGGTAATGAAAGCCTGCAAGACCAATTGCCGCGAAGGGCAAGGCGGGAAGTAAGAAGCGCGGGCCATAATGGCAACCGCCGTGTGATTCAATATTGAGAATCTGGAACATCTGCGCCAGAAATAGTCCCAGTATCACCACGACTTCACGTCGAAAAGCGCGAGGGTAAAAAGCCAATGCCAGAATTCCTAACCATACGATTGGGTCGTAGAGTGTAAGCTCCGAAATGTAAAGCCATGTCTTCTGGATTGAATTATGCAGGTTCAAAGACAAGAACGATTCGGGATAGCCCCCGGCGGAGTATGAATTGAGCAACGGATTACCAAATGCCTTAGCGTTGAAAAAGAGCAGCGGCGCTACGCCAACTAATCCTCCAGCCACCGCGGCGAGTGCGACCTTCCGGCGGCTGATCCAAACAAGGTAAACAGCAACGACACACGCCATGAAGAACGGGAGCATTGAAGTCGTGACTGTTAGTCCAAGTAGAACTCCAGCTGCGGCTGCGACAAGCATGACATGCCGCTGGTTCACTTGTTTGCGTGCCAGCAACATAACCAGGTAGAAGGCAACGACGAGATAACCGGAAGCAAGCGTGTCATGGTAAGCGAAGCCCGAATACGCGAAGGCAGTCGTGCCAAAGGCATAAAGAATCGCGCTCGCTAAGGGCCATAACAGACTTTCGCCGCCCGTCAACAGACGTGTGATTCGAAAAACAGCGAGTGCCGCCGCCGCGATTGCGAGCGAACTTGTGAAGAGTGTGACTAAAGCGGATGTCAGAGTGTAATTATTAAGGTAACTAAGACCAAGGAGCCGCAAAAAAAAGTAGACCACAGCTCCCGCCATGAATTGACCGGGTTGCTTGGCTGCATATTGGCGGCCGTTGTACATGAACGTGTCGCCGAACGGCCTGCCGTCTTCGTAGTAGTAAACCTTGATCTTGA
>DATAOU010000034.1:0-4336 GCA_036265575.1 Pyrinomonadaceae bacterium
TTTGTACCGGGACTGCCGGCCAGTCCAGTGACTATCACCGTGTGACTGCCGTACTGTCGCACACCCACGGCAACCTGTGATTGCTCGGCAACCGCAAGGCGTTTCAATGCGCTGGTGATGCGCGCCTGAATTTCCTGTGTGGTCAATCCGGCCACCTGAATCGGGGCGCCTGCAAGTGGGAAGTCCAACAAGCCACCGTCTATCACGCTGTAGAGCGTTGACTGGTTCCCTGCGGAGTTGAGCAGACGGATATCGAGTACGTCGCCGGCGCCAACGCGGTAGATGTCTGTAAGCGGTGAATCTTCGGCGATCGCCTTAACAGGCGCGGATGCTGTTGTTGGCTCGGGAGATACAGTTGCGGCAGATGCATTGTTTGAGGCGGGCGCAGCGGCAGTACTCGCTGCTGACTTGTCGTTAGTTGGTTCGATCCTGGCAGCGGTTGTTTTAAGAGAGGCGCTATTCACGTCGCCCAGCGGCGCACTCGGTTCAATGTTCGCTGGAACGGTGGCGCTTGAAACAGGAACTGTGGGCTTAACGGTCGCGGGTTTCGCGGTGGCTTTCGCAGTCTCCGAAGCCGCAGGTACATCTGGTTCACCAACTATCTTTGCGAGCTTGGCGGCTAGAGTTGGATTTAGTTCCAACAGTTTCTTGTAGGTTTCGTTTGTCTGGCTTGTTCGTCCCAGCACGTAATAAGTCAGGCCGAGGCGGAAATATGGTTCATCCCACTCGGGCTTGTTCTTCACTGCATGCTTAAACGAATCGACCGCCTGAACATAGCCCTTATTTTTCCAGTAAGCCATGCCTAACATGTATTGTGTTTGCGGATCGTTGGGCTTGAGCTTGTTCGATTCTTTAAAAGCGTCAATCGCCTCGGCGAGTTTTCCGGAGTTGTAAAGACCCAAGCCGGTGTCGTAACTCTTTTGCGCTTCCAGAGCGGTCTTGGGATCCGCCTCAGAATTTCCTGCTGTTGAATCTGTGGCAGTGCTACTGGTCGTGTGATTCTTTGCCGTGGCATTCGCCGCAGGAATCGCCGCAGAAGATTTCTCGACGGCTTGAGCATCAGCGTTGTTGCCGGCTGACTGAGCCAGCGTGACGGTGAGTGGGGCGAGAGCCAGCAAAGAAAATATGCCGGCTATTAATAATTTCTTCATAGGGATTACCAGCTTTGGATTATTAATTACGCCAGGTGTGCGTTTGTTAGGTGCGGAACGCCGCAGGTTGAACTAATGCGCCGGATCATACACCAGACTGGGAAAAGTAGTAAACGGATTCCGGAGGGCCAGCATCGGGCCAGAATTCGTGATTAAGGTCGTCAAAGCCACATTATCTCAAACGACAAATCGGCCCCTAATTCCATGCAGAACAGGCATTTCTGAGTGTTCCTCTCCCAATGTGTCGGGACGAGTCGGATAGGCGCTTTGGTCTATCGCTTTTTCAACCAACGCTGAATTTCCGTCAGTCGGGCCCGGTACGGCTATGCGGCCATGTGCGGAAAGGCTATGCCTTTCCACCCAGTCGTTCAATTACTCGCACAAGCATGATCGGTTACTCGGCGACAAACTAAAGTTTGTCGGACGGGACCAAAGGAATAGCGTGCACTTCTCGTCGTTGGCGCAGTGCGTATTTGAGAGTTTTTACAGTGAGACCAGCTTTGCCAGACCAGAAGCCAAACACAATTTGCGCCAGGTCCACCATGTGACGGTTGCGGATGGCGCTGGCAGTCTTGCGCTTCGGAAGTTGCAACTCAACAATTCTGTCCATTTCATCGAGCGACGCCTGAACCCATTGCGGCAACTTAAAGCGAGTGTAGGGAACCACCGCCCAACAAGTTTCACTATTCTCCAGTAACCATTCCATCGCCCACTGATCGATCCCGCGCGCGGTGCCGAGCAGCCAGGTTCTACCTTGAGAGACAAAAGGCGACAGATGCTGCTCGAACATTGCGCGCGCAGTTTGGCGGTCTATGTCACGCGATCCGGTAACCATAATCGAGCCTGTGATGGTCATTGAAAGGGATTGTAAAGCAAACTGTCAGTTTGCGGTGGTACGCCACACTATCCATTGGATGCCAGTCTACCGCCGCAAAATAACAGTTTGCGTTTTGCACAAACAATCGCTTGTAGGTATTTATGTGCATGACCCACGTCGCAGGGCTTTAAGATTTCTCGGTCACATTAAAGATAAGAAAGGGCAGTCCCTTCGAACTGCCCTAACTCTATTGGAAATAGTGTCAGCCGATTTTCACAGCAGGTTATTTTGATCGGCGAACCATTTTCTACTTCCCGAAGCGCGAGGACACCAGGGTAACGTCGGCTTGGGCCCACGCCTTCTTGTAGCGCGCCTCGACCAACGCCGCGTCGTCATTCTTCCCCTGTGCCTTGAGCGCTTGCATCAAGCCAAACAGCGACCAACCGTTTTCGCGGTTGCGCTTCAGGTCTTCCCAGTAAACGGTCTCGGCTTCGGCGGGCCGGTTAGCTTCCAGGAGCACCGCGCCGAGCGCGTGACGCGGCGGAAAGTGAAACTCGGCAGGCTCTGTGTAAACCAGAGCGTCTTCCAAACGCACCGCGCGTTCTAGGTGCGCGATTGCTTCGTCGTAGTTCTTCCTGGACGCGCTCACCTCTCCGTCCAAAACTTCGCTCGCGATTGTTAGCACCATAAGCCCGGTGTTTGGCGAAAACAGCGGCTGATCAAGCGACTTGTCTGAGAGCATCGCTTTCAACTTCGCCAGTTCCTGCGCGGCATCGTCGGTCTGTCCTTTGCCGAGAAAGGCCGTGCCGCGGTTGTAATGCCACATGCCAGTGAGATACGCACTGATAGCCGGCGGCTCCGGTTCTTTCAACATTTCGTCCCATTTTCCGAAACGCGTCAGCGCGTAATAGGGAACGACGCGAAAACCGGCGAGCAACGGTACGGCTTTTAGAGTGTCGTCGTTGACCTGCGAAGCCGCCTTGCGCGCCGCGTCAATCGCCAGCTTGCTGCGGCCCTCAGCGGTCGCGGCAAACCAGAGAAAGTGCAGGTTGTGCGGATAGTAGGCCATCGGGTAGAGGCCTTGCGCGCGACACTGCGAAATGTAGTCTTCGTCGGCGGCGATCGCGAGTTCATTGCTGCGCACTGCGTCCGCGTAGCGACCGACACGCTGATAGATGTGCGCGGGCATGTGCACCATGTGGCCGGCGGCGGGCATTAGGGTCAGCAAGCGATCGGCGGCCGGCTCTGCTTTGTTGGCCGCGTAGGCTTCCATCAAATGAATGTAAAGGTGCAGGGCGCCGGGATGTT
Organism: Pyrinomonadaceae bacterium; assembly: GCA_036265575.1. Lineage (GTDB taxonomy): Bacteria > Acidobacteriota > Blastocatellia > Pyrinomonadales > Pyrinomonadaceae > PSRF01. The sequence continues at coordinate 3,277 of DATAOU010000034.1, forward strand.
GCGGATTTTGCGCGATCACTTTTTCAGTGAGCGCAACGATTTCCGCGGTCCTGGCGTAAGGCGTGCCGTCGCGCTCCCAGTAACCCCAGGGCCGCAGGTCCATCACCGATTCAACGTAGAGCATGGCAATGTCCTGATCGTCGGGAAAGCGCAAATGCACCTCGCGCATCGCGTTGGCGTATGCCTCGTCACGTGCTTTGCGATCCTCGGCCCGGCCGGAGTAGCGTTGGGCCAGCGCATCGATTAGCGCCTGGTCGCGTGCGGATGCTTTTGCTTTGAGGGAGATGGCTTTTTGAATTACTGCCAGCGCCTTCGGCTCGTTGGCCGGATCCATCGGCGCATTGATGTTCGGCCCGAGTGCGAGCGCCTCACCCCAGTACGCAATCGCGAGATCAGGATCCAGGCGCTCCGCCTCACGGTACGCGCGGCCCGCTTCCGCATGATTGAACGCGTACGACAAGTTCAGCCCTTGGTTCATGAAGAGTTGGGCCTGCGGGTTCTTTGTGGAGACGGGGAAAACGTGGCTCCCGAGTTTCTGCAGCCGCGGTGCGATTGCACCGGTTGGCGAAACCCCTTGCTCGACCGGTTCCTTGTAATGAACGTGGTTAGGTGCATGCTTCTCCTGCGCGAAGCTGTTTTGTTGACTCAAGATTGAAGCGAGGGAAACAACGAGGGTGGCTAAAACGACTCGTGCGAATTTCATCGACTTACCTCTTTCAACAGTTGTGGGTTGGTTTTGTGGCCATTTTGCAAAAAGCACATTGCCAGTTTGCGTTGGCTGAATGGCGTCCTGACGCGCTTAAAATACCGCTAATAACGTTACGGCGCGACGCGGCTTCGGGGGACGCATTTTATAGCAACGCTTCTACATAATCACGCGTAATCTGAGGCTGAAAAGGTTCATCCCCCGATAGCAAAAAAAAGGCCGGCATCCGTGCCAGCCGTCTTTCTTTTCCTGGTGGCCGGGACGGACTCGAACCTGCGTAAAAAGCACCTTCGAGCCGATACACACGGCGTTGATCGACCTCTTGGGTTAGTTCCAGTTTGCGTTAATCCAGTC
>DATAOU010000035.1:0-7092 GCA_036265575.1 Pyrinomonadaceae bacterium
CTCATCAAGCTGGCCGAGCGGACGAATATTGGTTGATAACGATTCGACGGAAACTTCGCGAGCAAACTTCTCGGCAGAATTCAGAGGCGGCAATGATGGGGTTGCGGTTCTTGTCTCCTCCAACGCGACGGCTTCCTGCTCAAAGCCCAAGTCGATGGGAGCGTCGGGTGCCACCGTCTGCGTCGCTAATTCCTGACGCATGATGGCATCGAGGTCACGAGCGGTGGCAGATTTGGACTCCGCGAACTCGTTCTCTTGATCCGTCAGCGGCTCTTCATCCTGAATCGAATAGTCGACAAAGTCGATGCGGGGTTGCGATGCGGGTTCGCTCGCGCGCGTTTCGGCAAACCCGGCAGGACGTCCAAACTCTCCCGGATTGATCGCCGACTGGTTAACGGAAGTTTGACTCGCCGCCGCCGACATGCTGTTAACATCTGCGGCTGAATTCTCTTGAATGAATGGCGTTGACTCCTGTTGCAGCGGCTCAGCACGGACAAAGCCGGCGCTTGCCAACGCGGATCGGACGGCTTCACGCACCGCATCGGAAACCGCGGCCGCGCGCCGGAACCTCACTTCAGTCTTCGCCGGATGAACGTTGACGTCAACCTCCTCGAGCGGAATTTCAATGAACAAAAGCGCGGCGGGGTAGACGCCATGCGGCAGCACTGAACGGTAGCCTTCCGAGAGAGCGCGCGCAATCAGCCGGTCTCTGACGAACCTCCCATTCACGAACAGGTACTGCGCATCGCGCGAAGTCCGGCGATCGCGCGGCGCCGAAACGAATCCGACTACACGCGCGACCTGCGGGTTGCCGCCGTTAACTTCGAGTAAGTTGTCCAGAAACTCCGCGCCAAAAATCTGATAGGCACGTTCGCGCAAATCGTTGGCAGGCGCAGCGCGCAAAACTTCGCGACCGTTGTTGGTAAGTATTAACGCAATTTCAGGATGGGCCAGCGCGTAGTGCGTCACCAAATTGGTGAGGTGAAAACTTTCCGTAGCTTCCGAGCGCAAAAACTTGCGGCGCGCGGGCACATTAAAGAAAAGATCGCGCACAGCGATGGTCGTGCCCCGGGGATGTGCCGCGTCCTTCACGTCGCGCATTTTGCCGCCTTCGATTACGACGCGTGTTGCTGCGGACGCTGCTTCAGTTTTGGTTGTCAACTCGACGCGGGCAACGGAAGCAATCGATGCCAGCGCTTCGCCGCGGAACCCGAGGGTACCGATGGCCGCCAGATCTTCAGACGTGCTGATCTTGGAAGTAGCGTGTCTTTCAAACGCGAGCACTGCGTCGTCACGAACCATGCCTTCGCCATTGTCGGAAACTTTCAGCAAGCGGCGGCCACCGCTCTCGACGTCCAGCGTAATGCTGGTTGCGCCTGCATCAATCGCGTTCTCGACCAATTCCTTGGCTACTGACGCCGGCCGCTCGACAACTTCGCCGGCAGCGATTTGATTTGAAAGATGATCGGGAAGGACGCGGATTTTCGACATGCGTATCGTTAACGGTAACTTGTTAGGTTGTTAAGAGTAACCGATAGGAAAATTTACCATTTGCCGTTTACCATTTCTCATTTGTCATTTCGTTCAGTGCTAGCTAATCAACCTTGAACAGAGACGCCTTTAGACGATGACAAATGAGAAATGGTAAATGGCAAATGGTAAATCTGTTTTCGCATCCCTTGAGACCACTTCAAAGGTAAACCACCTCATGCTCATTGGATCCAATATTGATGGCGTTGTAGATCCAATCAACCACATAACGTCCGTGACGAGCGAGCAACGAAGTGATGTTGATGTGGCGTTCCTGCAAAGCCTTGTGCGGGTAGAGTTGATCAAAGGCGCGTTGCAGTTGCCGGTGTGCCGCTTCGTCGCGCGTCATTTGCGCGCGGTGAAAACGCGTTCGCAAACCCTCGAGTTGATAGTTGATCTTGCGCCGGCCGGTTTCCAGAGCGTCTGCTAAGGTCGGATCGATCGTGCGCAGTTGCTCACGCAGCTTATCAAGCTCGCTGTTTACCGATTCCTCGGTGGCTCCAAAAGTTTTGGCGGTCTCGGCGCCCAAATGCTCTTCGACAACGCGCGCCAAAACACTTTCCGCGCCGGCAAATAAGTCGACCAGGCTCAATCCATACCTTTCGAGCACGCGTCCGGTGTGCGATTCAATCATCGTCAGGCTCGCGCGCGGTAGGATAGGCGTCGCCGGCCTTTCGAGCAGCCGATAAACTTCGGCGGTTTGCGCGAAGTATGCAATCTCAGCAGCGCCGCCGTAATAGGCAATGCTAGGCAACAGATAATCCTGGACCACCGCCCGCAAAGTGACGTTTGGACTGAACCGCTCCGGTTGGGCCAAAGCCATCTGCGCTAGTTGCTCGCCGGCGTATTCCTCGTTGCTGCTTTTGGTGGTGTATTTTCCAGTGGCCGTGCGAACCATTGCATGGCGGGCGCCGGCCGCATCATGCAGAAACAGCGGGAATGAATTTTCCGAAGGCGTTACCTGCGCGTGGTATCCGGCCTCGACCAATCTGCGACTGCGCGCTTCAATTGCCGTGGCAATCTCATGCGCGCGTGACGCCGCCTGCGAATATAAAGGCGCCGCCAATTTTTTCAGCCGCGTATCCAGCGGATCAAGAAGTATCAATCCGTGCTTGCCCAGCAATGCCGTAACCATGCGGGCAAAGGCTTCGCCGTATGAACGACCGGGCCGCCACGCATCGCGCAAGATGGCATCGAGATCAGGGGTGAATTCAGAAACGGGAAGGAGTTCAAGCAACTGATCTACGACAGCATTGATCGAGTCGTTGATGACAACACGACCGACAGGCTGACCTTCCTTATGCACCTCGCCGGGAACTTCGACATGCGCCAGGCGGCAATCGCGACCGATAAATTCAGCTTTGGCCACTTCAGGAAAGTCATGGTCTTCAGTTGCAATCCAAAAGACCGGCACAGTCTTGGTGTTGCGTTGAGTCAGGCAACCAGCAAGTTTCACGGCCGACAGCGCTTTGTAGATTGTGTAGAGCGGACCAGTGAACAAGCCCGCCTGTTGTCCCGACACTGCGGCAAGGCAATCGGCATCGCGCAGCAATTCAATGTTCTTGATGGTGGCTTCGCCGGCGCCCCAGGCCGCATTCATATCGAGCAATGCGTCACAAAGTTGCTTGCGATCAGTCTGGTAAGCAGCGAGTACTTCCGGCGCACGTGCGGGCAGTTCATGATGAAACTTCACAGCAGAGGGATAAAACTCGCGCAGCGCCAGCGGATCGCGCAGGTAATCGAGAAACAGACGGGTCTGCTGCGGCACCTTTTCAAAAGATAGATTTTCTACGCGTAGTCCGGATTCTTCAGGGGTGCTGTAACAGGCAGGTTCGGCGGTACTCAATTTGGTTTGCTCCTCGGGAAAGCATTTTACGCGTGCGAAGCGGCTTCGGCTAGCAGGGCTTGCTCGGCGGCCTGCAGACATCGTTGAATTTCTGCACGCGCCTCGTTCTCAGGGGCACGCAAAGGCCCGCGCACGTGACCGCCGTGGTAGCCATTCAAATCGAGCGCTGCTTTCAAGCCGCCGATGCCAAAACGGGTGGTGACTGCCGCCGCTAACGGCGTGAGCGCGCGTTGCAAACGCTGGCTGCGTTTCTGGTCGCCTGATTTTGCAGCGCTGAAAATCTCAAAACAAAGTTCGGGAGCAACACAGCCGACGGCCAGGATTCCCCCGCACGCGCCTGCTTCTAAAGCTTCGCGCAAAACTGTGCCATTCCCGGTGAGCACTGCGAAGTCCGCTTGCACAAGATTAATTGTTTCCTGCAAAGCCGCGACGTCGTTCGAGCTGTCTTTGATGCCAATAATATTTTCGTGATCGCTGAGCGCGGCTGCCGTCGCCGGCTCGATTTTGATTCCAGTCAAAGCCGGCATGGAATACAGAATCAACGGAAGCGGTGAGTTGTCGGCGATAGCACGGTAGTGTTCCAGGAGTGCGTCTTGAGTGATCGCGGAGCGATAAAAATATGGCGTGATGACCAGCACGGCATCAACCGCAAGAGCGGCATTGAGTCTTTCAATCTCCCGAAGCGTGCCGAGCGTGCTCTGCTGGCCCACCCCGGCAATGAACAAGCGGCTGGCCGGTACTGCATCCCGAGCAGTAGCAATCACCTGAAGTTGCTCGGCTTCGTCCAGATTGACGCGCTCGCCAGTTGAACCAAGCACGACGTATCCCGAAATCGCAGTCTCGTTCCATTTCAGAATGTTGGACCGCAGACCATCGAAAGCCACGGAGCCATCGCTGTTGAAGGGCGTCGTAATCGGCAGTAGCACGCCGGAGAGTCTGTTAGCAAGTTTGGAGTCCAATTTCAAAATCGCGTTTTCCTGTGGGTTCGGTCTTCCGGTGCACATTATACCAGCGAGTGGCCTTACTTTCTCTGGGGTGCTACGCCAGTAGTCCCTCTTGTCAATGCCGGGCTGAGGTCACCACGTCGCGGAGTCCTGGTAACCGCTAAGCATCGGCTCGCAATGAAGTCAGTACCGCCTGCGGTAGCAGGTGGATGCTTCTTTTTTTTGCGATGTAAAAGACTTGGCATTTTCTCAGAACAGCAGGAAGGCTCAGTCGGGTTGACGAAGCGTTTCCGTTGTAAGTATTAGACGTGATATGTGGAACGATACTGATACACCACTTGCCTACTTCATCTCATTCCGCACCTATGGCACCTGGTTGCCTGGAGACAAAAGGGGATCGATTGATCGTTTCCATAATCGCTATGGCTCACCGTACAAATCGCCCAACCGGAGTTGGCAGCGTTACAATGAAAGCAAACTCAAAACCGCACCCCTCATCCTGAAGGCGCGCGAACGAAAAGCGATCGACTCGGCTATTAGCGACACTTGCGCCCGCCGTCAATGGTTGTTGCAGGCAATTAACGTCCGCACAAATCACGTGCATACGGTGGTGTCGGCAAGTCGGCACAAAACAGGAGTTGTCCTTAATGCCTTTAAAGCAAATGCAACCAGGCGGCTAAGGCAAGACGGATTGTGGAGGCAGTCTTTTAGTCCCTGGGCAGATAGAGGCAGCAAGCGGAAACTTTGGAACGAACAGAGCGTAGCCAGGGCGATAGACTATGTATTGAACGGGCAGGGAGATGACCTACCAGACTTTGATTGAGAGCCGGAACGAAAGCATCCACCCGCTACCGCAGGCGGTACTGACTTCATCCAGCGCGGCAAGAGTGGCATTCACCTACGATCCACCCGCTACGGCGTGGTGGTACTGACCTCATGCCACCGAAGCCGAAGTTTTAACCTTGGCCTGCTTCGAACGCCTTAATGAACACTATTGCCATACTCATCAATTGCCAAATAAAAAAAGAGGCCGCCCCCAAAGACGACCTCTTTACAGGTGCCCGCCTGCGAAAATTAATGACAACTATTCAGCTTGAACTTAGCAATGGTTGTGTGCCAATTGAAGACTCCGTTGCTGGCCTGAAACTCCGTAGTGAACCAGAAAGTGCAGTCGTCCACGGGGTCCACGGTCAGCCCACTGTAGTCTCCCCAACGGGATAGATGGTTCGATGACGTATCCTGAATTCCACCTCCGGCCTTGATCACAGTTTCAGCTCCCATAATCCCGAGTGGATCATTTGGTGCCCGTGACGTAAACGCGACGCCCGGTTTTTGACCATTGCCGGAAATGTTGTAGGCCACCGCTATATTTCCCATCTTGTCCATCGCGATGCTTCCCATCCAACGATGCGTTGCATCGGGCGAGAATGTGCCTTGTTGAAAGACAGTTGGTTGGACCGCGTTTGGGTTACGAATTTCGTACCAGCGCACGGCAGTTCGTCCCGTTGGTGGTCCAATGTCGACCGAGTGGTTCAGCACCAGTGATTCAGTGGTAGCGAACCGGCGATATGCCAGCCGAAACATCAAACGCTCGCCCAGCGAATCCAACTGGCGCGCTGTGCCCGGTTGCGGCAGGCAGGTCCCTCCAGTTCCGCTGCACGCCAAATTGTATTTGGCTACTGAAATTACTGCGTCTGGTTGCCGCGTTGGTCCGACGCCCATCGTAGTGTTGTTCTTATTTGCGAAGTCCACATGAAACTTCCAAAGCAGTAATGTGTTAGGCGCGGTGCCCAGGCCCACAAAGTAGTTTGGTCTGCCTACTGGCGCGAACCGCTTGCCATCAACATCGGCAGGTTGAATGCCAAAAAATTGTGGTTGAAGTTGAATGCACTGTTCCTTGGCCGCCGCATTGCCGACCAGCATCTTGCGGCGTTCGTAGGCGCAGGCGCGCGCGCCGGAAAGCCCCTCGAACATGTTGTAGGAAAAGTAATAGGCATCGCGCCAAACGCCCATGTGCGGATAGTCGTTGAAGGCCGGCGATTCGTATTCGTAGCGGTGATACTTGCCGAGCGCGTCCGAAGTTTCCGAGACGGCAATGCACTGCGCAAAAACACCGCCGTTGACCGAGAACTGGGAAAGCACCCAACGATTTGCAACTCGGTCATAGGAAACGATTGGATCGCCATCGTTGGTAACCTCGCAGGGCACCGGCGTTCCCGCGCCACCCAAACCCTGCCATAAGAATTTTCCTTTGATTGGTCCCAGCAGCCGGTTGCCGGATTTGTCGAATATCGCAAACGACGTGTTCACCCATTGCACAAACTGCGTCTTGCCTACCGCTCCTGAGGTATCAGGCGGAGCGTTCTGCACCTGAAAGTTTGGAAATCCATCGCCGATTCCTTCCTTGTTCAAACCAATGGTTACCGGATGCGCCGGACCCGGACTCGACTGCAGTGCGCCATCGGGAGACAGCGCCAGGCTGACGGAAACGTTCGGGTTCAATCGCACCGGCTTCACTTCAGGTGGTCCAAGGCTGACCGGCTCTGACGGCAGATGCATTTGGTCGAGCCGCTGCGGTGTCGTATCGGCTTTACGAGGCAGGTGCTCTTCCACCGGCCCAACCTGCGGCATAGGAGCAAGCATCGACTGGGCTTGAGTATGGGAATTGTTTAGAACTAACACTATTGAAGCAGCGAGGAGTGTGACGTGGCTGAAGTTTCGTATTCGCATGGGGTTTTGAGGGCCTCCTGTTGGAAAAGTGGTGAGAGTTAC
>DATAOU010000036.1:0-6791 GCA_036265575.1 Pyrinomonadaceae bacterium
CACAGACGCGCGAGTCAACATTGTCACGCAAGATCTCTTTCGCAAATACCGCAAACCCGAAGACTATCTGAAGGTTCCTGAGAAAGAACTGCAGCGCGATATTCGCACCACTGGTTTCTTTCGCAACAAAACAAAATCGATTCAGGGCACAGCCAAAGCTTTGACTGAACAATACGGCGGCAAGGTTCCCGAGACGATCGATGAACTACTGGAGTTGCCCGGGGTGGCGCGCAAGACCGCGAACGTGGTGATGGGCAATGCTTTTGGAATTGCTTCGGGCGTGGTAGTCGATACGCACGTTACGCGTTTGTCGCATCGACTCGATTTGTCGGCTGAGAAGACGGCGGAAAAGATTGAAACCGATTTGATAAAGGTGGTGCCGAAAAAGGATTGGATCATCTTTCCGCATCTGCTCATCGCGCACGGCCGCGCGATTTGCAAAGCGCGCAACCCCCTGTGCGATCAGTGCGTAGTCGAAAAGCTTTGCCCTTCGTCATTTCTGAAGACGGGAGTTATGCCCGGTAGTTAACTGCTTCCGCGTCAAAGTTCAAGCATTCTCCGTGCGTCCTTTGTGTTCTCCGTGCCTTTGTGGTGGACCTTGATGATCGTTCACCACAGAGACACAAAGAGCACAAAGGACGCACAGAGTTATTCAATCGAATGCGATCCTTTTTGGCTCGTCTGGCAGATACAGTCAATCACCGCTAGAATGAGCGCCGTTCCCTAATTCTGAATAGCCCCGACAGTCTTCTGCCGCCACGCATGCCAGCCACTAACCGGTTGCCGCGAGTATTACGCAGTCACACCTTTTTCGGTCTAAACAGACCGGTTTATCGGGGGAATTGCGCGTGAGCTACCGCTTCCCCTGGTATCGTCTGGCCGACGAGCACCTGCTCGATCTGCGCATTTGTGACCTGGCCCTGAAGATCAAGGGCTCGTTTCTCGAACCTCACATTAAGCGGCTTTACAGTGAACTCAACGACCGCGGCATTCGCTTTAAGCCGCACGTCTGGTTGTCGGAAGAATGGTTTTCGCCCGACGGTGTGCCCGGAATCGCGATTCCCTTTTATCTGGCCCATCCGCGGCTAATGAAACTCGAACGCAAGCAGATGCTGGAAGTCGAGGGCGGAACTGATACTGAATGTCTGCGGATTCTGCGCCACGAAGCCGGCCATGCGCTGGACACTGCTTTCCGGCTGCACTTCAAAGCGCGCTGGCGCGAATTATTCGGATCGTTTGCACAACCGTATCCTGACTTCTACAAACCAAAACCAAAGAGTCGAAATTATGTGTTGCACTTGCGGGCGTGGTATGCGCAGGCGCATCCAGCAGAAGATTTTGCCGAGACGTTTGCTGTCTGGCTGCAGCCCCGTTCGCGCTGGCGCCGGCGTTATAAAGGTTGGCCCGCCTTAAGAAAGCTGGAATACATCAACGACCTAATGACCGAGCTGGCCGGCACCAAACCACGCAACCGCGTGCGCACGAAAGTTGAATCACTTTCGGAGATACGAATCACGCTACGTGAGCATTACCGGCGCAAGCGCGAGCGCTACGATTTTGACTGGCCCGCTGTTTATGATCGCGATCTGCGGCGGATTTTCTCTGACGATCCGAAACATCGTGCTAAACCAACCGCCGCCAGCTTTATCCGCAGCGTGCGTCGTGAGGTGCGCCAGATAGTTGCCGATGGTACGGGAGTGCACCAGTACACCATCGATCACGTAATAGAAAACTTGATTGATCGTTGCCAGGATTTGAAGTTGCGGGTAGCTATACCGCCACGTGAAGCGCGCCGCCGTCTTATGATTGTCTTAACAGTTCAGGTCATGAACGTGTTGCATTCGGGTTATCATCGCATCGCCGTATGACTTCCAAGTCCAAAAAGAAGAAGGAAATCTTCGAACCAAAGAAGAAGCTGCGGATCATCGTGCTGGTCCATCAGGACCTCGTGCCGCCCGACACCCTCGACGGTCTCAGCGATAAAGAAAAGATCGAAGTCAAAACTGAGTACGATGTTGTGTCAACGCTGAAGAAGATGGGGCATGAAGTTTTTCCAGTCGGCCTTTACAATCAGCTCAATGCTATTGGCGATGCGCTGCTCGAACACAAGCCGCATATCGCTTTCAACCTGCTGGAAGAGTTTCATGGTTATCCGCTTTACGATCAGCATGTCGTCAGCTACCTCGAGCTGATGAAGCAGGCCTACACCGGCTGCAATCCCCGTGGTCTGACCCTCGCCCACGACAAGGCCCTCACCAAAATGATTCTTAGCTATCATCGGATTCAGGTGCCGAATTTTGCGGTGTTTCCCATGAACCGCAAGGTCCGCAGACCCAAGCGTTTGAAGTTTCCCCTACTGGTCAAGTCCATTAGCGAGGAAGGCTCGGTCGGCATTGCACAGGCCTCAATCGTTCATGATGACGAGAAACTAACCCAGCGCGTCGAGTTCATTCACCGGCAGAACAAGACCGCCGCCATCGCCGAGCAGTACATCAAAGGGCGTGAGATTTACGTTGGCGTGATTGGCAACACTAATGTTCAGACTTATTCGCCGTGGGAACTGGTGATGGAAAAGCTGCCGGAAGGATCAGAAAATATCGCAACCCTCAAGGTAAAGTGGGACCCGGCCTATCAGGAAAAAGTAGGCGTCAAGACACGCGCTGCGGAACTCACGCCGGAGCAGCACAAAACTCTCGAGCGCCTCTCCAAACGTATCTACCGTTACATGTTTCTGAGCGGCTATGCGCGGCTCGATTATCGCCTGACCGAAGAAGGACAGTTCTATCTGCTGGAAGCCAATCCCAACCCACAGATTGCCGAAAACGAAGACTTCGCCGATTCCGCGGCCCACACCGGCCTGCCGTACGAGCAGTTACTGCAAAAGATCATGACGGTGGGAATGAACTACCAGGCCGCTACCCAGGGTGGTTAGCGTAAAGCAACTGTTAGTTTGCTGTGGCTTGCTACATTCGCATCTCGCCTATTCCCGGAACCCACCATCGATTCAATATCTATTTTAAGTATCGAACTCGATTGCACAGGACGACAAACTAACAATTTGCTTTACGTAGTTTGCGTTACGAATTTCGCTGGAGCTTGCCCCATGACTCTCGCACTCACTCTTTTATTCGCGATTAATCTGCGCCGAATTGTCTTTCGCGTCTCGTGAGAATGGCTCACATTGACTGATTGTGTTTTACGATCAGACATTTGGGACGTATTCACTCGCACATAATGCTTTCTCAAAATGTTGTGCTTGACCTCTTTTGGGTCGCACTGTTACGTACGTTTGTGATTCGTCACGAAACAGTCACATTGCCGCTTGTTCTATCATTTTCCGGCCATTAGTATGGCTTCGCCCTCCCGAGTAGCTCCTCACCAGAGTAGTTGCGGCAATAATAAATTTTAAGGAGAAGTTCCCCGTTGCTTTCTAAAAGACTGTTCCCCTACGCCCTCGCGGCCTGCTTTTCACTCGGCATGATTGCCCAAACTGCTTTCGCGCAAAATGCAGATATGGGTCTGCATCAATTGGCCAAAGCAAATGTTGCCTCGAACCTGCCGGTTGCCGACGATGATCCAATCATAATTTCGCTGGCGTCGGCGGAAGACATTAAGGCTGCAACGCTGGTTAAAGCTCCGGTAGGAGATCGCTTTCAGCAGTTGATGACCGCCGCGATCGATCAGCGGCTCGGTGCTCGCTATGTCTGGGGCGCCACGGGACCGTCAGCATTTGATTGTTCAGGTTTTGTTTGGAGCATTTTCCAGTCCGCCGGTATTGATTTTGAACGCGGCAGTGCGCGTACGTTGTGGAGCCGCTTCAGTGCCCCAGCACCGGGCGAACAATACAAATTCGGCACGCTGGTGTTCTTTAGCAACCTGGCGCACGTAGGCGTGGTTGCTGACGAACATGGCTTCTATCATGCGTCACGTCACCACGGCGTCGTTTATTCGCCCTTTAATGACTACTGGCTCTCGCGCATCGATGGCTTCCGCCAGGTCCCCGTGCCCGTCAAAACAACCGTTACCGACTAAGTAATTAATTCTCCTAAAACGAAAACGCCGGCGACCCTTTCGGGTGCCGGCGTTTCTGTTTATGAAAGTCTTCCTTATTTTTCAGTGGATGAAACAAAGCCAGCGCGATGCTCGTCCTCTCGTGCTTCCCACACCACCAGGATCTTGTTGATTGCTACAAAGCATATCTTGCCGTCGTTGTCCTTGAGATGGAGCACGCCATCTTCAACTTTCAATACCTGGCCACGCAGGCTCGACGCGCCGCCGCAATAAACGTCCAGCTTCTTGCCGATATAACCAGTTAAGAGACGTTCCACTTTACAACCAAAGCCGCGGGCGCCTTATTTCCCTTTTCCGTTCCTAAACGTAATTTTCACGAGCGGCAGCACATCGGGATCGTCCTGCTGAGTGCGCTCGAATTTTATGAGATCGTAATAAGCGCAACGAGCAGTCGTGGGAAACTCGCGGCAAGTGCCGGGTCGCGCATGGTAGATGGTGCACTTGCGCGTCTCCTGGTCCAGAAACATGCAGGCCTGGCCAAACATTTTATCGGAACGGCGCCGCAGGATCCGTTCTTTGCCCCACGTTTTGGTGAAGCGCGCACTGGCCACTTCCGGTGTTACGCCAAAGTGCGCCGCCAAACGTCGCACATCTCGCGGCGTTACCTGCACGCGATCGTAAATTGAGCAGCAGTACGCGATGCACTTATCACAATCGTAATACTTTGGTTTCTGGCCGATGACTGGTGTTAGACCCATGTTCGCTCAATGCCCCTGTCTCTTAATCGAATTTAGGTAGCGCAGCCGGCGTCGTCATTGGACGCCTGAACTAACGGCGTTTTGATTTCTTATATTCTGAAAGGAGTAGATCCATAAATTCCTGACGACGTTGGTACAGTCGCCTCGGCTCGCGCGCTTCATGCGTCGCTAAAGCATAAGCCGTAATGATGGGAAGTGCTACCGTGGAATCGACGTAACAAACAACTGCGTCAGGCAGTCGATCAGGATCTACCTTGCCCCAGGAGACGGCCTCCCCCGGCGTTGCGCCGGAAAGACCGCCAGTATCGGGACGCGCGTCGGTGACTTGCAAGAAATAATCATGGCCGCGCTCGTCGATCCCCAGCACCTCCTGAATCTGCGGCTCAGTCTGCAGTAGAAAATTCTTTGGCGAACCGCCACCGAGAATGAAAACTGCCGACTCGCCTTTCTTCTGTCTGCCGCGACCAGATTTCTTGCCGCCAGTCCGTTTCGCTGCCAAGACGATTGCCGCAGTCTCATTAACATCAAGCGAGGGATCGAAAGCCAGCTTGTTTCCCTGCAGCGCCTTTGCCGCGACGTTCATGCCGATCGAAGAATCACCGGGCGAGGAGGTGTAAATCGGCACGGCATATTCGTAGGCCACCCCCAGCAGCGATTTATCTTTCAGGCCCAGCTTTCGCTCTCGTTCGTGCACATAACGGCCGGCCAGATAATGAAACTCCGCAGTAGACATCGTCTTTTGAAACTCTTTGCCGGTGATCATCTGGCGAAAGAATGCGTCCGTGTCTAGCAAAACCGAGTAATCAAAAAAGATGTCGTAAATGCGCACCACTTCCTCAGCGCGCAACACGATGTCGGAAGTTTGCGCGTTGCCCTGGTGCATCGCGAGGCCGATGCCGAAATGAGTGTCGTGATAGAGATTGGCGCCGGTGGAAATTATCCAATCGATAAAGCCGGCTTTGATCAGCGGAATCAACGCTGACGTGCCCAGGCCGGCAGGAGTCAACGCGCCGGTAATCGAAACGCCAACCGTAACCTGTGGCTCCAGCATTTTCTTTGTAAACAACTGGCAGGCTTCACGCAGGCGCGCTCCGTTGTATGCCAGAAAGGATTCATCAACCAGTTGTGTGATGGTGGTTCGCCTGGTTATCGGCGCCGGATCGATTCTTCTTCCCGCGAGAAACTTGCTCTTCTTCTTAGGCATTTGTTACGTGTGCTTCTCCCTCATTTTCCGTGACTGAGCGTTTTACCAGCAGCCTGCCGATGCGCCGGTCGTCGGCCTCCAACACCTCGACTTCCAAACCGCGAAACGTCAGGCGTTCGCCCGTTTGCGGAACCTTTCCCGAATGATTGATAACCAACCCCGCGATGGTAGTGAAGTCATCAGCTTCGATCTCCATGTCGAATAGCCGCTCAATCTTGCCAATCTGAGTTGAACCAAGCACTTCATAACAGCCGGGTTCCTGTTCGACTATGTCTTCCAATTCTTCGCGACCTATATCTTCGTCTTCGATTTCGCCGACAATCTCTTCGAGTATGTCTTCAACCGTCACCAACCCGCAGACGCCACCGTATTCGTCGATAACCATCGAAAGTTGCACATGCGCTTTCTGCATTTCCTCAAGTAACTCGGCGACCGGTTTCGTTTCGGGCACAAAATAAACGTCGCGCTTGAGCGAGGCGATGCTGCCTTCCTCGTCGCCGTCAGCCCAGCGCTGCAACAGGTCGCGGACGTAGATGATGCCTTCGACGTTATCGATTTGATCGCGATAGATTGGCAGTCGCGAATACTTTGACTCAAGCATCACGTCACGCGCTTCGCGGACGGTTGCTTCAGCCGGAACCGCTACAATGTCCGGTCGCGGCGTCATTACTTCGCTGACGCGCGTGTCGCCAAACTCGATGATCGAATGAATCAGTTCGCCTTCTTCTTCTTCAAGAATGCCTTCGGCTTCGCCCACGTCAATCAAAGCCTGAATATCGTCAGTGGCGTCAACGTCTTCATCTTCGTCATCGGTGGAC
>DATAOU010000037.1:0-10126 GCA_036265575.1 Pyrinomonadaceae bacterium
GTATTCCATTAAATAGTTTCGAGTTTCGAGTTTCGAGTTTCGAGTTTCGAGTTTCGAGTTTCGAGTTTCGGGTTTCGGGTTTCGAGTTAGAGAAGTGGACGTTACGGCATCACAGACTAAAGTCTATGCCACTCTTTCTGCTGAACTCGAAACTCGGAACCCGAAACTCGAAACTTTTCCTACGTGATTAGCTTGCTCAGCAAAAGAATTACCAGAAATAAAATAAACAGCACTACTGCGACCAGAACGAACCGCAAGCTGGCGTCGTAACTGGCTTCGTCAATCACCACGCTCGAGACATCACGCAGCTTCTGCACTCGATGAACTACGTTGCCTTCAACATCGCGGGCAACGTGCGTGGCCTTTTGAATTCCCGCGCCCATTTTTCCCAGCGCCTGTTGGCCCATCGCAGGTTTACGACTCTTGGCCATGACGGGCGCAGCGGGTGCTGATTCGGCCGGCGGCTCTGCGGCAGCGACCGGGGCAATTAACTCATCAGTGTCTCGTGGGGTTGCGGCCGGCGGGGCCGAGTCGACGATAGTCGCGCTAAAGTCGGGATGTAGCTGCGTCAGGTCTTTGCCGCACTGCGGACAAAAGAACGCTTGCTCGCGAATGGCTATGCCACACCAGGGACAGCGTCGGGCGATAAGCGGTTCACTCATAGGAATTTCGGATTGCGGAATTCGGATTTCGGATTTTGCGCTTCGCTGTCACTCTCTTAGTCTCAAGCTTGAAGATTATACATCCTGGCTTATCAGAAAATCCGAACTCCGAAATCCGCAATCCGAAATTCAAACCCGGTGCATTGCATTGAAGAGGTCTTCACGTTGCGCGTAGATGCGCACGCCGAGTTGTTCGCCCTCGCGGCGTAACCGTTCCTTCAGTTCCGCTGCACTCTCGCGCGCTCGCGCAGTGTTCGCAATGATCACCATCGCAAACTTTCCCTGCACCACCGTCTGGTTGATATCGACGATACTGCAATCAGCGGCTGCCAGGATCTGAGAAACACCGGCAACGATACCCGGGTGGTCGACCCCAAACACGGAAATGATCATGCGCTCGGCTGAGCCTTCGCGGTCTGCCGCTGGAGTGCTGCTGGTTGGAAAAGATTGGAGCGAAGAATAGGAAGCGCCATTAGAACCGAGAAAAGGTTCTACAGTGTGGTACAGCTCGGTAACCAGTTGTTCGACTGTCTGCTCATCGGCAGCGCCCCCCAGACGGTTGTAGACAGCGGTGGTCAGTCGATAAATCAGATCTTCATTGGCCATGAGTCATTTCCGATTGCCGATTTCCGATTGCCGATTGCGTTCATTCATCTCAGATAATTTTGATTTCCCTAAGTCCGTCGCGCTCAGCCAATCGGCAACTGGCAATCGGAAATCGCCAATCCCCTAGGGTTTTCCATTGTCGCGCGCCAACTGCACCGCCGCTTCGCGCATCTCTTCGGAAGTCGTATCGGTAATATCAACGCGATCAACTATGCCGACTACGGCTGCCTCAATCGACATGTCCTGATTGCCAATTGCAGTGCGCGCCGCCTTGCCATAAGCGCAAATCACCATTTCACCAGTACCCGCGCCCAGCCGGTCGGCGACCACGACAATGTTTCGCGTCGGTTCTTTGTCCAGATCGTACGGGTGCACTACCAGAAACCGGATGCCTTCAAGATCCGGAGACTTCTTAGTGGACCAAACTGTGCCGACGACTTTTCCTAAGAACATGGTTCCGAGTTTCGAGTTCCGAGTTTCGAGTTCCGAGTTTCGAGTTCAGTTTCCACGAGCAGGGCAGTTAACTCGAAACTAGAAACTCGGAACTCGAAACTTCACGCTTTGGCAAATATCTCAGCCGGATCGCCAAGGTCGCGAGCCGCCGGCGTGATAATGGTCTTTGTTGTGATGTAGATCTTTTCGCCTTTTTGAATTGCGCGGCGGACATCATCTTCACTCACGAAGTCAACGGTCGTGTGCCCATTCGTCGAGGCGGGCGCTGAAGTCGCACCGCGGCGTTCAGATGAACCACCGCCATTTCCGCCAGAACGTTCAGCCGGCCGGGCCGCTTGCGACGGAGCACTGTACATGCTGCCGGCTTCGGCTTCGACGGCCTGGCGCGGAGGCGCTGCTGGTTGTTGTTGCGCTTGTTGTGGCTCGCGACCCGCGAGGAAGCGATCGACAATCGCCGCAATCTCTTCGCGATTGATCTTTCCCTTACCTGAACCGACAACGGGTTGCGCAGTCGTTGCGCGCGCGGGAGCTTGCTGCGGCATCGGTGCGCGCGCTGGCGTAGCGACGGTAGAACTGGAAACAGCAGGACGCGCGCTCTTAACCGGTCGCGTTTCGAAAGCGACGCGCTTAATATCCATCAAATGCAGCGGCGAGACGTTGTCGGAAGTAACGTTGCCGCCCCATGAACCACAGCCCAGTGTCATCGACGGTGGCAATGCTGTCGAAAAGCCAATAGCGCCGTGCGTTGTGGGCGTGTTGACTGTAATACGCGATGCGGGCATTTCGTTGCCGAACCGAACGGCTGCTTCGCGCGAACGCGTGTGCACTCCGGCGGTGTGGCCCATACCACCGTAGCGCAGGATTTCATAACTGCGCGCGGCGCCGGCCGCGAGTCCGTCAACTACATAAAACGCGAGAATCGGCGAAAGCTTTTCCATCGAGAGAGGAAACTCGCGCCCTACGCCGCCAACGTCCGCCATCAGACAGCGCGTTCCGGGTGGCACATTAAGCCCCGCCAGTTTGGCGATAACTTCGACTGACCTGCCCACAATGCCGGGGTTCAATGACCTTTGCGGCGTGGCGACCACCTTGCCTAACTGATCCGCTTCGGCAGCCGACAAGAAATACGCGCCCTGCGCTTTGAACTGTTCGCGCACCGCGCTTTCAACCGGCGCGTCGCAAACTACGGCCTGCTCGGAGGCGCAGATCGTCCCGTTATCAAAAGTCTTCCCTGTCAAAATATCCTGCACCGCTTTGGCCACGTCGGCAGTCCGTTCGATGAAAACCGGCACGTTACCTGGTCCAACTCCAAACGCCGGCTTACCCGATGAGTATGCGGCGCGCACTAAACCGATGCCGCCGGTTGCCAGGATAACTGCCGTCTGTTTGTGCTTCATCAACGCTTCAGTGCCTTCAATTGTCGCCGTGGTCATGCAGCCGATCGCCTCGGCAGGCAGGCCTTCTTTCACCCCAGCTTCGCGCATCACGCGAACACTCTCGTTGATACAACGAGCCGCCGAGGGATGCGGCGACAACACAATTGCGTTGCGGGACTTGATAGCGATTAGGACTTTGAAGATTGCGGTCGAGGTGGGATTGGTAGAAGGAATGATACCGGCAACTACACCGCGCGGGCTTGCGATTTCGACTACGTCTTTCGACTCCGAAACAACACCGACTGTGCGCAAGCCGCGAAAATAGTTCCAGACGTCTTCGGCTGCGAAACGGTTCTTCTCGCGCTTGTCATCAGGAACACCGTAACCAGTTTCCTCGACAGCCATAGCGCCCAAACGAGCTGCTTCGCGCAACGCCGCCTTTGCCATGGCTTCACAGATGCGATCAATTTTCGCCTGGTCGAAGCGCACAATTTCTGCCTGGGCCTTGTGCGCCGCGTCAACTAAATCTCTGGCCTGCTGCACTGACAGAAGATCTTTATCCGTGGACATAACACCTCCAACAGCGTCAGTGGTCCGTTGTTAGTGGTCAGTTGCAATCGAAAACAAAGGACAACGGACTACGGACAACTGACAAACGCCTATCGGGCTCGTTCCTTACTTCCCTCGCGCGCGCCGCCTGCCTGCAACGAGCGACCTTCACCCTGTCCCAATTGAGCACGTGCGCCGCCGCCCTGCAGCGAACGCTCGTCAGGACTCAAACCAGTGCGACCATCGACCGGCAAAACGCGCTCAACTTCCGCATGCGGGCGAGGAATAACGTGAACACTAATCAACTCGCCAACTCTACGCGCCGCTGCCGCACCTGCGTCCGTGGCTGCTTTAACCGCGCCCACGTCGCCGCGCACAAAAATCGTTACGTAACCTGCTCCGATATATTCTTTTCCCAGCAGTTGAACATTCGCAGCTTTGACCATGGCGTCAGCGGCTTCAACGGCGCCGACAAAACCTTTGGTCTCGACCATTCCGAGTGCTTCTAGGGGCATCTCTTGTGTCCTCACTTTTCTCGTTGTAGAAATTAAAGTCGAGTTGTTAGTCTCTGGCGTCAACCTATCACCGCGGGCGCGAAGAATCAAGACATCAGGGGTCAGAACTCAGAATACGGAAGTCAGAATTCAGGAGTCAGAGGACAGAGGTCAGAAGACAGAGATCAGACGTCAGGTAAAGGGCGCCTTAGTGACAGTAATGGGAAACATCACGTATCCAGATAGATCGTCTGACCTGTGACCTCTGACTTCTGACCTCTCTTCCCCGACCTCTGACCTCTGTCCTCTGACTTCTGAATTCTGACTTCTGTATTCTGAGTTCTTAGTCCTGAGTCCTGCCTTCATTGTTTGACAGTGTTTGGCCGCGCAAGATATATTCGGCCCAACAGTTAAGTTGATCTGCAGGATCAATCACGGCCCCCCTTGCTCCGGGAAAAAAGTTGCACTTTACTTCAAATGAACTGACAACAGGCACACCTACCAAAGCGCTAAGGACGCACGCGAATTGGTGATGGCAGCAACTATCGGCGAACAGTTGCGAACCGCGCGCGAAGAGCGCGGGATTCCCCTCCGCGAGATCTCAGATCAGACGCGCATACAAGTGCGTTACCTGGAAGCAATCGAAACAAACGATTACAAACGCCTGCCCGGGGGAATATTTAACCGGAGCTTCGTAAAGGCATATGCGAAATACGTCGGCTACGACGAAAAAGAGGCGGTCGATGCTTACACCCGATACATGCGTGACCAGGGTGACGCGGGAGATGAGGTTGGCTCGACACCTTTTCACGCAAAAGTTTATACGGACATGCCCGCCACACGCTCGCCTTATTTGACGCTAGTGCTGGCAATCGTGATTCTGGCGATACTTTCCGCGATAGCGTTGGCCTTGATGAAATGGGGACAACGGCGTGCGGCTAATGACCATCAACCAGCTGTGATTGAAGTTACAAAAGAAAACGTGGCCGCAGGCTTTGACCCATTTAGTCTTGCCGGCAGAACGGATAGTTGGGAAGCTGATTACGAAAAAGTCTGGCAACAATAATTTTTGGCTTAAGAGTTTTTGCATTACTGCGCTCTGCCGCTTCGCTTGTTTGCGAGTCAGCAAAGCAAAACGACAATGCCCGTCCTGATCGGCGGGCGTTCGTGTTTTTGGAGTCAGGTTTCACGTTCCGAAGATGCGAGGATCGTGAAGCAGCCCAGACTTTTTAGTCTGTGGTTGACTTGGGGACACAGACTAAAGTCTATGGCACTTAATTTAGAGGAGAACTAATTCATCCATGATTTCGCCGAATATAGTTGAAGGTCTGACATTTGATGATGTCTTGTTATTGCCCGCGCGTTCCGACGTGCTGCCTTCGGAAACAGACACGTCCACACAGTTTACACGCAACATTCGTTTGCAAATTCCGTTGACGTCTGCCGCGATGGATACGGTGACCGAGGCCGCTCTTGCGATCGCGCTGGCCCAACAAGGCGGCATCGGCGTGGTGCACAAAAACATGAGTATCGAGCGGCAGGCGGAGGAAGTCGACAAGGTAAAGCGTTCCGAATCAGGCATGATCGTCGACCCGGTCACGATTCTGCCAAATAAACCGGTGCGTGAAGCGCTTCAGGTGATGGAGCGATTTCACATCAGCGGTGTGCCGGTGGTAGACGAAGACGGGCATCTCGTCGGCATCATCACCAACCGCGACCTGCGATTTGAGACTCGGTTTGATATTCCAGTTTCCGAAGTGATGACACCTCAGCCCCTGGTTTCGGTACCGGTCGGCACGACACTTGAGCAGGCCAAGGCAGTACTGCAAAAACATCGCATCGAAAAACTTCTGGTCGTTGACGATGACAAAAGAATTAAAGGCCTGATTACCGTCAAGGACATTCAGAAGGCGATTAAGTATCCGACTGCAGCCAAAGACGATCTCGGTCGACTGCGCGTTGCGGCGGCAATCGGCGCCACCGGAGACTATCGCGAACGCGCCGATGAACTAGTCAAAGCGCGCGTCGATTGTTTGGTTATTGACACGGCACACGGGCATTCAGTTCGTGTGATCGAAGCGGTGGCGGAAATTAAACACCGTCATCCGAACACAGATCTGATCGCCGGTAACGTGGGCACAACTGAAGGAGCGGCGGAATTGATCGCTGCCGGCGTTGATGCCGTGAAAGTCGGCATTGGTCCCGGTTCGATTTGCACTACGCGAGTGGTCACCGGCGCCGGGGTGCCGCAGATAACTGCGATTCAGTCGTGCGTAAAGGCCGCACGCGCGAAAGGCATCCCAATAATCGCGGACGGTGGCGTTAAATTTTCCGGCGACGTCGCCAAGGCATTGGCTGCCGGGGCTGATGTGGTCATGATTGGTTCCCTGTTTGCTGGAACTGAAGAAGCGCCCGGCGAAGTCATCCTCTTTCAAGGTCGTTCATTTAAGACATATCGCGGTATGGGCTCGATCGGCGCGATGCGGGAAGGCTCGCGCGATCGTTATGCTCAGGAGATGGCCGAGAGTGAAGCGAAGCTGGTGCCCGAAGGAATCGAAGGACGCGTTGCGTATAAAGGAACAATTGCGGAGATGACGACGCAGTTGGTGGGTGGACTACGTTCCGGAATGGGCTACACCGGTTGCCGTACCATTAAAGAGTTTCAGGAGAAGAGTCAGTTCATTCGCATTACTTCCGCCGGGCTGCGCGAATCGCACGTGCACGATGTGATTATTACGAAGGAAGCGCCGAATTACCGACTGGAGTAACCAATCTGAAATAAGCAATTGCGACGCGTAGCGTCGGCACGAATTTGGCCCGGCCTTTTAAGGCCGGGAAAAGTCGGATGAAAGGTTCCAGTCGCGTAGCGACGGCTGAAGAAGCGGAATTCAATTGTCGCTACGCGACAAGGTCGACTAACAACACCTTCTCCCGGCGTTGAAACGCCAGGCTAAACTCGTCCTGACGCTACGCGTCGAGACCGGCTTTCGATTTAACCGCGACACCTAACTTCCCTCGTAGGCTTTTACCTTTCCCGAAGCTTCAAACAGCCGCACGAGGAAGACTGCAACTGACAAGCTAAGCAACGGACCCGCGACGTCGAAAATCGCCCGACCCGCATTGCCGAGCGAGTCCGCAAAAATTCCGAACAACAGCGCCAGAATCGCAGTTGCAACTGAGGCACTGACCCATGCATTGGGAAAATCTTTCAGCCTCCAGATCCCCAATGGCAGCAACCAC
Organism: Pyrinomonadaceae bacterium; assembly: GCA_036265575.1. Taxonomy (GTDB): domain Bacteria; phylum Acidobacteriota; class Blastocatellia; order Pyrinomonadales; family Pyrinomonadaceae; genus PSRF01. Next base: position 7,381 of record DATAOU010000037.1, read on the forward strand.
ACAAGAACGTACCAGAAGCTTTGGTCGCTAATAATTTTCCAGAGCGACATTAGCGGGTTAGTGCCCGCATTCACCTGCTCGGCGATCTGCCAGGGCCATTGCAGGTGCCCGGCGATGCGCGAGTGAATCGCGATCACGACGGCAAGACCGACGACGGCCAATCCAATAACCCACTTGACCTTTAACAACGGCGCCTTACCGCGACGCCATTCGACAAACCACCAGGTCAGTGCAAACAAACTTGAGAAAGGAACGAACGTTTCCTTCGCCGCGGTGCCTAACAACCCCCAGAGTGGAAGCAGCCACCATTTGTCCTGGAGGAGACTCCAAACCACCGCCGTCATGAAGCAGGCTTCGCCGGCATCGATCATTCCCGCGAGTTGTGAGTTCGAAACCGCAAAGTTCAACAGATAGAGCAACGCACCCATCATTCCAATCGTAGCGTCGCCAAACACTCGTTCCCCCAGACTGACAATTAGACAAGCAGTGGTCGCGCAAAAAATGGCTGCCGAAACGAGTAAACCAAAGAACGCCGCATCCCACGTCGGAATATATGCCTGCGCGAACCAATAAAACGGTCGTGCAACGTAAGGCACCAGGACGCGGCCCCGAAATCGTTCAGCGTAGGCGGACTGATCGGCGCCGGTCGTGAGGGCGTGATACTTGATGGTGTCAGTGAGTCCCGGAGTGACGCGGGGGTCGAAGCGCCGCAGAGATGGATAACCTAAACTTCCGCAGATTAGAAAAAAGAGTGGCCAGAGGATGACAAACTTCTTGAGACCAGAGAACCCGGGGGTGCGACTCATGGGTTGGATACTCCTGGTTTGCCTAGCTCTTCAGCCACGCCTGGCGTGCCGCTTTCTGTTTAGGCGTCGCATGTTTCCGTTCTTCAATTGTATATTCGAAACGTTCCGGTTCGCGCAACACGATCGCCGTTTGAATTGTGCGCCGATCGCGTTTTACTGTCACCGGTATCCGATCACCCTGCTTGTAGCGAGCCAGCGCGACTAACCAGTTTTCGCGCGATACATTCCTGCGACCGAGAGAAACAATTTCATCGCCTTCCTGCAGGCCCGCGTCTTCAGCGGGCGAATCGTTGCGAACCGCGCCGATGATTGCGGTGTCCTTCTCCCAGTTAATGCCGATTCCGGCATTGAATGGCTCACGCGCCTGCTCGCGCACCAAATGCAGGCCGACCGCAGCGAGTGCCTCGTCGTACGGCAACACTTCGACACCGTAAACGTAACGCCGGAAAAAATCATCTAGATCCAAGCCGCTGACTTCCGCTGCGACACGTTGAAAGTCTTCGACGCTATAACCACGCCCGCGCAGATAGTAGGTCGCATTGGGACTCTTCAAATAAAACTCCTCGTACATGCGACGCATAACATCATCTAAAGAAACCTTCGCGTCTGTTTTGCTGCGAATCAGCAGGTCGAGTACGAGCGCAATTAGTTCACCCTTCGGGTAATAACTAATCGAGATGTTAGTCAGGTTGGTTTTTTGCGCGTGCGGCGCGCCGTCCAGAAACGGCGCTTGCAGCGAAGACTCTACCGCGCTCATCAGATGACTGCCGGAAGCATTTTCAATGCCGGTGACGGTCTGGCCTTCCCGGCGAAAAAAGCGTGTGTCATCCCAGATGCCTGCCCGCCGCATCATTAAGTGTCCGTAATAATTGGTGAAGCCTTCGGCAATCCAGAGTCCGCGCGTATTCGCCGGCCGGGTAAAATCCCATGGTCCAAGTTCGAAGGGCCGCAGTCGTTTCACATTCCAAACGTGGAAGAACTCGTGGGCAACTGTATCGAGCGTGTCACCATAGACGCCCATCTCACCCAGTGCGCCAGGCTCGATAATTTGCGTTGAAGTCAGATGCTCCATGCCATCGCCGGAATGATCGTCCGCAGCGAAGTGGATTAAGAAAGTGTAGGACTCAAATTCCGGCGGTCCCCACATCGCGGTTTCCGCGCGCACAATTTTCTCGATGTCAGCGACCAGAGCTGCCCGCTTGCCTCCTTCATCTCCAAACGAATGGACCATCACGCGATAGAGCTTGCCGTCAACCTTGAACTCGTCCAGCGTGAAGTCCGGCGCAATCTCGGTTGAGGTATCAATCAGAATGTCCCAGTTGGGAAACTGCCATTCGTTCTGATCCAACCGTTCCATACGCCCGTTGAAAATTTTCCAGCCCGGCGGCGCTGCGATCGAGAGAGTAACTGGATCCTGTTTGTGATTAACCACGTACATGAAGATTGTGCCGCCATTGAAATTGGCGTGACGCGAATCCAGTTGTGAGAACGTGCCGGACAAATCATTGCCAAAAACCTTGTAGCGAATCGTCAGGCGGGGCGTGTTTACGGTCGTGACGCGCCAGGTTTGATCATCGACGCGGGTAACCGGAAGAGGGAGCATTTTGCACTGCGCACCGCGCGGGCAGATGCCGCCGAGCGCTTCAAATTGCTGTACGTTTTTAGCAAAATCGAAGACGGCATAACGTCCCGGCGACCATTTGGGCATTTGCAAGTCGAGAGACTTTGGCAGGTCGCCCTCGGGCAGTTCAACTTCCATCGTTACTTCGAACAAATGAGAAACGGGCCGCGACATTCCCAGGCGATAAGTGAGCGATCGCAGCGGCGGTTCTGTTTGCGCGAGTGCAAAAGTGGCAGACGAGAAGAGTAGCGAAAGCAGCAGCACGCTGCGGATGTATTTGTGGCGCGAAATAATGTTCATGAAGTTTGCGGAACAGTCA